>NZ_CP046182.1:2323-351579 GCF_012567545.1 Enterobacteriaceae endosymbiont of Donacia fulgens
AGGGAAACAACCCAGATCGCTAGCTAAGGTCCCTAAGTTATAATTAAGTGGGAAACGAAGTGGGAAGGCATAAACAGCCAGGATGTTGGCTTAGAAGCAGCCATCATTTAAAGAAAGCGTAATAGCTCACTGGTCTAGTCGTCCTGCGCGGAAGATTTAACGGGGCTAAATTATACACCGAAGCTGCGACAATAAATAATTTTTTTATTGGGTAGGGGAGCGTTCTGTAAATTGTTGAAGATAAATTGTGAAGTTTGTTGGAAATATCAGAAGTGCGAATGCTGACATGAGTAACGATAAAATAGGTGAAAAACCTATTCGCCGAAAGACTAAGGGTTCCTATCCAACGGTAATCGGGGTAGGGTAAGTCGACACCTAAGATGAGGCTGAAAAGCGTAATCGATGGACAACAGGTTAATATTCCTGTACTCATTATTATCGCGAAGGGGGGACGAAGAAGGTTAAATTAGCCAGGTGATGGTAGTCTTGGTTTAAGCGTTTAGATGAATTATTTAGGAAAATCCGGATAATTATAACATTAAGGCGTTATGACGAAATACTTTATTGTATTTAAGTAATTAATACCATACTTACAAGAAAATCCTCTAAGCTCTAAATAATATTGAATCGTACTCTAAACCGACACAGGTGGTCAGGTAGAGAATACTAAGGCGCTTGAGAGAACTCAGGTGAAGGAACTAGGCAAAATAGTGCCGTAACTTCGGGAGAAGGCACGCTGATTGTAAGTGAAAAAATTTACTTTTGAAGCTGAAATCAGTCTAAGATAATAGCTGGCTGCAACTGTTTATTAAAAACACAGCACTGTGCAAACACGTAAGTGGACGTATACGGTGTGACGCCTGCCCGGTGCCGGAAGGTTAATTGATAGGGTTATTATTTTAATAAGAAGCTCTTGATCGAAGCCCCGGTAAACGGCGGCCGTAACTATAACGGTCCTAAGGTAGCGAAATTCCTTGTCGGGTAAGTTCCGACCTGCACGAATGGCGTAATGATGGCCAGACTGTCTCCACCTGAGACTCAGTGAAATTGAAATTGCTGTGAAGATGCAGTGTACCCGCGGCAAGACGGAAAGACCCCGTGAACCTTTACTATAGCTTGATATTGATTAGTAGATATTGATGTGTAGGATAGGTGGGAGGCAATGAAATATCAGCGCTAGTTGGTATGGAGCCACCCTTGAAATACCACCCTTTAATGTTTATTATTCTAACCTAAACCCGTTATCCGGGTTAGAGACAGTGTCTGGTAGGTAGTTTGACTGGGGCGGTCTCCTCCTAAAGAGTAACGGAGGAGTACTAAGGTCAGCTAATCACGGTCGGAAATCGTGAGGTTAGTACAAAGGCAAAAGCTGGCTTAACTGTAAGAATGACAATTCGAACAGATGCGAAAGCAGGTCTTAGTGATCCGGTGGTTCTGTATGATAAGGCCATCGCTCAACGGATAAAAGGTACTCCGGGGATAACAGGCTAATACCGCCCAAGAGTTCATATCGACGGCGGTGTTTGGCACCTCGATGTCGGCTCATCACATCCTGGGGCTGTAGTAGGTCCCAAGGGTATGGCTGTTCGCCATTTAAAGTGGTACGCGAGCTGGGTTTAGAACGTCGTGAGACAGTTCGGTCCCTATCTGCCGTGGGCGTTGGAAGATTGAAAGAATTTGCTCCTAGTACGAGAGGACCGGAGTGAACGTATCTCTGGTGTTCGGGTTGTTATGCCAATAGCATTGCCCGGTAGCTAAATACGGAAAAGATAAGCGCTGAAAGCATATAAGCGCGAAGCTTATCTTAAGATTAATCTTCCCTGAATTTTTGTTAATTATTTACAATAATTCCTTAAGGGACGTTAAAGACTATGACGTTGATAGGCTGGATGTGTAAGCATAGTAATATGTTAAGCTAACCAGTACTAATAAACACCCGTGAGTCTTAACCTTACAACACCAGAATCGTTTAGATTTAATTATTAATTAATTATTTTATAGTTTAATAAATTCCTGGTATAAATAACGCAATGGTACCACCTGAATCCATTCCGAACTCAGAAGTGAAACGTTGTTGTGCCGATGGTAGTATGAGGTTTACCTCATGTAAGAGTAGGTAAATACCAGGAATAATAATGTATATAATATGATGTATAAAAAAAAAACTTGTAAATATTCATTAAAAAAATTAAATACTTTTAATATAAATGTTAATGCTAGTAAAATTGTGCAAGTTAAAGAGTTAAAACAATTATGTTTATTATATAATAAATATAAAAAAAAAAATTTTCCTTGTATAATTTTAGGAGAAGGTAGTAATGTTTTATTTTTAAAAAATTTTTATGGTTTAGTTATTATTAATAGAATAAAAGGTATTTATATAAGTGAATCTAAAAAATATTGGAATTTGCATATAAATTCTGGGGAAAATTGGCATAAACTTGTAAAATTTACAATTAAAAATAAAATTTATGGTTTAGAAAATTTAGCATTAATTCCAGGACGTGTCGGTTCAGCTCCAGTTCAAAATATTGGTGCTTATGGTGCTAGCATACAAAATTTTTGTGAATATGTAGATATTATTAATCCTAGCAGTAAAAAAATTAAAAGAATTAATAAAAAAAAATGTAATTTTAAATATAGAGATAGTATTTTTAAATATAGTTATAAAAATTATATAATTATTGCTGTAGGTTTATCTTTATCTAAAAAATGGGTTCCTAATTTAAATTATAATGATTTAAAAAAATTAAAATATAGTAATATTACTCCTCAATTAATTTTTAATTATATTTGTAATCTTAGAAAAAAAAAAATTCCTAATCCAAAAATTTATGGAAATGCAGGAAGTTTTTTTAAAAATCCAGTTATATCTCATATATTAGGTTTTAAATTATTAAAAATATTTTCTGACATGCCTTTTACTTTAGAAAAAAATAATTTTAAGTTATCCGCAGGATGGTTAATTGATAAATGTAAATTTAAAGGATATATAAGAAAAGGAGTAATGGTATATCCAAGACAATCTTTAATTATTATAAATAAATTTAATAATTCATCAGGAATGGATATTCTTAAATTAGCTATAAAAATATATAATGCAGTTGGAAAAAAATTTGAAGTTTGGTTAGAACCAGAAATTAAAATTATAGGTAATTATGGGGAAATAAATCCTTATATTTTTTTTAAAAAAATAAGATAAAAAAATTATTTCCTAAAATTTATTTTGATAATAATAATCTTTTAAAAATTATTTTTAAAGCTAAAACATAACCATATGTACCTAATCCTAAAATAACTCCATTTGAAATATCTGAAAAAAATGATTTTTTTCTAAAAATTTCTCTTTTATATATATTTGTAATATGTAATTCTATAAAAGGAATATTTATTGCTAATAAAGTATCTCGTAAAGCAATACTAGTATGAGTAAAAGCAGCAGGATTAAAAATAATATAATTAAAATTATTTTTATACTTAATTAAATAATTAATTAATTTATATTCCGCATTAGATTGAAAATGACTTAATTTACAATGTTTTTTTTGAGCTTTTTTAGATAAAATATTAATAATATCTTTTAAAGATTGTTTTCCATATATTTTAGTCTCTCTGGTTCCTAAAAGATTTAAGTTAGGGCCATTTAAAACTAAAATATGATAATTTATATTATTCATTATTATTGTATATATATTTGATAGTTAAAATATTTTTATTTCATTATATATAGTATATATTTACTCTATAAAGTAAACTTCTTTTTTAAAAAAATTTATTTATTTATAAAATATAATTTATTTATTATAAATAAAATGATATTATCTATTAATAGATATAAAGAACTATATTTAACTAAAATAACTATAAAATATAAAATCAGGTTTTTTTATCATGTTTAAAAAATTTCGGGGAATGTTTTCTAATGATTTATCTATAGATTTAGGAACAGCAAATACTTTAATTTATGTTAAAGGAAAAGGAATTGTTTTAAATGAACCTTCTGTCGTAGCAATTAGACAAGATAAGACAGGTTTTCCTAAAAGTGTAGCTGCTGTTGGATATAATGCTAAACAAATGTTAGGAAGAACTCCAGGAAATATTTCTGCAATTAGACCAATGAAAGATGGGGTTATAGCAGATTTCTTTATTACTGAAAAAATGTTACAACATTTTATTAAACAAGTACATAGTAACAGTTTTATGAAACCTAGTCCAAGGGTGTTGGTATGTGTTCCTGTTGGTGCTACTCAAGTTGAAAGAAGAGCAATACGTGAATCAGCACAAGGAGCTGGAGCTAGAGAAGTTTTTTTAATAGAAGAACCTATGGCAGCAGCAATTGGTGCCGGGTTACCTGTTTCAGAGGCAACAGGTTCTATGGTTATAGATATAGGAGGGGGGACTACTGAAGTAGCTGTTATATCACTTAATGGAGTAGTATATTCTTCTTCTGTAAGAATAGGAGGAGATAGATTTGACGAAGCTATTATTAATCATGTAAGACGTAACTATGGTTCTTTAATTGGAGAAGCTACAGCAGAAAGAATTAAACATAGAATAGGTTCAGCTTATAATAATAATGAAGAATTATTAGAGATGGAAGTAAGAGGAAGAAATTTAGCAGAAGGAGTTCCAAGAGGTTTTACATTAAATTCAAATGAAATTTTAGAAGCTCTTCAAGAGCCTTTAACTGGGATAGTTAGTGCGGTAATGATTGCATTAGAACAATGTCCTCCTGAATTAGCTGCTGATATAGCAGAAAAAGGAATGGTATTAACTGGAGGTGGAGCACTATTAAAAAATTTTGATAAATTATTAATTGAAGAAACCGGTATACCAGTATCTATTGCTGAAGACCCATTAACTTGTGTAGCAAGAGGGGGAGGAAAAGCTCTAGATATGATTGATATACATGGAGGTGATTTATTTAGTGAAGAATAAAATTATTATAAATTAAGATGATATATTTATGAAATTAATTTTTAACAAACAACCTATTTTTAAATTAAGAATAATTATTACTATAATAATTTCTATTGTAATTGTAATTACAGATATATATTCTAATTATTTAATAGAATTAAGATATTCTATTAATAATAGAATTAGTCCGATTTATTTTTTTTTAAATAAACCATTTTATGTATATAAAAATACATTAAATTATTTTATAGAATATAATGTTTTAAAAAAAAAAAATAAATATTTAAATAATAAAATATTAAAACAAAATATTGAATTATATAGTTTACAAAAAATTAAACATGATAATATTAATTTAAGAAATATTTTACAATTATCTATTTTAAAAGAAAAAAAAAGTATTTTAGCTGAAATAATACCTATGTTTTTTCCTATTAATAGAGATATAATATTTATTAATAAAGGTTTAAAAGATAATATAGTACCAGGAACAATAGTTCTTAACGATAAGGGTATTGTAGGACAAGTAATAGTAAGTAATAATAAAAGTAGTCAAGTTTCATTAATTTGTAATAAAAAAATTTTTTTACCGGTACAAATAAAAAATAGTGATATTAAATTTATAATTAACGGTAGTGGATGTACAAAAAATTTACATTCTGAATATATATCTACAGATATTATTATTCATAAAGGAGATATATTAGTTACATCTGGATTAGATGAAAAATATCCTATAGGATACCCAGTAGGTATTATAACTAATATATTTTTTGATAAAAAAAAAAATTTTAATATAGTTTATGTAAAACCATTTTTACAAATAGAAAAAATAAAATATTTAATACTATTAATGAATTCAAAATAAAATATGAAAAATTATTTCTTAAGATTATTTATCTATACAACTTTTTTAATATCATTATTTTTACAAAATTTATTTACTAAAAATAGTAATATTATTTTACAAATACCTTGGTTAGTATTAATTTTAATTTATTGGATCTTAAAATATCCATACATAATTAATATTATGACAAGTTTTTTTATAGGATTATTAATTGATTTCTTTGCTAATTATATATTAGGAATACATAGTTTATTATTATGTATATTAACATATTTTTTATCATTTAATCATAAATTAATAATACATTTAAACATAGTTTATAAATTTTTATTAATTATATATATTTCTTTTATAATTAATACTATTGTTTATTATATAAATAATATAAATTTTAATTATCAAGAATTATTTTTACAAACTATTATAAATAGTTTTATATGGATTATTATTTATTATAGTATGGAAAAATTTTATTATAAATGTCAAAAATATTTTTTCTCATAAAACAAAACATTATCATTATAATGATAATGTTTTGTTTTAAATACTAATTTAATTTAAATTATTTTTATTTATAAACAGACATTATTTTTTGGTAATCCAGCAATTTTTAAAGCTTGTTTTAAAATCCCTTTAGGAAATAATTGAAAAAGTACAATACTATCCCAATAAATATCACCATGTTTTTTTTTTAAAATATTAATTAATATACGTAAATTTGGGTTTATTTTATATTTAAAATATAAAAACCTTAATGTATATATTACTTTCCAATGATTTATTGTTAATATAATTTTTTCTGAAGATGCAATTTTAATTGCTATTTTTTTATTCCATAAATTATTTTTTTTTTTATATGAATACATTTTTATACTTTATTTAAAATAAAATATATTTAAATAATTAAAATATTTTAGATAGGAGGAAGAGAGATTCGAACTCTCGAATAGTTTCCTATTTCCGGTTTTCAAGACCGGTGCCTTCAACCTCTCGGCCATTCCTCCAAAATAAATAACTATATATTATGTATATAATAATATATTTTATAAAACAATTAAAGTAAATATTTTAAATAATTAAATACTATAAAAAATGAAAAATAATAATTTTAAATTAGGTCATTTATATATTGTTGCTACACCAATAGGTAATTATAACGATATAAGTAAACGAGCTCTAATTATATTAAATAAGGTAGATTATATCTTAGCTGAAGATACAAGAAAAATAGGAATATTATTAAAAATTTTTAATATAAAAAAAAAATTATATTCATATTATGAATATAATGAAAAAAAAAAAATAAAATTATTTTTAGATAAAATTAAAAAAGGATATAATATTGCATTAGTTTCTGATGCTGGAACACCATTAATAAATGATCCAGGATATCGAATTGTTCAATTATGTCGTACGCAATATATTAATATAAAAATTATACCTATTCCAGGACCATGTGCTGCTATTTTAGCATTATCTGTATCAGGTTTACCAACAAATAGATTTTGTTATGAAGGTTTTCTATCTAATAAAAAAAATAAAAGAATTAAAAGATTAAATGAATTAAAATTAGAAAATAGAACATTAATTTTTTATGAATCAACACATAGAGTATTAGAATGTTTATATGATATAAAAAAAATTTTTGGAAAAGATAGATATATAGTTTTTATAAAAGAATTAACAAAAAAATGGGAAAATATATATGGAAATAGTATTTTAAATTTAATTAAATGGCTTAAATTAGATTTAAATAGATTAAAAGGAGAAATAGTATTAGTTATTAGTGGATATAAATATAAATCATCTAATGATAGTGATAAAATATCTTCTAAAATAATTAGAACATTTTTAGAATTAAAAAAAGAATTATCAACAAAAAAAGCAATAAAAATAACTTCTGATATTTTTTCTATTAAAAAAAATTTATTATATAAGTTTTATATAAAAAAAAATATTAATTATGATTCTAATCATGTAGAATAATTATTCTAAAGTTAATTAAAACAGTCGCTTTTATAAATTAATAAAAGAGGAAAGTCCGGACTCCATAGGGTATGGTGCCAGATAATTACTGGGAAGTTTAAACTTACGAATAGTGCAACAGAAAAAATACCGCCTTTTTAGAAAAAAAGGTAAGGGTGAAAAGGTATGGTAAAAGCATACCGGTATATTAGTAATAATATACGTCAATGTAAACTCCACCAGGAGCAAGGCTAAATAAGATTCGTATAACCCGTACTATGAATCTGGGTAAGCTGCTTGAAATAATAAGTGATTATTATTCTAGATAAATGACTGTTTTAGACAGAATCCGGCTTAAAAATTAACTTTATATAAGCATAATTTCTTTATTCTAAAAGAAATTATGCTTTCTCATATGCATATAAAATATTTTGCATTAAAATTGCTATTGTAATAGGACCTACTCCTCCAGGTACAGGAGTAATATAAGAAGCTCTTTTTTTAGCTAAATTAAAATCAATATCACCTACAATCTTATTATCATTAATTTTATTAATACCAACATCAATAACAATAGCACCTATTTTAATCCAATTTCCTGGTATAAAATTAGGTTTTCCAATAGCTACTATTAATAAATCTGCATATTTTATATAATGATATAAATTTTTTGTAAAACGATGTGTAATAGTAATAGTACATCCATTTAATAATAATTCCATAGCCATTGGACGTCCAACTATATTGGAAGCTCCTACAATTACCGCATTAAGACCACATATATTAATATTATAATACTTTAATATTTTTAATATTCCTAAAGAAGTACAAGGACGTAATAAAGGTACTCTTTGACATAAGCGTCCAACATTATAAGGATGAAAACCATCTACATCTTTTGATGGATGTATTGTCTCTAAAATTTTAATTATATTTATATTTTTAGGTAATGGTAACTGAACTAAAATACCATCAATATATTTATTTTTATTTAAAAAATTAATAATTTCAATTATTTTATTTTCATTAATATTTTTAGATAAATTATATTTAGTATAAAAAATACCTAATTTTTCACAAATTCTTAGTTTATTTTTAATATAAATTTTTGATGCAGGATTATTACCTATTAAAATTACTCCTAAACCAGGTTTTCTTTTTTTTTTAAAAGAAAGATTTTTTATTTTTTCACGAATTTTAATATATATTTTTTCTGCAATAATATTTCCATTAATAATTTTAGCATTCATTTTAAATTACTCATTTTTTAAATAAAATTATTAATTAAAATTAATTTAATTAATTTGAATATATATTATAATAATGATATTATTAATCAAAATAATTATTTTGCGCTCTTAGCTCAGTAGGATAGAGCAATAGCCTTCTAAGCTATTTGTCACAGGTTCGAATCCTGTAGAGCGCAAATAAGTATATTAAATAAAAATAATAACTTTATTATTAAATTTATTCAAAAATTTTATAAATAGTTAAAATATTTTATTAAATTTTAAGATATTTTTTTATTATTTATTTATATAGAATATCTCTTCTAAATAATAATAATACTATTAATATTTAAGATAATTTTATTTAAAAAATAATATATAAATAAAAAATTTTATGTTTTTTATATTTTTTAATTAATTTTAGATTTATTAAAAATAAATTAATTTTTATTTAAAAATATTTTATTAGATAAAAATTAAAAATTTTATTAACTAAATATAGTTATAAATATAATTTTATAAAATTTTTTATTAAATAAAATATTTAAAAAAATTATTTTAATATATAAAAAATAATTAAATTACTAAATAATAATAAAATAATTTTTTTATATATAAAATTAATTTTATTGTAATAATTATTATTAACATAATATTAAAATTTTTTAGAAAATGTATATATTTTAAATATAAAAATTAATATGTTTATTATTTTATTTATTAAAATAATTTTTTTTATAAAATTTTATTATTTATAATAAAGAAAATACTATTTGGGTCGTGCAGGATTTGAACCTGCGACCAATTGATTAAAAGTCAACTGCTCTACCAACTGAGCTAACGACCCAATTTATAAATTTAATGGGTGATGACGGACTTGAACCGGCGACCCCCTCCTTGTAAGGGAGGTACTCTACCAACTGAGCTAATCACCCCAAAATATATAATTCTTATATGCTATATTTTTTAATACTCAAATGTCAATATTTTTATCAAAAATATTTAAAATAAAAATAAAATAATTTAAAATTATATACTAATATAATAGTATTAATCTAAATAAAAAATTATATATTATGAAAATAATAACTAGATTTGCACCAAGCCCAACTGGTTACCTACATATAGGTAATATACGTACCGCTTTATATTCATGGTTATTTGCTAGAAAAAATAAAGGTAATTTTATATTAAGAATTGAAAATACTGATTTTAAAAGATCAAAAAAAATTTTTATTAAAAATATTATTGATACTTTAAAATGGTTAAATATTGATTGGGATAAAGGACCATACTTACAAAGTAAAAGAATTAATAGATATAATAGTATTATAAATACTATGTTAAATGAAGGAAAAGCTTATAAATGTTATTGTTCTAAAAAAGAATTAGAAAAAAATAAACAAAAACAAATTCTCAATAAAGAAAAAATTAAATATAATGGAAAATGTTTTGATAATAAATCAAAAATTAATATACATTTACCTTATACAGTAAGACTACATATTCCTAAAAATAAATATATTACATTTACAGATACAATTAGAGGTAAAATAATAATTGATAATAATGAATTAGATGATTTTATAATTAAAAGAACAGATGGAATTCCTACTTATAATTTTTGTGTAGTTATAGATGATTGGGATATGAAAATAACTCATGTAATTAGAGGTGAAGAACATATTAATAATACACCTAAACAAATACATATTATTAATGCTATTGGGGCAAATATCCCTATATATACACATGTTTCTATAATTAAAGATAAATTAGGAAAAAAAATTTCTAAAAGAAATAGTAATTTAGATGTTTTAAAATATAAAGAAAAAGGTTATTTACCAATTGCTTTATTAAATTACATTTTACGTTTAGGTTGGTCTTATGGAAATAAAGAAATTTTTTCATTAGAAGAAATGAAAAAATTATTTAATTTAAAAAATTTAAATAAATCTTCTAGTATTTTTGATATAGACAAATTAAATTGGTTTAATAAATATTATTTAAGTAAATTATCAGAAAATGATATGCTTAATTATTTAAAAAATTTTTGTAATAAAAATAATATTAACATTAATAATGGTCCTAAATTAAAAAATTTATATAAAATATTTAATAAAAGATGTAATACATTAGAAGAAATAAATAATTTATGTTTTATTTTTTATAAAAATCCAAGTTATAAAAATAATTTATTAATTAAAAATTATTTAAATAAAAATACTCAAATAATTTTAGAAATATTTAAAAAAAAAATAACTAATATAGAAATATGGTCCATAGAATGTATTAATAATATATTTAAAATAATATTATTAAAATTAAATATTTCTTATAAAGAAATAGCTATGACTTTACGTTTAGCAATTACTGGGATAAAAAATACTCCTCCTATTAACAATATAATTTATTTAATGGGAAGAAAAAAAATTATTTATCATATTAGTAATGCAATAAATTTTATTAAACTTAATAATCTGTAATTATATTACAATATAATATATATAAAATAATAAGCGGACAAAATATATTATTTATATCCCCGCTTATATTAATTTCTTAATCTAGGTGTTATTAATTGTTTTTTTATTGCAACTGATAACTCATCTAAAGAAGAATTTTCTGGATGTTCATTCCCAAAAGGTTCTCCTGATAATTGAACTTCTGCTAAATAGGTATGTATTGGTTGCCCATTATCATCTTCCATAACTACATGATACCATGGTTTACTACGTAACGTTTTGCTTTCAGCAACTTCATTAATTTTGGGATCACGTAAAGAATATTCAGGATCAACATCAACTATAACTCCTAAAAAACCTAATAATTTATGTCTTACTTGTTGACCAATACAAAATTTACTGGTAATCATTATTAAGACCCTTTTCTAAGAAATATTACAGTTTTAATATTAATTATATAATAAACTTATTTAAAATTAAATATTTATTTAAATTAAAAAAATAAAATTAAATAAATTTTTATATATTAAAATATTTAATTTTATAAATAAAATATTTTTTTATTATAATGATATTTATATATTAAAATTTTATTTAAAAAAAAGAGAAAAAATATATGGTAAGACCAATCTGTGCTATTATTAATAGTAATGCATTAAAAAATAATTTAAAAATAATAAAAAATATTGCATATAAATCTAAAGTTTGGTCAGTATTAAAAGCAGATGCTTATGGTCATGGTATTAAAAATATTTATCCTATTATAAAAAATAATAGTGATGGTTTTGCTATTTTAACATTAGATGAAGCTATAATTTTAAGAAAAAATGGTTGTAATAAACCTATTCTATTATTAGAAGGTTTCTTTAATAAAGAAGAATTATATTTTATTTATAAATATTTTTTAACTATTACAATACATAATAAATGGCAACTTAATAGTTTAATTAAATATAAATCAAAATATCCTATTAATATATACATAAAAATTAATACTGGGATGAATAGATTAGGATTTCCCGTAAAAGATGTTATCCCAATAATAAATATTATTAAAAATAAAATTAATGTTTATAACATAACTCTAATGACTCATTTTGCTGATGCTTCTCAAAATTCTTATTTTGTAAAAAAACAAATAAATAATATTAAAAAAAATATTAATGTTTATCATAATTTTCCATGTTCATTCGCAAATTCTGCAGCAATATTATGGCATTCATATAGTTATTATGATTGGATAAGAACTGGAGTTATTTTATATGGAGCTTCACCAACAGGTGATTGGAAAGATATTTCTAAAAAAAAAATACAACCAGTAATGACATTAAAAAGTAAAATAATATCTATTCAAAAAATATATCCAGGAGATACAATAGGATATAATTGTAGATATTATACAAAAAAAAAACATAGAATAGGTATTGTTGCATGTGGTTACGCTGATGGTTATCCTCGAAACATTAATAATAAAACATATGTTTTAATTAAAGGTATTAAAACATTAATATTAGGTAATGTATCTATGGATATGATTGTAATAGATTTAACAAATATACCAACAGCTAAAATAGGTAGTTCAGTAGAATTATGGGGAGAAAATATTAAAATAGATGATATTGCTAAATCTTCCAATACTATTGGATATGAATTAATGTGTTCTGTATCTAAAAGAGTACCTAGAATTTTAAAATAATTTTTTAATATTTAAAGACTGAAAAATAAAAAAATAACAAATTTTATATTTACTTTTTTAGTATTTTTTTTAAATTATTTATATTTATTCTAAAAAATAATGGTTTAAATTTATTAATTTTTCTATTAATTAAAGGTAATTTAATTTCATTTAAACATAATTTTTTTTTTAAAAATAATTCTGTTTTTTTAGATAAAATAGGCATAATTGGTTTTATATATATCATTATTACACGAAACATATTAATACCTAAAGAACAAATACTATGAACTTTTTTTTTTTTTAAATTATCTTTAATTAATAACCATGGTTTATATTTATCAATATAATAATTAGCTTTATCTGATAAAATTATTATTTGTTTAATAACATGACTAAATTTACCTTGCATAAAATATTCATGAATAATTTCAGATTTTTTAACAAATTTTAAATATAAAGACATATTAATACTTTTAGATAAACTATCATTAAAATAATTGTTAATAAAATATGCATTTCTTGAAGCTAAATTAACAATTTTATTTACAATATCACTATTTATTTTAAACATAAAATCATAAAAATTAAAATTAATATCATTAATATCAGATGATAATTTAGAAGCATAATAGTAACGTAAACTATCAGAATCTACAAAATTTAACCATTGTTTTGCGGTAATAAAATTACCTTTAGATTTAGACATTTTAGATCCGTTTAATGTTACATGACCATGAACAAATAATTTAGTAGGTTTTCTAAAATTACTTCCTTCTAATATTGCAGGCCAAAATAAACTATGAAAATAAATAATATCTTTTCCAATAAAATGATATAATTCTGTATTTGAATCTCTTTTCCACCATTCATAAAAATTAATTTTTTTATTATCACATAAATTTTTAAAAGTACTCATGTAACCTATTGGAGCATCTAACCATACATAAAAATATTTGTTAATAGAATTAGGTATTTTAAAACCAAAATATGGACCATCTCTAGTTATATCCCATTTTTTTAAACCTAGAATGAACCATTCATATATCTTATTTTTTACTTTTTTATTTAAAACACTAGAATAAATCCAATTTTTTAAAAAATTATTAAATTGAGGTAAATCAAAAAAAAAATGTTCAGAATTACATAATATAGGAGTTGTATTAGATAAAATAGAAATTGGAGTAATTAAATCTATAGATGAATAAGTTGCTCCACAATTTTCACAATTATCACCATATTGATCTATAGATTTACAATTAGGACATAATCCTTTTACAAATCTATCAGGTAAAAAAATATTATGAACAAAATCGTATAATTGTTTAATAATTTTTTTCTTAATAAAATTTCGTTTTTTTAAACGATTAAAAATTAATTTAGAAAAAAAAAAGTTTTCATTACTATGTGTAGTATAATAGTTATCATAACTAATATTAAATTTTTTTAAATCTGTAATATGTTCATAATATATTTTATTAATTAAATCTTCAGGACTTATATTTAAGTCTCGAGCTTTTAACATAACAGGAGTACCATGTGCATCATCAGCACAAATAAAAAATATTTTATTCCCACACATACGATGATATCTAACCCAAATATCTGCTTGTATATGTTCTAACATATGACCTAAATGAATACTACCATTAGAATAAGGTAAAGCACATGTAACTAGTATTTTTTTTTTTAATAACATATTATCTTACTTATTATATTTTTATCTAAATAATAAAACTTATTTAATTTTTTAAAAATATTTTAATAAAAGAGTTTTATTATAATATTATTACAAATAGGATACAATAAATATAAAGAAAATATTAAATATAAATAACAAAAAACATCTTCATTAAGTAATTTTTTTGTAATAAGGGGTAATCTAAATTTTTTTTTATACGGCCATAATAATGGCACCCCAGATGGAGTTAATATATCTGCAATAATATGACTACAATAACCTATAATTAAACCTAATCTAACATCAAAAATATGATTTAATTTTAAATTAATAGAAAAAATAATAAATCCAAAACTTAAAATAGATAACAAACTATGTGTAAATCCTCTATGTCCAAATATTTTATTAATTAAATATGATAACATTTTAATTTGACGTCCTAAAATAGATTTAGGATTATCAATATCTGGTAATAAACATGTAATTATTGAAACAGGGATAATACGCCACCAATCATCATGATACATAATTTTAGAAAAAATAAAATGTTGTATTAAAATACTACTAGTTATTGTAAATATTATATGTCCTTTAACTGTCATATAAACTTACCTAATATAAATTACTGAATTAATTTAGCAATAATACCATTAATATTTATTTTTTTTATAATAACTTTTATTTTATCAGTAACTTTAAAAAATAATTTATTTTTATTTAAAATAATTCCTTTTTCCTGATTAAGAATAAAATTATTATTTAAAAATTTTTTAGGAATAAAAGCATAAGCACCATTTTCAATAAATCTTACTTTAATACCAGAATATAATATATCAATAATTTCAGATAAAAAAATTTTATTACGAATAGAAATATTTCTAAAATATTCTAAATATAAAAAATTATATAAATCTTTTTGTACTTGTTTATGTAAATAACGTTTTTGATTCATATTAATATATATATTATCTAAAGGTTTTTCTATATTATCTTTTTTATTTATAATTGATTTTATTAATCTATGATTAATCATATCTCCAAATTTACGAATAGGCGATGTCCAAGTAGCATATCTTTTTAAACCTAAAGAAAAATGAGGACCTGGTTTTATATTAAATAATGTAATTAATTGATATTTTTTTATTCTATTTAAAACGAATGATAATTTTAAATCTTGTAATTTATTATATATAGTTTTATATCCTTTTAAAGTCATTAAAAATGATTTATTATATTTAATATTAAATTCGTTCAATAATTCTATTATTTTATCAATTTTATTGATATTAAAACCATAATATATATTATATATACCAAAACCTAAATTTTTATATAATATTTCAGATGCACATATATTAGCTGTTATCATTGCAGTTTCAATTATTTTATGTGCTATTCTTTTTTTTTCTATTATTATATTTAACAAATTACCCTTATTATCAATAATAAATTTATAATCTGTATTATTAAAATTTACAATATTTTTATAATTCCATTTTTTACGATATAAATAAAATTTATATAATAAAAAAATTTGTTGTTTAATTTTATTATTATTAGGTTTCCAAGTTCCTTTTTTTTCTAATAAATCTGAAACATCATTATAATTTAATTTTGCTCTTGATTTTATCCAACCGGTAAAAAAAATTATTTTTTTATTTAAAAAACCATTTTTATTAATTATTACTTTACAAATTAAAACTGGTCTTTTCTTATTAGGATGTAAAGAACAAAAATTTTCTGATAAAATTTTTGGCAATAAAGAAATTGTTAAACCCGGTAAATAATTTGTAAACATTCTTTCTGATGCTATTTGATCTATTTTACTATCTTTTTTAATATAAGAAGTAGGATCTGAAATAGCAATATAAATTAATAATTCCTCTTTAGATATTTTTTCTATATATAATGCATCATCTATATCTTTAGTATCTTTATTATCTATTGTAATAAAACATAATTTTGTTAAATCTTTTCTATGTATATTTTCATCTAAAAATTCTATTTTTTTACATAGATCATTACTAGGAGAATTAATTGAAAGATTATATTTTGATAAAATTTTCCACCATGAGGTTAAATGTTTATTATTTGTAGTTATAATTTCTGTTATTTCTGCTATAAATAAATCATTATTTTTTTTTAATAAAGGATGTTGAATAATTTTTGCAATTACTTGATCACCATTTTTAAAATCATTTTTAATATCTCTTCCTATAACACATTTTATTATATTATTATATAAAATTTTTTTTTTAGGAATAATATAAATAGTATCCATTTTTTTTTTTATTATTCCTTCGAAGATATTAATATTAGATTTTAATAATTTAATTGGTATAACTTGTAATTTATTATTAATATTTTGTATATTAGCTAATATATAATCTCCTTCCATAATATATTTTAAATAAATATAAGAAATATGATATATATCATTTTTGTCTGTTTCTAAAATTACTGTATTTTTATTTAAAAATTTTACAGAACCTTTAATAGAAGGTAAATTTTTTGAAAAATTTTTTTTTAGTTTAAAAAGTAAAATATTATTATAAAGCATAATATTAATTATAAATTTTCTGAAATTTTTTAATAATTAAAATGGAATATCGTCTTCAAAATCAAGAAGATTTTCATTTTTACTTATAGATAATTTATTATTATCATTTTTTTCTATCATATCATTAGATGTATTTGTTTTTTTATTCCAATCATTTTGAATTTCTTTTAAATTTTTATCTTTATTTAATAAATTATTATTATCATTTTGTCGTAAACTATTTAATATTTGCATTGTCCCTCCTATACTTACAATTATTTCAGTTATATAATTATCTTGCCCATTTTGGTTTTGCCATTTTCTAGTTTGTAAATAACCTTCAATATAAACTTGAGAACCTTTTTTTAAATATTCATTAGAAATTTCTGCTAATTTTCCAAATATTACAATTCTATGCCATTCAGTTTTTTCTTTATTTTCTCCAGTATTCTTGTCCTTCCAATGACTTGAAGTTGCAACTATAATATTTACAACAGGATTACCGTTAGGCATATAGCGTATTTCAGGATTTTTTCCTAAAAAACCAATTATAATTACTTTATTAACCCCTCTCTTACTAGCCATTTTTAATCCTTTTAATTAAAAATTAATATTTTTAAATTATTAACAATATTATTACATAAAAAATATAAATTATATAGAAAATAAATTTCCAATAAGAAAACGTAATTTTTTCATTGCATTTTTTTCTAATTGTCGTATACGTTCTGCAGATATACCATAATAATTTGCTAATTCTTGTAATGTAGTTTTTTTTTTATTTTTATTCAACCATCTTAAATTAATAATATTACGGCTACGATAATCTAATTTTAATATAGCTTTATATAATTTTTCTGAAATAAATTTACTCCAATTATCTTTTTCAATTATATTAGCAAAATTAGAATTATGATCTTTAAGAAAAATATTAGAATTAATTTTTTTATTTTTAAAATTATCTTTTGTATTATCATTCATATCTTGTGCTGACATACGTGATTCCATTTCACAAACATCTTTAATAGATACTCCTAATTCATTAGCTACCATTTTAATTTCATCTTGATTAAACCAACCTAATCTTTGTTTAGCTTTTCGTAAATTAAAAAATAGTTTTCTTTGTGCTTTTGTAGTAGCAACTTTAACAATTCTCCAATTACGTAAAACATATTCATGTATTTCGGCTTTAATCCAATGAATAGCAAAAGATACTAATCTAACTCCAATTTCTGGATTAAATCTACGTACAGCTTTCATTAAACCTATATTACCTTCTTGAATAAGATCTGCCTGTTGTAATCCATATCCTGAATAATATTTAGCTACATGTATAACAAATCTTAAGTGTGATAAAATTAATTTTTTTGCAGCTTCTAAATCTCCTTTATAATATAATTTTTTTGATAATTCTTGTTCTTCCCTAGAAGTTAACATTGGATAATTATTTGTTACATTTATATATGAATCTAATGTACCTATAGGTAGAATAGAAGATCTTAAATTAGAGGTAAATATATTTTTATACATTAATTCCTCCAAAAATAAAAAAATATTAATAATTAATTTTAAATTAATTAATAATAATTATTAATCTGTAAAAATTGCATTTATGAAATCTTTTGCATTAAATAAATATAAATCTGTAATCTTTTCTCCACAACAAAGATATCTTATTGGGATATTAAATTCATTTGCTAAGGAAAAAATAATACCACCTTTTGCTGTCCCATCTATTTTAGTTATTGTAATACCTGTTATTCCTATATTATCATGAAATGTTTTAAGTTGATTAATAGAATTTTGTCCAATATTTGAATCTATAATTAGCATTATTTCATTAATAATCATATTATTATTTTTTTTTATTACACGTGTAATTTTTTTTAACTCTTCCATAAGTAAAAAATTATTATGTAATCTTCCTGATGTATCCGCAATTAAAATATCTATTTTTTCTTTTTTAGCTTTAGAAATTGCATCAAAAATAATTGCTGAGCTATCTTTTTTTTTAGAATTATACATAAAAAAACTATTACTTTTTTTACTCCAGGAAAATAATTGTTCATGTGCACCAGCTCTAAAAGTATCACCAGAAGCTAAAAGTACAGATTTTTGTTTTTTATAAAAATAATATGCTAATTTCCCTATTGTAGTTGTTTTACCAACTCCATTAACACCTATTATTAATATTATAAATGGTTTTTTATTATTATTAATATTTAATGGGATTTCTACTGGAAGTAAAATTTTTAGCATTTCTGCCTTTATATATTTATATAATTGAGAAGAATTTTCTAAATTATTTAATTTTACATATTTTTTTGTTAAATTAATAATTTTTTTTGTAGTATGTATCCCTACATCAGAAATAATTAATTTTTCTTGTAATTTATTAAATAATTTTTCATTAATATTGTTTTTTTTTTTAAAAAGATTAAAAATTTCTTTACTAATATTTTTACTTGTTTTAATTAATTTTTTTTTTAAATAATTAAAAAAACCTATTTTTTTTTTATTTTTTTCATTTATCATTTTTTTATAAAAATCTTTAAATTATCTAGTAATAAAATACTTGATTTAATTAAAATAAATTATTATTTAAATAATATAACAAAAATAATTTTAAAGTAATTATTCTTAATAAGAATATTGTATAAATTATGAAAAAAAAAAAATATAATAATATTAATATTATATCTGGAAAATTTAAAGGTAAAAAAATAAAAGTTATAAATAGTGAAATTTTAAAACCTACAATGTGTTTTATTCGGGAAAATTTATTTAATTGGCTTATGAAAAATAATTTATATAAGTTGAAATGTTTAGATTGTTATGCTGGTACTGGAATTTTAAGTTTCGAAGCTCTTTCTAGGAATGCTTTATTAGCTACATTAATAGAAAATAATAAAAAAATATTTCAACAATTAAAAAAAAATATTTTTTTATTAAAAATAAAAAATATTTTTTTGATTTATAATGATACTATTAATTTTTTATCAAAAAAATCAAATATTCAATATGATCTTATTTTCATAGATCCACCATTTTGTGAAAAAAATATTTTATTACAAAAAACTTGTATTTTGTTAGAAAAAAATAACTGGTTAACAAATAATGCAAGAATTTTCATTGAATATAAAAAAAAAAGTAATAATTTTTTGTTACCTAACAATTGGATAAAATATAGACAAAAAACATTTGGGATGGTTACATATCTTTTATATCAAAAATTTATATAAATAAAAAATTATAATTTTTTTATTAAAAAAAAATATGGAGTATCACATATTTTTTTACTAATGATATTGTAATTCATAAAATGACAAAAATATTTTATATCTGTATTAACTAATAAATCATTTGTAATAATTAATAAAGTTTCATTTTTTTTTATCTGAAGTGTTTTTTTTCTAATCATCATTATAGTATTTGGACATTGTAGTCCTTGTATATCTAAAATATGATTTGCATTTTTATAAAAATTATTTTTTTTAAACATTTTAATATATTATTAATATATAAATTTATATGAATAATTTTATTATAATAAAAAAAATTTTTTTTTTTATAAAAATTTTATAAATAAATTTATATTTTAAATATATAAGGTAATAATATGAATTTAGAAAAAAAAAAAAAGATAGCTCTTGAAGATGCTATTCTACAAATAGAAAATCAATTTGGTAAAGGTTCTATTATGAGATTAGGTGATAATAGAACTATGGATATAGAAGCAATATCAACAGGATCTATATCTTTAGATATAGCTTTAGGTATTGGGGGATTACCAATTGGTAGAATAGTAGAAATATATGGTCCAGAATCTTCTGGTAAAACTACTTTAACATTACAAATTATTGCTGAAGCTCAAAAAGCAGAAAAAATTTGTGCTTTTATTGATGCTGAACATGCACTAGATCCTATATATGCTCAAAAATTAAATGTTGATATTAATAAATTATTATGTTCACAACCTGATACTGGAGAACAAGCTTTAGAATTATGTGATTCATTAGCTAAATCAGGTGTAGTCGATGTTATTATAGTTGACTCAGTTGCAGCTTTAACACCAAAAGCTGAAATAGAAGGAGAAATAGGAGATTCACATATAGGATTAGCAGCAAGAATGATGAGTCAAGCTATGCGTAAACTAGCAAGTAATTTAAAACAATCAAATACACTTCTAATTTTTATTAATCAAATTCGTATGAAAATTGGAATTTTATTTGGTAATCCAGAAGTAACAACTGGAGGTAACGCTTTAAAATTCTATGCTTCGATAAGATTAGATATTAGAAAGATTGGTAATGTAAAAAATGGAGATGAAATAATAGGTAATGAAACTAGAGTTAAAGTTGTAAAAAATAAAGTTGCAGTACCTTTTAAAAAGGCTGAATTTCAAATTATTTATGGACAAGGTATTAATATTTATGGAGAATTATTAGATTTAGGAGTTAAAGAAAAGATAATTGAAAAATGTGGATCATGGTATAGTTATAATAACGAAAAAATTGGACAAGGAAAAATGAATGCTATAAATTTTTTAAAAAAAAACAAAAATCAATCTCTGGAAATAGAAAAAAAAATACGAGAAATTTTTTTTAAAAAAAAATAATATAAATAAACATTTTATTTTTATAAAAAATATATATATTTTTTAAAAAGTAATTAAGGAAAAATTTATAGTATGGAAAATAAAATAGAAAAAGTTCGTACAATGTTTTTAGATTTTTTTCATAAAAAAAAACATAAAATAATAAAAGGAAGTTCATTAATACCTAATAATGATAAATCATTATTATTTACAAATGCAGGTATGAATCAATTTAAAGAATATTTTTTAGGATATAAAAAATCTCTTTATCCTAGAATTACTACAATTCAAAAATGTATAAGAGTAGGAGGAAAACATAATGATTTAGAAAATGTAGGTTTTACAAATAGACATCATACATTTTTTGAAATGTTAGGTAATTTTAGTTTTGGAGATTATTTCAAAAAAGAAGCAATTTCTTATGCATGGGAATTATTAACTGATAATAGATGGTTTAATTTAGAAAAAAAAAAAATATATATAACTGTATATTATACAGATATAGAAACATATAATATTTGGTATAAAAATATTGGTATTGCAAAAAAAAATATTTTATTAATTAATGATAAAAATAATATAATTTATAATTCTGACAATTTTTGGCAAATGTCTGACACAGGACCTTGTGGTCCATCTACAGAAATTTTCTACGATTTAGGTTCTAATTTAGACGGTGATATTAGAAATAATTTAGGCAATCGTTTTATTGAAATATGGAATATTGTTTTTATCCAATTTAACAAAAATTTAAAAGGAGAATTAATACCTTTACCAATAAAATCAGTTGATACAGGAATGGGATTAGAACGTATTAGTAGCATTTTAGAAGGAGTTAACTCAAATTATAAATTATATTTTTTCCAAAAAATTATTAAAGATACAAACAAATTTATTAAAACTAAAGATTTAGAAAATAATTCATTAAAAGTTATAGCTGATCATATCAGATCATCCATTTATTTAATATCAGAAGGTATTTTACCTAGTAATGAAAAAAGAGGATATATTTTAAGAAGAATAATTAGAAGAGCTATTAATCATGGTAGAATATTAGGACAAAAAAAACCTTTTTTTTATAAATTAGTAAAAATATATATTAAATATATTAATAATATAGAAAAAATTTTTCTATACAAAAAATATGATTATATTACTAATATAATTAAAAAGGAAGAAGAAAATTTTAATAAAATTATAAATTCAGGAATTTTATTATTAGAAAAAGAAATTAAAAAATCAAACAAAAATTTTTTATCAGGTAAACAAATATTTTATTTATATGATACTTTTGGATTATCTCCTGATTTAATACAAGATATATGTATAAATAAAAAAATTGATATTGATAAAAAAGAATTTATAAAATATATGAATATTCAACGACAAAAATCAAGAAAAAATATTTTTTTTGAAAAAAAAATTAATTTATATTATAAAAATAATATATCAAAATTTGATGGATATAATAATTTTATTACCTATAGTAAAATACTAGATATATATGTAAATGAAAAATCAATAAAAAAAATAAATATAGGAAATTATGGAGAAATTATATTAAATGTTACTTCTTTTTATGGAGAATCTGGAGGACAATTAGGTGATATAGGATTTTTGGAAAAAGATAAAAAAAATATATTCCAGGTTTATAATACTAAAATACAAGGTAATTTAATTATTCATATTGGAAAAATGATTTTAGGATCATTAAAAATAAATGATTATTTATATTCTAAAATAAATATAATAAATCGGTTAATGATTAGTAGAAATCATTCTGCAACACATTTATTACATTCTATTTTACGTGAAAAATTTGGTAATTATATAGAACAAAAAGGATCTTTAATTACTAATAAATATTTAAGATTTGATTTTTCATATAATAATTCTATAGAATTACAAGATATTTTTGATATTGAAAAAAAAATAAATAATTTTATATTTAAAAATATTCCTATAAAAACATATTTTAAAAAAAAAAAAGAATTACAAAATAATAATAATATTATTAAATTATTTCACCATAAATATGGTGAAAAAATAAGAATTGTAAATATTAAAAATATTTCACAAGAATTTTGTTGTGGTACACATGTATTAAATACTCAAGAAATTGGTTTTTTTATAATTATAAAATTTCTAAATATTGCAAATGGAATAAAACGTATACATGCAATTACTCACAATTTAGCTTTAGAATATGTTCAAAAACAAAATAAAAATATTAAGATTATTTCTAATATATTTAAAACAGATGAAGAAAATTTAATAAAAAATATTTTATTAGATAAAAAAAAAATTAATATATTAAAATATAATATTAAAGAATTAGAAAAATATATTTCTTTAAAAGAAGAAAAAAATTTAATAAAAAATATTATTTTAATAAATAATATTAACTTAATAATAAGTAAAATATATAATTTTAATCCTAAATTATTTAATTATATTATAAAAAAACTGTTAAAAAAATTTGAAAAGACAATAATATTTTTATCTACAAAATGGGAAAAAAAGATATTTTTTATTATAAAAATTACAACAAATATTACTAAAAAAATAAATGCTATAGAAATCATTCAAAAAAATTTAGATAAAAATAGTTGTAAAGTAAATGGATGTGCTAATATAGCACAGGGAAATATTAATCTTAATGAAGATGAATATTATTTTTTCTTATCTAAAATAAGATTATTTATTTTAAATAAAATAAATAAATTAGATTAATTTAAAATTAATTTAATTTATTTTATTTAACATATTTTTAAATAAAATTTTAAATTATTTTAAATAAATATAAAAATAATAGATATTTTATATTTTGTTATTTTAAGGAGAAAAGGATGCTTATTCTTACTCGCCGTGTAGGCGAAACACTTATGATAGGTGATGAAGTTATGGTAACAGTATTAGGAATAAAAGGGAATCAAGTTCGAATAGGTGTTAATGCTCCTAGAGAAATTGCTGTTCATCGTGAAGAGATATATCAACGTATACAAGCTGAGAAAAATCAAAAAATAAATTCGTTAAAATAATTTTATT
Source organism: Enterobacteriaceae endosymbiont of Donacia fulgens (assembly GCF_012567545.1). NCBI lineage: Bacteria > Pseudomonadati > Pseudomonadota > Gammaproteobacteria > Enterobacterales > Enterobacteriaceae > Enterobacteriaceae endosymbiont of Donacia fulgens. The sequence continues at coordinate 27,293 of NZ_CP046182.1, forward strand.
TTTTTATAAACAAACAAAAAATAATTAATTTGACAAAGTTTTTATAAAAGATATAATATCATATTAATTAATGTAATTGGTGAGATGGCCGAGTGGTTTAAGGCGCACCCCTGCTAAGGGTGTATGTAGTTTCTGCATCGAGGGTTCGAATCTCTCTCTCACCGAAAATATTAAAGCATCCGTAACTCAGGGGATAGAGTACTCGGCTACGAACCGAGTGGTCGGGGGTTCAAATCCTCCCGGATGCAAATAAAAATAATTTTTTAATATGTATTTTTTTTTAATTTTTAAATATAGGGAAATTTTTTTTTAAATGAATAATTAAACTAAAACTAATTAACATTTAATTTTTATAATTCACGTAAAATATTATTAATTGATGTTTTACTTAAAGTTTTTTTATCTACTTTTTTAACTATTACTACGCAATATAAGTTATACTTACCATCTTTTGATGGTAAAGTTCCAGGAACAACAACAGAATAACTAGGAATAATACCATAATTAACTAAACCTGTCTCTCTATCATAAATTTTAGTACTTTTACCTATATATACTCCCATTGAAATTACTGATCCTTTTTTTATAATTACTCCTTCTACTATTTCTGATCTTGCACCTATAAAACAATTATCTTCAATAATAGTAGGATTTGATTGAATAGGTTCTAAAACTCCGCCTATTCCAACACCTCCTGAAATATGAACATTATTTCCTATTTGAGCACAAGAACCTATTGTAGACCAGGTATCTATCATGGTTTTTTCTCCAATAAAAGCACCTATATTAACAAAAGAAGGCATTAATATTGTTTTATTAGAAATAAAAGATCCAAATCTTACAACAGTAGGGGGGACTATACGACATTTTATTTTTTTAAAATTTTTTTTTTTAAAATTATTATTAAATTTTAAAGGTATTTTATCATAAAAATTATTATATGTTCCTTTTAATAAAAAATTTTTATTAATTTTAAAATATAATAATATTGCTTTTTTAATCCATTCATAAACTATCCAATTTCCTTTAATATTTTCAGATACTCTAATTTTTCCTTTATCTAAAAAATTAATTATTTTATTAATATTATTAATAACTTTTTTATCTTTTAATAAATTATCATTTTTTTCATATTCTGAAAAATAATTTTCTATCATATCTTTAAAATATTTCATATAATTTTATTATTAAATTTTTTTAATTAAATATTTTCAATATTAATAACCATATCATTTATTATCTTAATTAACAAATTTTAATATTTTAAAAAATTATTTATATTTCTGAAATAAAGAAAGTACTTTATTTTCATTTATAATTTTAATATTTAATTTAGTTGCTTTTAATAATTTAGAACTTGGATGAGTACCTAAAATTAATAAATCTGTTTTTTTACGAATATAAGTATGTATTATAGCTCCTAATATTATTAATTTTTTTATAAGATTAGATCTTGTTATAAATATAAATTTACCAGTAATAGTTATTTTTTTTTGATAAAAATAATTTTTTTTAAAAATATTTTTAGGATAAATAATTTTAATTTTTTTTAATAAATTTTTAATTATAATAATATTATCTTTTTTATTAATAAAATTAAATATATTTAATGAAGTTTTTTTACCTATATTTTTAATACTACGTAATTCTACTAAATTAGTATTTAAAAATTTTTCTAATGTTGTAAAAAATAATGATATATGATAACAAGTTACTATTCCTATCTCTGGAATTCCTAAAGAAAATAAAAATTTATTAAAAGTAACTTTTTGTTTATTTTTTAAAGATTGCAAAATTTTATTAATAGATTTATTACCTAAATTATCTATTTTAGATAAAATATTATTATTTAAATTTAATAAATCTATAACATTTTTTATTAAATTTTTATCAACTAATTTATTAATTAATTTTTTCCCTATAAAATTAATATTAATAGCATCTCTTGAAACAAAATGTTTTAAATATGCTTTTAATTGATCTTTACAAGATAATCCTGACTTACAATATAAAATATTATTTACTGTTTTTTTAAGAATAGAATTACAACTAGGACATAATGTAGGTATTAATATATTAATTCTTTTTTTTAAAAATTGTTTATTAATTATTACATTTGTAATTTTTGGAATTACATCTCCACATCTTTGTATAACTATATGGTCTCCAATTTTTAAATTTAATCTTTTTATTTCATTAATATTATATAATGTCGCAAAATTAATATTTACTCCATTAATATTAACTGTATTAAAATAAGCAATTGGAGTAATAACTCCTGTACGACCAATTTGAAAAATTATTTTTTTTAATAATGTTAATTTTTCTTGTGAAGGAAATTTATATGCAATAGCCCATTTTGGTGCATGATTAGTATATCCTAAAATTTTTTGTTTTTTTATATTATTAATTTTAATAACAATACCATCAATATTATATGGTAACAAATTTCTATTTTTTTTAAAATATTTATAAAAATTGATAATTTTATAATAAGAAGAATAAATTTTTGTATATTTACATATAGGAATACCAAAATATTCTAATTTTGTTAATATTTCTTGTTGATTTACAAATCTTATTTGATCTATAAATCCAATTCCATAACTATAAAAATTAAGTAAATTAAAAATTTTTTCATTAATATCTTTATTTATTTTTAAAATCCCATATGTTGCACTTCTTGTGTTACTAAATAATTTATATTTACCAAATTTTTGTTGATTTAATTTTATAAATTTTTTTTTAGTTATAAATATTTCCCCTCTTATTTCTAATATTTTAGGAAAATTTTTACCTTTTAACATATAGGGTATACTTTTAATTTTTAAAACATTCTTTAGAATATTTTCTCCAATAATTCCATCTCCTCTTGTAGCAGCACTAATTAAAATACCATTTTTATATAATAAATTAATTGCTATCCCATCAAATTTTAATTCACAACAAAAATTTAATTTATTTATTAATTTATTTATAGGAAAAAAAAAATTTTTAAATAAATCATTTTTATTAAATACATTATTTAATGATAACATTGGTATTTTATGATATGATTTTTTGAAAAATATTAATGATTTATATCTAGATCCTACTAATTTAGTAGGAGAATATTTATTTTTTAAATAAGGATATAAATTTTCTAATTTTTCTAATTTAGATAATAATTTATCATATTGATAATCAAGAATATTAGAGTTATTTAATACATGATATTTATAATTATAATTTAGAATTTTTTTGCGTAAATTTATTATTTTTTTTTTATAATAAAAAAGTTTATAAATTTTATATAAAATATTTATTAATTTAATTATATAAAATCTTAAATTTTTTTTTTCCATATTGTTCCAATATCAGTATCTTCTAAAATAATATTATTTTTTCTTAATTTATTTCTAATTAAATCAGCTTCATCCCATAATTTATTATGACGAGCAATATTACGTTTTTTAATTAATTTTTTAATTTTATCTTCACCATAGTAATTACATGAACTTTTATTATTTTGTAAATATTCTTTTGGATTATAAAATAAAATTCCTAAAATATTACCTAATTTTTTTAATTTTAAAATAAAATAATTAGCAATTAAATATTTTTTTTTACTATAAGCAATATTAATTTTTTTAGATATTTTAAATAAAATACTATATGCTTTAGGAGTATTAAAATCATCATTCATAGATTCATAAAATTGTTGTTCCAATAAAAAAAAATTATTTTTTAGATTTTTTATACTAAAAGTATTTTTCTTATGAAATAAAGAAATATATAATTTTTGTATAGCTAATTGAGCTTGTTTTAATTTATTTTCATTAAATACAATAGGTCTACGATAATGAGTAATTGTTAAAAAATATCTAATAACTTCTTCATTATATTTTAATAATATATCTTTTATTTTAAAAGTATTTTTTAATGATTTAGACATTTTTTGATTATTAATAATAATCATTCCAGTATGTATCCAATAATTAACATAAAATTCTTTATCTATACAAGAAGATTGTGCAATTTCATTTTCATGATGAGGAAAAATTAAATCATTACCCCCACCATGTATATCAAAATTTTTTCCTAAATATTTATAACTTAAAGTTGAACATTCTATATGCCATCCTGGACGTCCATATCCCCATGGAGAATCCCAACCTATATTAGATTTATTTGTTAATTTCCATAAAATAAAATCTTTATAATTTTTTTTAACATTAATATTTTTAATTCTTATATTTGATTTTAATAATTTTATATTTTGTTTAGATAAAATTCCATAATTTGGATATTTTTTAATGGAAAACATAATATCACCATTCTTAGCAATATATGCATTATTACTTATTAATAATTTGTTTATTATAAAAATAATATCTTTTATATGATTAGTAACTTTAGGTTCAAAATTAGGAGATAATATATTTAAATTATTAAAATCTTCCGATATTTTTTTTAAAATATCTCTTGTAATATATTTTATATTTTTATTTTTTTTTTTTACTAACTTTATAATTTTATCATCAATATCAGTAATATTTCTTATATAAAGTACTGTATATCCTAAAAATTTTAAATATCTAATGATAATATCAAATATGATAAAAGTTCTTCCATGTCCAATATGACATATATCATATGGAGTTATACCACATACATAAATTTTTACCTGTTTTTTATTAATAGGGGAAAATATTTCTTTTTTTTTACTTAATGTATTAAAAATTTTTAACATTTATTTCCTTTTATAAAATTCATATAAATAATTTTATTAATTATTTTTAATATAATATTTTTTTTATAAAAATTAATTTTTTATAAAAAATTAATTAAATTATTTTACGAAAAAGATCAAATATTTTCATTATTATAATAATTTGAATAATTATCAAAACGTGTAATTTGGTTATTAAAAATTAATTTTATAGTACCAACTGGTCCATTTCTTTGTTTTCCTATAATAATTTCAGCTATACCATGCAAATTAGTACTTTCATTATATACCTCATCTCTATAAATAAACATAATAAGATCTGCATCTTGTTCTATTGAACCAGATTCTCTTAAATCAGAATTCATTGGACGTTTATCAGATCTTTGTTCTAAAGATCTATTTAATTGAGATAAAGCAACAACAGGAACATGTAATTCTTTAGCCAATGATTTTAAAGAACGAGAAATTTCAGATATTTCTAATGTTCTATTAAAAGATAATGAAGGGACTCTCATTAGTTGTAAATAATCTACCATAATTAAACTTAAACCATTATGTTCTCTAAATATTCTTCTAGAACGTAATCTAATTTCTGTAGGAGTTAATTCTGAAGAATCATCAATATATATATTTTTTTTTTTTAATAAAATACCCATTGTATTTGATATTTTCTTCCAATCATCATCATTTAATTGTCCTGTTCTAATTTTACTTTGATTTACACGCGAAAGAGATGCAAGCATACGAATCATAATTTGTTCACAAGGCATTTCTAAACTAAATATTAATACAGGTTTATCTTGAGATATTGCTGTATGTTCACAAATATTCATTGCCAGAGTAGTTTTTCCCATAGCAGGACGTGCTGCAATAATAATAAGATCAGAATTTTGTAATCCTGATGTTTTTTTATTTAATTCATGATAACCAGTATCTAATCCTGTAATACCTTTTTTAGGAGAATTATAAAAAGATTCAATTTTAGAAATAGTAACTTCTAAAATTTCTTCTAAATTTTTAGGTTTAGTATTTTTACTAAAACGTTTTTCTGCAATTTTAAATACACGAGATTCAGCTAAATTTAATAAATATTCACTATTTCTTCCATTTGGATAATATCCTGCTTCTGCTATTTCATTTGCAACAGATATCATTTCCCTAATTATAGCACGTTCATGAACAATATCAGCATAAGCATATATATTTGATATACTAGGAATATTTTTTGATAATTCAGCTAAATATGCAAATCCTCCTACTTGATTTAATTTTTCTTTATTTTCTAAAGATTCAGAAAGTGTTATTAAATCAATAGGTTTACCTAATTCTACTAAATAATTCATTTCATTAAAAATTATTCTATGGGATAAAATAAAAAAATCATCTACTATTATTTTTTCTATAATATGTTCCCAGCGATTATTATCTAACATCAATCCTCCTAATATTGATTGTTCTGCTTCTAAAGAATGAGGAGGAATCTTAATTCTTTCAATTTGAATATCTTTTTTAAATTGTTTCATTCAATTATTTATTACCATATATAAATTTAATTTTAAATTTACTTAAAAAATAAAAATAAAATTTATTATTTTATTTTTATAAAAGATAATGCTTTTTTTAAAACATCTAAATTATTTTTTTTTAAAATTTTTTTTTTATTAAAAATAAAATTTTTAAAATTATGTGAACCATGAACACCATAAAAAATATTTAATAAAGGAGTAATAATAGTTATTAAAGGAATACCTTTTTTTAGTTCTTTTTCTATATAAGAAAACATAGATTTTACTATTATTATAGGATTTTTACTAATAGATTTAGTATGATAAATATATTTATCTATATCTGTTAAAATCATAGGGTTTTTAAAAATTTCTCTTCCAATCATAACTCCATCAACATATTTTAAATGTTTTTTTATATCTAATAAAGTTTTAATACCACCATTAATTGAAATTTTTATATTTGGAAAATTATATTTTATCTTATAAATAATTTTATAATTTAACTTAGGAATTATTAAATTTTTTCTTGTATTAATTTTTTTATAAAGTAAAGCTTTTCTTGCATGAATAATAAATCTGCTACATCCACTATTTATAAGTAAATCAATAAATTTATGTAAAAAATCATAATTATCATCATTATTTATACCAATACGCATTTTTACAGTAATAGGTATAGAAACACTATCACTCATAGATTTAATACAATCTGATACAATTAAAGGATGGTGCATTAAACATGCCCCAAAATTATTTTTTTGAGACCTTAAAGAAGGACAACCTAAATTTAAATTAATTTCTTTATATCCTATTTTTTCTGCTTGTTTAGCACATAAAGATAATAATTTTGGTTTATTACCAGCTATTTGTAATACAATATTATCAATATTTTTATTTTCTAATAAAATAATTGGATTTTTTTTAATAAAATTACAATGAATCATTTCAGTATATAAAAGTGATTTTTTAGTTAATTTACGATAAAAATATCTACAATGTTTATTCGTTTTTTTTAACATAGGAGCTATTTCAAATCTAAAATATGGAATATTCTTTTTCATATTTATGATCAATAAATTAAAAATATTATTTATTACATAATATATAATAAAATATTAAATATATTTTAATAAATTATTTGTATGGATTTTTGTTTTCTTTAAATTTAAAATTTATAATACTACCTATACATTTTAACTTTTTATAAAAAAAATTTAGTAAATAAATTTTATAATTATTATTCAATTTTGTTAATTGATTACCATGTATTTTAAATACTAAAAAATTATTTTTTAATTGATGTATATATTTTAATTTTATACGTCGACCATTATACATAGGAGGTAAAACTAATTTAGTTGCTAAATTTAAAATTTTCATAAGTTTAGAAGTACTATATATTTTTTTTGAAATATTATATATTTTATATATTAATTTAAAAATATTTTTTAAATTTACAATAAATTTAGCAGAAATAGAAATTATAGGAAAATATTTAAATTTTTTTTTTATAAGTTTTTTTATAAAAATAATATCTTGAAATTTAATAAGATCTATTTTATTAATTATTATAATAATAGGTTTTTTTTGTAAAATAATATATTTTATTATTTTTATATCCTGATTATAAAAATTCTTTTTTTCTCCATTAATTATATATAAAATTATATCAGATTTTTTTATAGTTTTATAAGATTCATTAATTGAAATTTTTTCTATTTGATTTATAATTTTATTTTTTTTTTTTATACCTGCTGTATCAATTATAGTAATATTTTTATTTAAATGATTTAACGATATAGAAATATTTTCTCTTGTTGTTCCAGGTATATCATCAATAATTATTCTTTTTTCATTAACAAATTTATTTATTAAAGTAGATTTACCTACATTTGGCATACCTATAATAGCTAGTTTAATATTTTTATTTTTATTTTTTACTAAAAATTTAGTATTTAATTTATTTAAAAAATTTTTTTTTATATAAATTTTATTTATATAAAAAAATAATATTTTTTTAAATTTTAAAATATCATTTTTATTCATAATATTTATTTGATAAAAATTTATACCTAAAGAATAAAATTCAGTATCTAAAAAATATTTTTTTTTTATGTTTAGTAAAATAATTATTTTTTTATTATATTTTCTAATATTATTAATAATTTTATAATCTGTAATATTCAGTTTATCACCTTTTATTATTAATAAAATAAGATTAGATTCTTTAATTGATAACAAAATTTGTTCTTTTATTAAAGATTTTTTTTTTTCAAATTTGTTATAACTTACTGTGTCTACACAAATAAATTTATAATTTTTAATTTTAGCATTACCATATTTTCTATCCATTGTAAAATTTGGTATCTTATTAACTAATGCATCATTTTTTTTAATTAAAATATTATATAAAGAAGATTTTCCTACATTACTATCGCCTAATATAGTAATAATAGGATATTTATATTTCATTTTTATCTCTTTTATTTATTATATTATTAAAATTTTAAATAAATATATTTTATTATATATAGTTTGTATAATTAATTTATTTTTTATTAACAAAATATAATTTATTTTATATTTATCAATTTTTTTATTTCCAAGAAAAATTCCTTTTTCAGAATCTATCCAATAAAGAAATCCTTTATTATTTGTAAAAAAAATTTTTTTTTTATAAATAAATAAATTATTAATTTTACTATTTTTAAATTTGTCTTGTATCCATATTAAATGACCATTTTTTGCATTTAATGCAAAAATTCTATTTTTAATATCTATTAAATAAATAATATTATTATCTATAATAAAATTTTTATGAGTAAAATATGTTTTTTCCCAAATAATATCTCCATTACTTAAATTTAAAGCCATAAAAACACCATTATAAGATGATACATAAACAATTTCATTATATATAACTGGTTGTACATCAATATCATTTATATTAATAAAATTTTCTTTATCATCAAATTTTAATAAATTTTGTTCCCATATTAATGATCCATTAGAAGCTATACGAGAACTAATTAAACCATTATCATTACCAATAATTATATTATCAAAAAAAAGTACAGGGGTGGATAAACCTCTTATAGAAAATATATTTGAATTCCCTAAACTAATTGTCCATAAAATTTTACCATTATCTTTATCTAGCCCTTGTAAAATATTACCAATACTATGTACTATTAATATATTTTTTCTAATAACAAAATTAGATAATACTTCACTAAATACATTTTGTATCCAATTTATAGATTTTGTTTTAATATTTATTGCAAAAACTTTTCCTTGTTGATTACCTACATATAAATAGTTATTTGCAATAATAGGTCCGGAAGTAATATATTCATCTTTACAAGATGAAAAAAAACAAGATTTATTAATTAAATTAATATACCAAATAATTTTTCCTGTTTTTATATTTATACAATAAATAAATCCATTACTATTAGCTAAATATAAAAACCCTTTATAATAAAAGGGATTTAATTTTTTAAAAAAAATACTATTTTTTCCTATTTTATTTTTCCAAATTAATTTTAATTTTATTTTATTTAATTTAGATAATGAATTATTATTTTTATGTAAAAAAATATTTTTTTCATATGTACAAGAAGTTAAACAAATAGAACAAAAAATAAATATTAATATTATTAATTTTGATAATTTTATTTTCATGTTTTACTCTTTTAGAATTAAAATTTAATTAAATATATTTTTTATTAAAAATAATATTAATAAAATATTTTTTTTAAATAAAATATTAATTTATTTTCTGGTATAATTATTTGTTTTTTTAAAAATAAATTTTTAATAATAATTGAATTATTATCTATTTCTTTTTGGCCTATTATTATTATATAATGTGATTTGTATTTATTTGCTTGAATAATTTGTTTTTTTAAATTTTTAAAAAGATAACTAGTAATTACTCTAAGTTTAGGAAATTTATTTCTAATTAATTCACCAATAACTAAAATTTTCTTTAAAATATGATTATTTTCCATTGGTATTAAAAAAATATCAACTAAATATTTAATATCTATTTTTATAGACTGTATAATATTTACTAATAAAATTAAACGTTCTATACCAATAGCACAACCAATACCATTATTAATTTTATCATTACTCATATTATTAATTAATTTATCATATCTTCCACCACCACAAATAGTTTTAGAGGTTCCTTTTCCTATATCATTAGTTTTCCATTCAAATACTATATCATTATAATAATCTAATCCTCTTACTAAATAATTATTTATAGTAAATTGTATATTCATAAAATTCAAAATTTTACATAATTCTTTAAATTTATTTACACTCTTATCATTAAGATAGTTTTGTAATTTTGGCGCATTTTTTAGTAAAATTTTAATATTTTTATTTTTACTATCTAAGATCCTTAGAGGATTTGTATAAATTTTTTTTCTATCTTTTAAATCTAAAAAATTAGAATTTTTTTCTAAAAAAAATATTAACTCTTTTATATATTTTTTTCTATCTTTTAAAGAACCTAAAGAATTAATTTCTAAAAAAATATTATCCATAATATGTAATTTTTTCCATATATTATTTATAATAATAATAATTTCAGCATCAATATAAGGAGATTTTAATCCAAGTATTTCAATACCAATTTGATGAAATTGTCTATATCTTCCTTTTTGTGGTCTTTCATAACGAAACATAGGACCATTATACCAAAAACGTTTATTTTTATTAAAAATATTATTTTCTATAATAGCTCTAATAAATCCAGTAGTACCTTCTGGACGTAAAGTTAAATAATTATTATTTTTATCTAAAAAAGTATACATTTCTTTTTCAATAATATCAGTATACTCTCCAATATTTTTTTTAAATAATTCACTTTTTTCTAAAATAGGTAATTTAATTTCCTGATATCCATAATTATTTAAAGTATGTTCAATAATATTTTCAATATTTCTCCATATTAAAGTATTTGGAAATAAATAATCATGCATACCATAAATTGCTGTAATTTTTTTTATCACTAGAAAATATCTCTCTTTTTTATAAAAATTAATTTAATAATTTAAATTATTTTTCAATATTTTAATAAAATTTTAAATCTATTATACTAATAACAATAAATTATTTGAAATAAAATATATATTCTTTATATATTTTTTATTCAATAAAATTAAATTATATTTATTTAATAAAATAAAAAAACATATTTTTAATGAAAAACGATATTTATTGGATGAAATATGCTTTATATTTTGCTAAATTAACAAAATATAATGGTGAAATACCAGTAGGAGCAATTATTGTAAAAAATAATAAAATAATATCTTTTGGAAATAATAATACAATTAAAAAAAATGATCCTACAGCACATGCTGAAATAATAGCTTTAAGAAAAGCTGGAAAATATTTAAAAAATTATAGATTGTTAAATACAACTATGTATGTGACATTAGAACCATGTTTAATGTGTTCTGGTGCTATAATTATGAGTAGAATTTCTCGTTTAGTATTTAGTACTTATAATAAGAAATATTTTAATATAGGATCTTTTATAGATTTATTAGGAATTTATAATATAAATCATAAAATAAAAATAAATTCTGGAATTTTAAGAAAAGAATGTACAAATCTTATACAAAATTTTTTTTATTCAAAAAGAAAAAAAAAATAATTTTTATTTATAAAAGAAAGGTAATCTAATTTGAAAAAAAATAAAAAAATATTAGAATATGATACAGAATTATTAAATATAATAAACAAAGAATCAATGAGACAAGAAAAAAATATTAATTTAATAGCTTCTGAAAATTATACATCACGTAATATTATGTCAATTCAAGGATCTATATTAACTAATAAATACGCAGAAGGATATCCTAATTATCGATATTATGGAGGTTGTAAATATATTGATAAAATTGAAAATATTGCTATAAAAAGAGCCAAAAAATTATTTAACGCAGATTATGTGAACGTACAACCACATTCAGGTTCTCAAGCTAATTTTGCTGTATATATGGCTTTATTAAAACCTGGAGATATTATTATGGGATTAGAAAATTCACATGGAGGTCATTTAACACATGGATCTAAAGTAAATTTTTCAGGAAAAATTTATAAAAATATATCATATAAAACTAATAAAAAAGGTATAATTGACTATAATTATTTATTAAAATTAACAAAAAAATATAAACCAAAAATGATTATTGGAGGTTTTTCTTCTTATTCAAGAATATGTAATTGGGCTAAAATGAGAAGTATTGCAGATATAGTAAATGCATATTTTTTTGTTGATATTTCACATATTGCTGGATTAATTATTGCAGGATTATATCCAAATCCATTACCTTATGCACATGTAGTTACTAGTACAACTCATAAAACATTATGTGGACCTAGAGGAGGTATTATATTATCATTAAAAAAAAATGTACATTTATTTAAAAAATTTGATCAATCTATTTTTCCTGGTAGTCAAGGAGGACCTTTAATGCATATTATTGCTGCTAAAGCAATGGCATTTAAAGAGGCATTAGAACCAAATTTTATTATATATCAAAAACAAGTTTTAAAAAATGCGAAATTAATGGTAAAAATATTTAAAGAATATAATTATAAAATAGTATCTAATAATACTGATAACCATTTATTTATTATAGATTTAACAAATAAAAATATTACAGGTATAGAAGCTGAAATATTATTAGAAAAACATAATATTATTGTTAATAAAAATAGTATACCTAATGATATAAACCCCCCATCTATTACTTCTGGAATAAGAATAGGAACTCCAGCTATTACTAAAAGAGGTTTTAAAGAAAAAGAAATATATTTATTATGTAAATATATTATAAATATTTTAAATCAAAAAAACAAATATTATCCAAATATAAAAAATAATATTATAAAATTATGTAAATTATTTCCTATATATAATTAATAAAATTTTATTTATTTAAATAAGGTAAATTTTCCAATGAAAAAATATTATTCTGTTCTTATTTGTGTTACTGATGGTATCGAAGATATAGAAACTATATCATCTATAGATATTTTAAATAGAAGTAATATAAATGTTATACTAATTAGTATAAATAACAAAAGAGAAATAATATGTGCTCATGGTACAAGAATCATAAGTGATTTTTTTTTCAATGATATAGAAAAAATTAATTTTAAGAATATAATAGCAATTATTTTACCAGGAGGGTTACAAGCATCAGAATTTTTTCAAAAAAATTATTTTTTATTAAAATTTTTAAAAAAAATTAAAAAAGCTAATAAAATAATTGGAGCAATATGTGCTGCACCTGCAATGGTTATTATTGCTAATAATTTATTTCCTAATGCTAAAATGACTGGATACTTAGGTTTAAAATATTTAATACCATATCAACAATGGGCAAAATACCCAGTTTATTGGGATGATAGATATAATTTATTAACAGCACAAAGTGTAAAATATGCAATTAAATTTAATTTAAAATTAGTAAAAATTATTTTAGGTAAAGAAATATCTTCAAAAATTGAAAGAGAACTATAAATAAATATTTTAAAATATAAATAACAATAAATGCTATTATATAGTAAAAGATATATCTTATTATTAATTATTTAAAAAAATTAATTATTTAAATTCTTAATTTATTTGCTATTTTATCTAATACGCCATTAATAAATTTATAACTATTTTCAACCCCCCCAAATTTTTTTGCAAGACAAATACTTTCATTTATTACTACTTTATATGGTACATCTAAACGATTTATTAATTCATATAAAGAAATACGTAAAATTGCTTTTTCAATTTGTCCTAATTCAAATAATTTACGAGATAAAAATGGTTTCATTACATTATCTAAATAAAAACTATTAATTATAACACCATTTATTAAATCATTAAAATAATCAATATCGATAATCTTAATATTTTTTATTGATTCATTTAAAAAATAATATTGAATATCATTAAAATTATTTTTAGATAATTGCCAAGAATAAATTGCTTGTAAAGCATATTTTCTAGAATAATATCTGCCAGTGAATTTCACTTAACTTCCTTTTTATTTTTTGAATGTAATAATTGTATTGCTTTAAATATATTAATCATTTCTAATAATGTTAAAGCTGCTTCTGTACCTCTATTACCTCTTTTAATACCAGATCTTTCAAGTGCTTGTTCAATATTATCTGTTGTTAATATACTAAAAGAAATTGGAATATTATTTTTTACTGATAAATTAGATATTTGAGAACAAACTTCTTGAGATAGATATTTAAAATGAGATGTTTCTCCTTTAATGATAGTTCCAATAGCTATTATACCATCATAAGTATTTTTTTGTATTAATAAATTAATAACTGATGCTATTTCATAACTTCCTGGAACCCAACATATAGTTATATTTTTATCTTGAACCATACCTACTCTTTGTAAAGTATCAATAGTAGAATATAATAAATTTTTATTTATAAAAGTATTAAATCTTGATATAACAATTGCAATAAAAGCATTAGGAGCTATGATATTTTCATCAATTATTTTCATAATATTTTTATATATCCTCTTATTTTTTATAAAATTATTTAATAGGTTTTAATATTAATTTTAAATCTGGTCCTATTTTTTTAATATTTGTAAAATAAAAATTAGGTACATTAATAACATTCATAAATTTATTTATATCACACATATTTAATGTAATATTTCCTAATAACTTAGGTGTTAAATATATAATTAATTCATCTACTAAATTATAAGCAATTAAATATCCTGATAGTATACTCCCTGCTTCTATAAGAATAGAATTAATTTTTTTATTACCTAATATTTTAAATAAATATTTTAAATCAAAAT
This sequence comes from Enterobacteriaceae endosymbiont of Donacia fulgens, assembly GCF_012567545.1. Classification (NCBI taxonomy): domain Bacteria; kingdom Pseudomonadati; phylum Pseudomonadota; class Gammaproteobacteria; order Enterobacterales; family Enterobacteriaceae; species Enterobacteriaceae endosymbiont of Donacia fulgens. Next base: position 42,381 of record NZ_CP046182.1, read on the forward strand.
AACCATTAATTTCAGGAACAATAATTTGTTCTACGTAATTAGGCCAATTTTCAAAAGTATATTTTGATTTTATTAAAAATATTTTACCAGGAAATAAAATTATTTTATCACTAGGTTTTATTTGATTTAATCTATCTAAAATAATTCTAATTGGTTGTCTTAATAATTTTTTAGGATATATTTTTTTTATATAATAATCTAATTTATTCCATTTAACTAATAAAGTAGAGTTATCTTGTAAAATAGTTTTACTTGTACTTAAAATAGCTGTACTTTTTGCCCTTAATTTTTGAACATCTTTTCTAGATATTTTTGATGATATCCATTTACTATTTCCATTTAATAATGCAATTTTACCATCTAAAGATGATGCTAATTTAAGTTGTATCCAAGGAACACCAGTATTTATTCTTTTAAAAAATCCATAATTTATTGATTTAGCTTTTTTTGATAAAATATTATTAGTTATCTTAATTCCTTTAGAATATAAAAATTTTAATCCTTGACCATTAACTTTTGGATTCGGATCTTTTGATGCAACTACTAATCTTTTTATCTTAGCATTAATTAATGCTTCACAACAAGAAGGTGTTAAATTTGTATAATTACAAGGTTCAAGTGTAATATAAACTGTTGATCCTTTAGCATATTCACCAGCCATTTTTAATGCATTAACTTCTGCATGAGATTCCCCTGTTTTAAAATGATATCCTTGACCAACAATTTTTTTATTGTTATTTACAATAACACATCCTACATTAGGATTAGGAGTTGTAGTAAAAATACCTAATTTAGCTAATTTAATTGCATACATCATATAAAATTTATCTATTGAATACATAATATCCTTAAAAAATATAATATTTTAACAATTTATAATTTTAATATTAATTATTATCATTTAATATAAAAATTATTAATTAAATTAAATAAAAATTTATAAAAATTAATTTTTTATTTAAATATTTTATAAATATAAATTAATATAATTAATATATTATATATATTTAAAATATAATATTTCTAATTATTTAATTAGTTATTAAAATTATTTTAATATAAAAAATTATAATAAATATACTTAATAAATTTTGTTTTAAGAGATAACATATATATGAAAAAAAAAATTATTCTTTTTGATACTACATTACGTGATGGAGAACAATCACTAAAATCTAATTTAAATACTAAAGAAAAAATAGAAATAGCATTATCTTTAGAAGAAATGGGTATTGATATTATTGAAGTTGGATTCCCAATTTCTTCTCCTAATGATTATCAAACTGCAAAAAAAATATCATATATTATAAAAAATAGTAAATTATGTGGTTTAGCAAGATGTAAAGAAAAAGATATAGATATGGTTTATAAATCATTAAAAAAATCCGATAATTTTAGAATTCATATTTTTTTAGCAACTTCTCCTATACACATTATTACAAAATTAAAAACTACTTTAGATAAAGTAATAGAAAAAATATCATTTATGATAAAATATGCTCGTAAATATACTGATGATATCGAATTTTCTTGCGAAGATGGTAGTAGAACACCTATTAATGATTTATGTTTAGTTGTACAAGCAGCTATTAATGCAGGAGCAACAACGATTAATATACCAGATACAGTAGGTTATACATTTCCTCAAGAATATTATAATATAATTTCTTATTTAAAAAAAAAAGTAGATAATATAGATAAATGTATTATTTCAGTTCATACACATAATGATTTAGGAATGGCTGTAGGTAATGCTATTACTGCAATAAATGCAGGTGCAAGACAAATAGAAGGTACTATTAATGGGATAGGTGAAAGAGCCGGTAATTGTGCTTTAGAAGAAGTAATTATGGCTTTATATACAAGAAAAAAAAATATGCATTTTTATACTAATATAAATTATCAAAAAATATATCATACAAGTAAAATAGTAAGTAATATTTGTAATATTCCATTAGCTATACATAAAGCTATTGTAGGAAGTAATGCTTTTTCACATTCTTCTGGTATTCATCAAGATGGGATGATAAAAAATAAAAAAACTTATGAAATATTAAATCCTAAAGATATAGGATTTAATAAAACTAAAATTAATCTTACTTCTAAATCAGGGAGAGCTGCAGTTAAATATCATATGAATTTAATGGGATATAAAAAAAATACATATGATATTAATAAATTATATAATAAATTTATTAAATTAGCTGATAAAAAAGGACAAATTTTTAATTATGATTTAGAATCATTAGCTTTTAATAGTAAAATAGAAAATAATACAGAATATTATTCATTAATATATTTTAATGTACAATCAAATTCTAATATATCTATTGCAACTATAAAATTAAAATGTGGAGATTTAATAAAATTAGAAGCTTCAACAGGATTAGGACCAGTTGATGCAATATATAAAACAATAATTAGAATAACAAATTATGATATAAAATTTATTCAATATATTTTAACAACTAAAAATCATACTGAAGAATCAATTGGACAAGTTATTATCAAAATAAAATACAAAAAAAAAATTTTTCATGGTATTGGTTTATCTAAAGATATTATAAAAGCTTCAATTATTTCTATTATTAATTGTCTTAATAATATTTGGAGATCTGATCAAGTACAAAAAAATATAATGAAAATTCATAAATTTTAAAATTTTAAGGAATAATAATGTCAGATATATTTAAAATAGCTATTTTACCTGGAGATGGTATAGGTCCAGAAATTATGAAACAAGCAATAAAAATATTAGAAAAAATAAAAAAATATATAACTAAAAAAATAGTTATTGATACCTATGATATAGGGGGGGCTGCTATAAATATATATGGTAATCCATTACCTAAAAAAACATTATATGGTTGTGAAAAATCTAATGCTATATTATTTGGATCTGTAGGAGGTCCTGAGTGGGATTACTTACCTTTACATAAAAGACCAGAAAAAGGATCATTACTAAAATTAAGAAAACATTTTAATTTATTTGCAAATATACGTCCTACCTTTTTTTATAAAGATTTAAGTATTTTAAGTCCTTTAAAAGAAAAAATTTTATATAAAGGTTTTGATATTATTTGTATTAGAGAATTAACAGGAGGTATATATTTTGGTCTTCCAAATGGAAGAAAAGGTAAAGGTATAGATGAATATGCATTTGATACTGAAATATATTCAAGATTTGAAATAGAAAGAATTGCACATATAGCTTTTAATATAGCTTTAAAAAGAAAAAAAAAAATATGTTCTATTGATAAAGCTAATGTTTTAAATACATCAATATTATGGCGTGAAGTTTTAACAGATATATCAAAAAAATATATATCAGTAAAATTAGATCATATGTATATTGATAATGCCGTGATGCAATTAATGAAAAATCCTTCACAATTTGATGTTATATTATGTCCAAATTTATTTGGAGATATTATATCTGATCAATGTGCTATGATTTCTGGATCAATAGGTAATTTACCTTCAGCTAGTTTTAATCAAAATTATTTTGGTTTATATGAACCAGCAGGAGGTTCTGCTCCTAATATTGCTGGTAAAAATATAGCCAATCCTATAGCACAAATATTATCATTAGCGATGTTAATTGAATATTCTTTAAAAGAAAAAAATGTATCTCAAAAAATTAAAAATGCTATTAAAAAAATATTAAATATAGGTTATAGAACAAAAGATTTATCTACAAATAGTATAAATGAAAAAATAATTACAACTGATGATATGGGAACATTAATTATGGAAAATATTATTTAATATATAAATAGGTATAAATATATGAGCAAAACATTATATGAAAAAATATATGATAAACATATTATTTGTAATTTAAAAAAAAATATCAATTTATTATATATTGATAGACATTTTATTCATGAAGTTACTTCACCTCAAGCATTTCAAGGATTAAGAGATAAAAATAGAAAAGTTTATAGATCAAATAAAACTTTTGCAACTATGGATCATAATGTATCAACTAAAATAAAAGATATATCAGCATCTGGTTATATAGCTAAAAAACAAATGGAAACACTTATAAAAAATTGTAATGATTTTAATATTAAATTATATGATATTTATCATCCTTTACAAGGTATTGTACATGTTATAGGACCAGAACAAGGTATTACATTACCTGGGATGATTATTGTATGTGGAGATTCACATACTTCTACTCATGGAGCATTTGGCGCTTTAGCTTTTGGTATTGGTACTTCAGAAGTAGAACATGTTTTAGCTACTCAAACTTTAAAACAAAATCTTTCTAAAAATATGTTAGTAAATATTACTGGTAATATACCTAAAAATATTACTGCAAAAGATATTATCTTATCAATAATTAGGAAAATTGGTATTAGTGGAGGTAATGGATATATTATTGAATTTAGTGGTAATGTTATAAAAAAATTAAGTATGGAATCTAGAATGACAATTTGTAATATGTCTATTGAAATGGGAGCTAAAGCAGGATTAATTGCACCTGATAATATAACTTTATCATATTTAAAAAATAAAAAATTCTCTCCTAAAGGAGAATTATGGATAAAAGCTTTAAAGTATTGGAAAACATTATATAGTGATAATAATGCTAAATTTGATAAAATTATAAATATAGATATCACCAATTTAACTCCTCAAATTTCATGGGGTACTAATCCAGAACAAATAATTGGTATAAATGAAACTATTCCATTAATAAATTCTTATAAAAATGAAAATAAAAAAAAATTAGCTATAAAAGCTTTAAAATATATGGATTTACATGAAGGAACTAAATTAATTAATTTAAAAGTTAATAAAGTATTTATTGGTTCTTGTACAAATTCTAGAATTGAAGATTTAAGATCTGCAGCAAAAATAGTTTTAGGAAAAAAAATTGCTTCTCATATTACTGCTCTAGTTGTACCAGGATCTAATATGGTAAAAAAACAAGCTGAAAAAGAAGGTTTAGATAAAATTTTTAAAAATGCTGGTTTTGAATGGAGATACTCAGGATGTTCTATGTGTTTAGCAATGAATGATGATAGATTAAATCCTGGAGAAAGATGTGCTTCTACTAGTAATAGAAATTTTGAAGGTCGTCAAGGACGTAATAGTAGAACTCATTTAGTTAGTCCTATTATAGCTGCAATTACAGCTATATATGGTTATTTTATTAATATAAACTTATAATAAGAAATATTTATGAATAAAAAATTACAATATAATGGTATTATAGTTCCTTTAAATATATCAAACATTGATACAGATGTGATTATACCAAAACAATTTTTACAAAAAAATAATAAAAAAGGATTTGGAAAATATTTATTTAATGATTGGAGATATTTAGATAATAAAAATAAAATCATTAATCCTGATTTTATTTTAAATAAAAAAGAATTTAAGAATTCAAAAATTTTATTAACTAGAGATAATTTTGGATGTGGTTCTTCTAGAGAACATGCACCATGGTCATTATTAGATTTTGGCTTTCATACTATTATTTCATCTAGTTATGCAGATATATTTTATAATAATGCAATTAATAATAAATTATTATTAATTATTTTAAATAAAAAAATAATTGATAAATTATTTTTTATAATAAAAAAATCTCCTGGAATTTTTTGTTATATAGATTTATTTTATAAAAAAATTACAATTGATAATCAATCTTTTTATTTTAAAATGAGTAATGATATAATTAATTTTATTACAAATGATTTAGATCAAATAGATTTAACAAAAAAATATTCTAAAGAAATTAATATTTTTGAAAAAACATATTTTAAATTTTTTTAAAATGAGCATATTATTAAATGCGTATAATATTATTAGGTCCTCCTGGAGTAGGTAAAGGAACTTATGCTAGATTTATATCTGAAAAATATAATTTACCTAATATTTCTATAGGTAATATGTTAAGAAATTATATATTAAATAATAAACATAATTTTTTAACTAAAAAAATAAAAAAATTTATTAAAAAAGGTATTATGGTTCCTGATGATATAATAATTAAAATTATTAAAAATAGATTATACAATATTGATTGTAAAAAAGGTTTTTTATTAGATGGATATCCTAGAAATATTTTACAAGCTAATATTCTAAAAAAAGAAAATATAAAAATAAATATTATTTTAGAATTTTATATACCAATTAATCAAATTATTAAAAGAATTATAGGTAGGAAAATACATCTACCTTCAGGTAGAACTTATCATATAATTTTTAATCCTCCAAAGATAAAAAATAAAGATGATATAACAGGTGAAAAATTAATAACTAGAACAGATGATAATCTAATTACAGTAAAAAATCGTTTAAAAGAATATTTTAAACAAACTAAACCATTAATTAAATATTATAATAAAGATTATTTAAAAAATAAAATTATTTATAAAAAGATTAATAATACATTATCTATTTTAGATGTAAAAAAAAAAATAGATAATTTTTTACAAAAATTAAATAAAATAAAAAAATAGTTTTTATTTTTTTAAATTTTAATTAAATTATAAAATTATAATAATTTGTTTATTTACTTTAATTTTGTTATTATTTATTAATTAATACTAATTAATATGGATTATCATTTAATGTTTACCGGAAGTATTGTAGCACTTATAACTCCAATGGATATTAAAGGTAATCTTTGTAAAAAAAGTTTACAAAGACTTATTAAATATCATATTAATAGTGGTACAAAAGCAATTGTTATTATGGGAACAACAGGAGAAGCTGCTACATTAACATATAATGAACATATAGATGTTATAATGTATGCATTAGATTTTTCAGAAAAAAAAATACCTATTATAGCTGGAACAGGATTTAATTCTACGTCTAAAAGTATAAAAATAATATCTATTCTTGAAAATTCAGGAATTATAGGTTGTTTAAATATTACTCCTTATTATAATCGTCCTACACAAGAAGGTTTATACCAACACTTTAAAGAAATTGCAAACAATACTAAATTACCACAAATATTATATAATGTTCCTTCAAGAACAGGATGTGATTTATTACCAAAAACAATTTATAAATTATCAAAAATTAATAATATAGTAGGTATAAAAGAGGCTACTGGAGATTTATCTCGTGTAAATAAAATTAAAAATTTAATAAAAAAAAAATTTTTTTTAATTAGTGGAGATGATAAAACCTCTTTTGAATTTATGTTATTGGGTGGTGATGGTATTATATCTGTTACAGCTAATATTGTTGCATCAAAAATGAATAAATTTTGTAATTATATAAAAGAAAAAAAAATTTATGAAGCAGAAAAAATTAATAAAGAACTAATTATATTACATAATCAATTATTTCTTGAATCTAATCCAATACCCATAAAATGGGCAGTAAAAAGATTAGGATTAATTAAAAATGATAAAATGAGACTCCCTATGACACCACTCACAAGGTGTAATCAAAAAATTATAGAAAACACATTAAAGAAACTAAAATTAATATAAATCAACAATATTAGTTACTATTGATAGATATACTTTTATATGATATAGAATTAAAACTCTATTTTTTTTAAATTGATTATCTTGATGATTAATTATTACTTTTTTAAAAAAATTATTAACAGGATAATATAGTTCAGATAATATTAATAATATATTATAATATTCATTATTTTTAATTTTTAATTTTAAAATTTTAGATAATTTAATAATATATCTGAATAAAATAATTTCTTCTTTATCTTTTAAAAGAGAAGTATTAATTTGGTTATTTATATTTATATATTTTTTATTTTTTAATAAAATATTATTTATTCTTTTATAAGTAAAAATTAAAAAATTACTTTGTTTTTTTTCATTTTTAAGAAATAAATTTAATGCTTTTATTTTATAATCTAAAACTAATAAATCATCTATTTGATTATTTAAAATAGAATTAATAATATTTTTTTTATATCCTAATGATATATACCAATTTTTACATCTTTTTTTTATAAAAAATAATATTTCTTTTAATATTTTTTTTTTATTAATAAGATTTTTTTTATATAAAAAAAGATTAAAATTAATTAATTTAATTAAATTAATTTGTATTTTTTTTTCTATAATAATTCTTATTATAATTAATGTTACGTATTTTAAAGAAAATGGATCTTTATCTCCTGTTGGTATTAATGATATACTAAACATTCCTACTATAGTATCTATTTTATCTGCAATAAATAAAACACAAGAAACTATATTTTTAGGTATAAAATTATTTTTTTTATATTGATATTGATCTTTTATAGCTTGTGTTACATTTATATTTTCTTTATTATATTTTGCATAATACATCCCAATAATTCCTTGTAAATCAGGAAATTCATAAACCATTTGTGTTGCTAAATCACATTTAGATAATTTACTTGCTCTGATACAATCTATAATATTAATATTTTGAATAATTTTTTTTGCTATATATTGAGATATTTTTTCTATTCTTATAGTTTTTTCAAATAAATTACCTAAATTTTTTTGAAAAATAATATTTTTTAATTTATTTAAATATTGTTCAAATTTTATTTTTAAATCATTTTCAAAAAAAAATTGAATATCTTTAAATCTTGATTTAATTACTTGTTCATTATTATTAATAATTCTTTCATTATTATCTGTTTGAATATTTATTAATATAATAAAATTAGATAATAAATTATTTTTTTTATCGTATAAAGGAATATATTTTTGATATTTAATCATCACATATGATAATATTTCCGATGGTAGTTTTAAGAATTTTTTATTAAATTTTCCTATTAATAATACAGGCCATTCAACCATACAAGATAATTCTTCTAAAAAAATTTCATTTATTTTAATAATTGCATGTAATTTATTTGCTATTTTTTTTATTTTATTAAAAATAATATTTTTTCTTTTAACATAATCAACAATTATTTTTCCTTTTTCAAATAATAATTTTTCATATTCTTCTGAATTTTTCAAAACTATTTTTTTTTGACACATAAACCTATGTCCTTGAATAATATTATTTGATTTAAGATTTAATATTTTTTTTTTAATATTTTTTTTTCCTAAAACTAATACAATATTTCTTATTGGTCTAATAAATTTAAAAATATTTTCATTCCAATACATAAAATTAGGAATAGAAATAATATTTTTTAAAGTATTAATTATCATTTTTGATAATAAATGTTTAATATGTAATCCTTTTATTATTTTTTTATAAAAAATATATTTATTTTTATAAAAAATATTTTTAATATCTTTAATATTATATTTTTTCATCCAATATTGGACTATTTTATTCTCCAAAATATTTTTTTCGTTAGAAATAAAAGGACCTTTGATATTAAAAAAATGATTAGATTGTATTATTTTTATAAAATATATTTGTAATGCAATACGTCTAGAAGTAAAAAAACATTTTATTATTTTATATTCAAAATAATTTTTTTTTAATTCATTTTTAAAATTTTTTAAAATTATTTGAGATATTTTTAATAAATAATTTGAAGGTATTTCTTCTATACCAATTTCTAATAATAATATATTATTATACATAAGATTATATTACCTAATTAATAATTTTGTTATTTTATATAATTATAATATTTTGTAACAATTAATTTTGTCATATTACGTAATTTTAAAACATATCTTTGTCTTTCAGTATGAGATAAAAATCTACGTGCTTCTAATAAATTAAAACAATGAGATGCTTTTAAAAGTTTTTCATATGCAGGAAAAATTAATGGTTTTTCTAAATTTAATAAATAACTAATTTCTTCTTCATAATTTTGAAAACAATATATAATAAAATTAATATTTGTATGTTTAAAATTATAAACAGATTGTTCTTTTTCATTTACATAAAAAAAATCTTTATAAGTAATAAAATGATTTTTATCTTTATTCCATATTAAATCAAATATATTTTTTACATCTTGTATATGCATTGCTAATCTTTCTAGTCCATAAGTAATTTCTCCTGTAATTGGATTACATAATATTCCTCCCATTTGTTGAAAATATGTAAACTGAGTTATTTCCATCCCATTTAACCATATTTCCCATCCTATTCCATATGCACCTAATGTAGGATTTTCCCAATTATCACTGATAAAACAAAGATCATTATTTTTTAAATCTATTTTTAATTTTTCTAAAGATTTTAAATATAAAAATTGAATATTATTAGGAGGTGGTTTCATTATTACTTGAAACTGATAATATTGTTGTAATCTATTAGAATTTTTTCCATATCGTCCATCAGATGGTCTTCTTGATAATTGTATATAAGCTAATTTAATTGGTTTTTTTCCTATTGCATATAAACATGTCATTGGATGTGATGTTGCAGCTCCAACTTCAGTATCAATAGATTGAATTATACTACAACCTTGTTTTGCCCAATAATTTTGTAAAATAAAAATCATTCCTTGAAATGTTTTTTCATTATTAAATTCTTTCATTTTTTTAAATTTATTTAATTTTATTATTTTATTATAATAATATTTATTATTTTGAATAAAATATAAATTAAAATTTAACATATTTTTAATAGAATAAAAATTAATGTTAAAATAATTTATTATTTTTAATATAAAAAATTTATAAAATTATAAAAATTTTTAATATGGATTAAATATAAATATGAATAATATATCTAAAAAAATTTCTTTTAAAAAAGAAAAAAATGAATATAATAAATTAATAACAAAAGCTACAAATTTAGCAATTTTATTATCTTTAACATTATTAATATTAAAGTTATTAGCTTGGTGGCAAACTAAATCTATAAGTATGTTAGCTGCTTGTGTAGATTCTTTAGTAGATATTACATCTTCATCAACTAATTTATTAATTATATATTATTCTTTACAACCTGCTGATTTAGAACATACTTTTGGTCATGGTAAAGCTGAAGCATTATCTGCTTTAACACAAAGTATATTTATTTGTATTACAGCAATATTTTTATTTTTAAATAGTTTAAAATATATATCTCATCCTACTAAATTACATTATCCGATTATTGGAATAATAGTTATTATAATTTCATTTTTTTTAACTTTAATATTAGTAATTTTCCAAAAAAAAGTAATTGCTAAAACAAATAGTCAAGCTACTCATGCTGATATGATTCATTATGAATCTGATATTTTAATTAATAGTGCAATTTTAATAGCTTTATTTCTAAATTTTTTTAATGTAAAACAGGCAGATTCTTTTATAGCATTAATTATAAGTATATTTATTTTTTTTAATGCTTTTAAAGTAGGTTATAAAGCAATACAATCTCTATTAGATAGATCTTTACCAGAACATGAAAAAAAAATTATAATAGATTTAATTACTTCTTGGCCAAGAGTAAAAGGAGCACATCAATTAAAAACAAGACAATCAGGTCCTACTCGTTTTATACAACTTCATTTAGTATTAGAAGATAATTTACCTTTATTAGAATCACATTCAATTGCAAAAAAAATAGAAAATGCTTTAAATAAAAAATTTCCTTATTCAGATATAATTATACATCAAGATCCATATTCTATCGTTTCTGAAAAATATAAAGGTTTTTTTAAAAATTAATTTTATTAATAAAATATTATATATTTTGAGGTATCAAATGATTCAAAAAATTGGTGTTCTTACAAGTGGGGGAGATGCTCCAGGAATGAATGCTGCAATTAGAGGTGTTGTTAGAACAGCATTAGGATATAATATCGAAGTTTTTGGAATATATAATGGTTATTTGGGATTATATAATAATCATATTATAAAATTAGATAGATTCAGTGTATCTGATATTATTAACAAAGGGGGTACTTTTTTAGGATCTGCTCGTTTTATTCAATTTAAAAATAGAATAATACGTTCTATTGCTATAAATAATATGAAAAAAAATGGTATTAATGCATTAGTTGTAATAGGGGGAGATGGTACTTATATGGGTGCTAAATTATTAACAGAAATGGGGTTCCCATGTATAGGAATTCCAGGAACAATCGATAATGATGTTTCAGGTACTGATTATAGTATAGGATATTCTACTGCATTAGAAACTATTGTTCAAGCTATTGATAAATTAAGAGATACTTCTACTTCTCATCAAAGAATATCTATTGTTGAAATTATGGGTAGACATTGCGGAGATTTAACTTTATCTGCAGCTATTGCTGGAGGTTGTGAATTTATTGTTTTACCAGAAGTTAATTATAATCAAGAAGATTTAGTAAAAGAAATAAAAATAGGTATAGAAAAAGGTAAAAAACACGCTATAGTATTGATTACAGAATTTATTTGTGATATTAATAAACTAGCAAATTTTATCCAAAAAAAAATTAAACGTGAAACTAGAACTACAGTTTTAGGCTATATTCAAAGGGGGGGGTCTCCTGTTGCATATGATCGTATTTTAGGTTCTCGTATGGGAGCATTTGCAGTTGAATTATTATATAAAGGATATGGAGGAAGATGTATAGGTATTCAAAATGATAAAATGGTTCATCATGATATTATTGATGCTATTTTAAATATGAAAAAAATTTTTAAAAAAGATTTATTAGATACTGCAAAAAAGTTATTTTAATAAAATTATAAAAAGAGATAAAATATGAAGAATATAAAATTTTTAAAAAGAATAGAAATAGGAAAAAAATTTAGTAGACGTTTAAGAATTAATAATCAATTTCCAGCCATTATCTATGGTAAAAAAAAAAAAGAAATGCCTATTATGATAAATAATGAAGATATAATTAATATTGATTTTAAAAATTTTTTTAAAAAAAAAATTCAATTAATAGATGAAAAAAAAAAAATATATAAAGTAAAAATTATTGATATTCAATATCATCCATATAAAAATAATAAAATATTTCATATAGATTTTTTATTTGTATAATTATTTTTTATATAAAAAATCTTATATATATTATATATATTTTTATCTATATAGAAGATTAACTAATAATTAAATTTATATTCCTAACACATCATGCATATTATATATTCCTGTTTTTTTGTTATTAAGCCAAATAGCAGCATTAATAGCTCCTTTAGCAAAAGGAATTCTATTTGATGCTTTATGAATTAATTCTATTTGTTCTCCAATAAAAGAAAATAAAATATTATGTTCTCCATATAAATCAGCCGCTCTGATAGAATGACATTTTACCTTTTTAGTAATATTAAATTTTTTATAAGTATAAGTAATAATATCTTTTAATGATAAAGCTGTCCCTGATGGAAAATCTTTTTTTTTTTTATGATGTTTTTCTATTATATCTATATCTAAATAATTTATTTCTTTATTTTTACATAAAATTTTAGTAAAATTTTCTATTATTTTTAATAAAAAATTTATACCTTGACTAAAATTAGAAGATAAAACAATAGCTATATCTTTTGATATTTTTTTTATTATTAATTTTTGTTGTTCAGTAAAACCTGTAGTTCCAATAACAATTTTTTTTTTATATTTTTTACAAAAATTAACATTTTCTAATGTTGTTTTTGGATTTGTAAAATCTATTAAAATATCAAATTGATCTTTAATATTAATTAAATTAGATTCAATATTTAAAAAATTTGATTTATATAATATTTTATTTTTATTTTTTAAAGATAATTTATGTTCTGTAACTCCATTTAATAAAATATTATTTATTTTATTTGTATTTAATACTTTTAAAATATTTTTACCCATACGCCCATTAATACCTGCTATTGCTAAATGAATTTTATTATCTTTCATAATAAATAAACCTATATATTATTTAAATGTTTAAAAAAATATCTTTTATAATAAAAATTATTCCAATACAAATTAAAATATCTGCAATATTAAAAACTGGAAAATGATAATTATATATATGTATATCTATAAAATCTATTACAAAACCATATTTTATTCTACTAATAAAATTACCTAATATTCCCCCTAATATAAAATTATTAGTTAGTTGTTTATTTTTATTTTTTATAAAAAAAAATATTATTATAATAATATTTATTACATTAAAAACTAAAACAGTATTTTTATAATTTTTTAAAAAACCAAAAATTATTCCATAATTTTTTAAATAAATAAAATTTAAATAAGAACAAATATGATAACATTTATATAATTTTATTTTTTTTATAATTAAATTTTTACAAAAAAAATCTATTACTATAAATAATAAAATATAAATATTTGTTATTTTCATTTTTATTATAATTTTACTAAAAATTTTTAAATAAATAAACGTTTTTCACCATTACCTATAGTATTTAATTCACAACGATCACAAATATTATTGATTATATTTTTTGAGTAATACCAACAACGTTTACATTTAGAATATTTTGATTTTCTAATCTTAAAATTTTGTATTAATTTATCTATAGATGTTTTTTCTTCATAGTAAAAAGAAATATTAGATACTAATAATAAAAAACGTAATTCTGAACCTAATATTATTAATTTTTTATAAATATTTTTATTTACAAAAACAATAATATTTGCCTCCAAAGAACTACCTATAATTTTTTTATTTCTTGCATATTCAATTATTTTATTTATTTCATTTTTAAAAATAAAAATATCATTCCAATATTCATAATTCATTTTATTATTTGATGATAAATAAAATAATTTAGAATACCATTCTTCTGTAAAAACATATTTAGATCTTTTACCTGGAATATAATTCCAAATTTCATGAGCTGTAAAAGATAATATTGGAGCAATCCATCTTACTAAAGATTCAAGAATCATATATAAAGATGTTTGACAACTTAATCTTTCTATACTTTTTTTTTTAAAAGTATATTGTCTATCTTTAATAATATCAAAATAAATAGATCCTAAATCTATAGAACAAAATTGCATTATTTCTTGTATTACATTTTTTATATTATAATTATTATAATATTTTATAATTTTATTTTGTACAATTTTTGTTTTATGTATAATCCATTTATCTAATATTAACATATTTTCTTTTTGTATTATATCTTTTTCTGGTATAAATTGATCTAAATTAGATAATAAAAATCTAACTGTATTACGAATACGTCTATAAGTTTCTGTAATTCTTTGTAATATATCTGAAGATATATTTATTTCATTAGTATAATCTGTAGAAGCAACCCATAATCTTAAAATATCACTACCTAATGTGTTTATTATATTTTGAGGTTTAATAATATTACCTAAAGATTTAGACATTTTTTTACCATTATTATCAACAGTAAATCCATGACTTATTACTGTTTTATATGGAATATTATTATCTATAGCTGTTGAAATAATTAATGAAGAAATAAACCATCCTCGATACTGATCATTTCCTTCTAAATAGATATCAATCTTATTATTTTTAAATTCTTTAATTTGTTTAATAATTGAATAATAAGTGGATCCAGAATCAAACCAAACATCTAATACATCTACAACTTTTTCATATAAAATAGCATCTTGACCTAAAAATATTTTAGGATCTAAATCCCACCATGCTTGAATACCTTTTTTTTCAATCATACAAGCTATTTTTTCAATAAATTTTAAAGAATTAATATGTATTTTTTGTGTTTTTTTATTAATAAATAAAGGAATAGGAATACCCCAAATTCTTTGTCTAGAAATACACCAATCAGGTCTTTTATCTAACATTAAATTCATTCTTTCATAACCCCAGTTAGGTATCCATTTGACTTTTTTTATTAATTTTTTTGCTAATTTTCTAAGATTTTGATCTATACTAATAAACCATTGAGGTGTAGATATATATATAATTGGTATTTTATGACGCCAACAATATGGATAATTATGAATATAATTATCTAATAAAAATAATGAATTTTTTTCTGTTAAAATTTTAGTAATTATTTTTTCAGAGGAAAAAATATTAATTTTATTTAATTCAGGATGTATACCATTTTTAAAAAACCCTTTTTTATCTATAATATTTTCTAAACATGTTATTTTATATTTATTACATATATTATAATCATCTAATCCATGATTAGGTGCCATATGTACAATACCTGTACCTGATTTTTCAGAAACATAATTATCTATAATAAGAGATGAAATTTTATTATTAATTGGATTTTTTATTAAAATATTTTTAAAAAATTTACCTTTTATTTCTAATAAAACTTTCCATTTTATAATTTTTTTTTTATTCATAATAATATTAACTAAATTCTTAGCTATTATAATAATATTTTTATCAATTTTAATTAATTGATAATATATTTCTGGATTTAAAACAATTGCTCTATTTGCAGGTATAGTCCATGGAGTAGTAGTCCATATCAAAAAAGAAATATTATAATTTTCTATTTTTATATTTATTTTTTTTTTAAAAAAATCAATGTTAATTATATTAAACATAACATAACATGTTAATGTTTTTTTTTTTAAATAATCAACTTCAGCACCTGCCAGAGAAGAAAGACATTTTGTACACCAATGTACTGGTTTTTTACCTTTATATATATAATTATTTTCAATAATTTTTCCTAAAGTACGAATAATATTTGCTTCTGTTTTAAAATTCATTGTTAAATAAGGATTTAACCAATCAGCAAATATTCCTAATCTTATAAAATCTTTTTTTTGTTTTTTAATTTGTTCCAAAGCGTACTTTCTACATTCAATTCTAAATTGTTTTTTAGAAATTTTTTCATTTTTTTTTTTTAAAATTTCTTCTACTTTTTGTTCTATAGGTAATCCATGACAATCCCATCCGGGAATAAATGAAGTATAATATCCATGCATATTTTTAAATTTTATAATAATATCTTTTAAAATTTTATTAAAAGCATGACCAATATGAATATTACCATTAGCATATGGTGGGCCATCATGTAAAATAAATTTTTTTTTATTTTTTTTAGTATTTAATATTTTTTTATATAAATTATCTTTTTCCCATTGTTTTAATATAGTTAATTCATTTTTTGTTAAACATGCTTTCATTGGAAATTTTGTTTTTGGTAAATTTAAATTAAATTTATTTTTCATACTAATTATCTTGAATTTATTTTTAATTTAATAAAATTAATAATTATAAATTTTATTTTATTTATATATAGATATTATATATAATATTATTTTATGTAAATATTTAATTGTTATAAAAAAATAAAAATTATTAATATAATTAGAAGGAATTTTTATATGGCAAATATAAAATCAGCTAAAAAGAGAGCTTTAAAATCAGAAGAAAAAAGAAAACATAATATTAATTATCGTTCTATGCTACGTACCTTTATTAAAAGGGTTAATAATGCTATTTCTGATAAAAATATTGAATTATCAAAAAAAAATTTTAAAAAATTACAATCTGTTATTGATAAACAAGTACAAAAAAAATTAATTCATAAAAATAAGGCATCTCGTTGTAAATCTAGAATATATAATAAAATTATAAATATTCTTTAACTATTAATTAAATATTAAAATAATGGATATTCATTTAATGAATGTACCTATTTCTTTAACAAAAAAAGCAATAAAGAAAATAAAAAAATTAGATAATAAAAATCTAAATTTTAGAATATTTATTCTAGGTGGAGGATGTAGTGGTTTCAAATATGATTTTATTTTAGATAAAAAAATAAAAAAAAATGATATTTTAATAAATTTATCAGGTATTAATATTGTAATAGATAAAATAAGTATGCAATATTTATCAGGAAGTATTATTGATTATATTGAAAGTATTGAAGAATCTAGATTTATTATTAGAAATCCATATATGAAAAATACATGTAGTTGTGGTTCTTCTTTTGATATTTAATTTTAAAAACTTATTAATATGAGGAAAAATTTATGTCTAATACAAAATTAGTATTATTACGTCATGGTCAAAGTGAATGGAATAAAAAAAATTTATTTACTGGATGGCATGATATAGAATTATCTCCAGAAGGAGAAATTGAAGCAATACAAGCAGGAAAAATTTTAAAAAAAAATAATTTTAAATTTGATTATGCATATACTTCTTTTTTAAAAAGAGCAATAAATACTTTATGGTTAACTTTAAAAGAATTAGATCAACTTTGGATTCCTGTTAAAAAAACATGGAGATTAAATGAAAGACATTATGGAAAATTACAAGGAATGAATAAAGATGAAATTACAAGTAAATTTGGTATAGAAAAAGTACAAAAATGGCGTCGTAGTTTTACTACTGAACCACCATCATTATCAATTAATGATCCAAGATGGTCCAGATTTGATCAAAAATATTCTAAATTAGAAGATTATCAGTTACCTTTATCAGAAAGTTTATTTAAAACTTTAGAAAGAGTCATATATATATGGAAAAGTAGTATATCATCTAAAATTATGAATGGAGAACGAATTATTATTGTTGCTCATGGTAATTCATTAAGAGCTTTAATTAAATATATTGAAAACATTAATGATATTGATATAATTAATTTAAATATTGCTACTGGTATCCCTATAATTTATGAATTTGATAATAATTTAAATTATAAAAAAAAATATTATTTAAATAATTAATATAATTAAATATTATTTTATTTTTTTTTGAGATCCAGATTGGAGTACTGTAACTGCAATTGTATAGATTATATCTTCAATTGAAGCGCCTCTTGAAAGATCGTTAATTGGTTTTTTAATACCTTGTAATATAGGACCTATAGAAATTATTTTAGATGTTCTTTGAACTGCTTTATAAGTAGTATTACCTGTATTCAGGTCAGGAAATATAATAATATTAGCTTTTCCAGCAACTAAAGATTTTGGTGCTTTATATTTACCAATACTTTTTATAACAGCTGCATCATATTGTAACGGGCCATCTATTATTAGATTTGGTAATTTATTTTGTACTAATTTAGTTGCTTTATGTACTTTTTCAACTTCAATACCTTTACTGGAGGTACCTGTTGCATAAGAAATCATTGCTATTTTAGGTATTATATTAAATAATTTACTAGTTTTTGCTGATTGTATTGCTATTTCAGCTAACTGTTTATAATTAGGATTAGGATTAATTGCACAATCACTAAATATTAATACATTTTCAGGTAATAACATAATGAATATTGATGAAATTATAGAATATTCTGGTAAAGTTTTAATAATTTGTAATGCAGGTCTTATAGTATTAGCAGTTGTTGCATTAGCTCCAGAAACAATACCATCTACTTCATTATTTTCTAACATCATAGTAGCTAAAAACATATTATTTTTTAATAATTTTATAGCATTTTTTTCATTTAAAAACTTATTTTTTCTAATATACATTAATTTTTCTATATAATTATTTCTAATATGTATAGGATCAATAATATTTATATTATTATTTAAATTTATATTATTTATTTTTGCTATATTTATAATTTCTTTTTTATTACCTAATAATATACATTTAGCTATATTTTTTTGAGAACATATTACTGCTGCTTTAAGAGTACGTAATTCATTACCTTCTGGTAATAATATTGTTTTTTTAAGTTTACAAGCTTTATTTATTAAATTATATTTGAATATAAATGGAGAAATATAAAATTTATAATTTAAATATTTTTTATTATTAAAAATATTAGAAGGAATATATAAATTAATAAAATTAATAATATTTAATATTAATTTATTATCATTAATTGGGAAATTATTTTTATAAATATTTTGTATTTTTAAATAAGTTTTATAAAAATTATTTTTTGTATATAAAAGATATATATTATTATTAATAATTTTAGAAATTTTTTTTATAATTAAATCATATTTTTTTTCTACAAAATCTGTCAATAATATAGCTTTACAAAAAATATTTTTAGATAAAATATTATATATTTTTTTAATAGTATTATTATCTTTTATAGATATAATTATTAAAGATTTAACAAAAAATTCTTTATTTATAAAAATTTGTTTGCTAAAAAAAATAATATATTTAATATTACTATATTTTAAATCGATAGGTAAATTACAGTCTAAATATTTACATATAATTTTTAAATCTATTCCAAATACAAAATTTTTTAACCATGGAATACATATAATTTTTTCTTTATTAAAAGATAATAAATTATTATTTTCAATATTTTTTTCTTTTTTTAAAAAAAAATTTTTAAATATATTTATATTATAAAAGAAAGGATTATTATTTTGATTAATAAATAATTTTTTAGCAAAAGAAAACATATAATTTGATTTTAAATTAAAAATTTTTTCTTTAAAAATCATATCAATTATAGATTTTGTTTTTTTTAAAGTTTCATTTTTTAAAAACATAGATGTAACAAAAATAATTTTTGCATCAAATATATTTGCTATATCACAATTTAATTTAAATAATATTTGTTCAATATAAAGAGGTATTATTCCTTCTATTAGGATAATATCTGTATCTTTTATATTTTGAAAATATTTTTCAATTATATTTTCAATAATATTATTATATGAAGTATCATTATTTAATAAACTAATATCATTAATTTTTATTGAATCAATAGATTTTATATTAAAATTATATTTATTTAAAATATTATTAGTATAATTAAAATTATAATTTTCTATTTGAGAAACAGGTTTAAAAAATTTACATCTTAATTTCTTATTATTAAAATAATTTAATAATCCTATATTTATACTAGTAAAAAAATGAATATCAATATTTATTGGTATTGACATAATTATTTTTAACATTATTATATACCTTTTAAATTGATTAATTTTTATTATTTATTAATAATAATATTAAATGTATCTTGTGCTATCATTAATGCTTCATTTGTAGGAATAACTAATATTGGGATACTATTTATAGTATTTATAAATCCAGTTTTGCCAAATTTTATTTCATTATTTAATTTTTTATCAATAAAAATATTCAAAATTTTTAATTTTTCTATTGTTTTTTCCCTAATTAATACACTATTTTCTCCAATACCTCCTGTAAAAATAATTGCATCTATTTTTTTTTTCATTAAAATACTATAAGAAGCTATATACTTAGATAAACGATGTATAAATATATCAGCAGCTCTTTTTATTTTAGAATTTTTAAAATAATTATTTTCAATATATCTAAAATCACTAGTTATATTTGTTAAACCTAACATACCTGATTTTTCAGTTAAAATTTTATAAATTTTATCTATTTTAATATTTAAATTATTAAACATATAAAAAATAATTGCAGGATCAATATCTCCACATCTTGTCCCCATAACTAAACCTTCTAAAGGAGTTAATCCCATTGAAGTATCAATACTTTTACCATTTTTTATAGCAGTAATAGATGAACCATTACCTAAATGACATGAAATACAATCTAATATATTTAATGGAATATTTAATATTTTTGAAGCAATTTCAGTAACATATCTATGACTAGTACCATGAGCACCATAACGACGTATTTTATATTTCTTATAAAATTCTATTGGTAAAGCATATAAATATGATTTTTCAGGCATTGTTTGATGAAAAGAAGTATCAAATACAGCAATTTGTTTATTTTTTAAATGAGGTAATATTTTAATTATTTCTTTAATACCTATTAATTGAATAGGATTATGTAAAGGAGCGAAAATAGATGAATTTTCTATTGCTTCTAAAACTTTTTCTGTAATTATTACAGAATTTATAAATTTTTCTCCTCCATGTACTATACGATGACCTACTGCCATTATATTATTATATAATAAATTTTTTTTTAAAATAATATTTATTATATAATTTAATATTATTTTATGATTAATTTTTGAATAAAAAATTTTTTTTTTTTTTATGTTATTATAATTCCATTTAACATAAGAATGTTCATTATTGAAATTTTCTGCTAAACCAAATAATAAATTTTTTTTTTCTAAAATATTTATAACTGAAAATTTTAAAGATGAACTACCACAATTAATAACAAGTATTAATTTACTTGACATATATTTTCCTAAATAAATATTTATTTAATAAATAAATTTTATTATATATAAAAAAATAGTAAAATTATATATAAGATATATGATAAAAATTTTTAAAATAAAAAATATAATATATACATAACTACTAATTTAATATATTATATATGTAAATGGCGCATTGGCAGAATGGTTATGCAGAGGATTGCAAATCCTTTTATTTCGGTTCAATTCCGGGATGCGCCTTTTAATTAATATATAAAATAAAATAACTTACTTTATTTTGCCCAGATGGTGGAATTGGTAGACACAAGGGACTTAAAATCCCTCGGCATGTATATTGCTATGCGGGTTCAATTCCCGCTCTGGGTATTAAAAATTTTTTATAAAAAATATTTATATTTTTGTAAAATATTATTAAAATAAATAAAAAAAAAAGATTGTTTTTTAATTAAAAAATAATTATATAAATTTTGATCAATATGATTTAGTGAATATAATAGAAGAAAAATTATTAAACATCCTTTTAAAATACCAAAAAATAATCCTAATATCTTATTAAGATTATTTATATGATAAGAATAAATAATTTTTTTATTTAAAAATTTTTTAATCATATTTCCTGATATTATATTTAATATAAAATAGATAAATAATAAAAAAATTTTTTTAAAATAAAAATTAATTGTTGTAAAATTTTTTATAAAAAAAAAATAATTATAATATTTTCTAGATAAATAAAAAGATATAAACCAAATAAATATTGTTAAAATTTCTTTTACAAATCCTCTAAAAAAACTAAATATTGTAGAAAATAATAATATTAATATAAATAAATAATCAATTATTAACATATTTTTTATATATTTCTTTATTTGTATTAAATTATTTAAAATTTAAAATAATTTAAAATAGTTAAAGATAAAATAAATTATACAATTTATTTAAGGCAAAATCTTTTTTTACTAAAATTTTATTAAATTAATTTTTTAAAAAAAAATAAATTATGTTTTATATTTGGTATACCAAAATGTTTTGGATATTCTACTTCTGCTAAAAATAAACCATTTGGTTTTACTGTAGCTGCAGCTTTAGTTCTATCTTTAATTTTAATTAGTTCTAATAACCAATCTTCATTTTTATTACCAATACCTATTTCTATTAAACTTCCTACAATATTTCTAACCATATGATATAGGAAAGCATTTGCTTTTATATCTATTAAAATATAACGACCATATTTTTTAATATCACATTTTAAAATATTTCTAAAAGAAGAACCATTTAATTTTTTACCAGATTGAAAAGAAGAAAAATTATGTTCTCCTAATAAATATTTTATTGAATTTTTTATTTTTTTAATATCTAATTTGTAATTAGATAAAGTACTGAAATTATTAAATATTGCTGACCTATATTTATTATTATAGATAATATAAAAATATCTACGTGATAAAGCACTAAATCTAGCATGAAATTTTTTTTTTACAGATACTATCCAATTTATAACTATATCTTTAGGTAAAAGACTATTTATACCTAAAATCCATGATTTTTTTTCTCTAAAACTATATGTTTCAAAATGGATAACTTGTCCTAAACTATGTACTCCTATATCAGTTCTCCCTGCACAAAAAATAATTACATTATGATTAGCTATTTTAGAAATAGCATTTTCTAAATGTTCTTGTATAGTTTTTTTTTTATAATATTTTTTTTGTTTTTGCCATCCATGATAATTAGTACCATTATATTCTACACCTAATGCAAATTTATATTTTTTTTTAAATTTTAAATTTATCATTTTATATTTATATATCTTTAATATATTTTAAAAATTGTATTTTACTAAAAATTAGTTACATTTTATTAAAAATTCTATAAAATAATATTTTAAGAAATAAAATTTTAATAATTTGAATAAAATTTTAAAACATAATTATGCATGAGTATAAATATAATGAAAATATATAAAAAAAATAATAAATTTATTAATAAAGTATTAAAATTAATTGCTACTATATTTATAGTATACTCAACGATTATATATGCAAATGAAAATATATTTAATATTATATCTCAACCAAATATTAATGTTAAATCATATATTTTAATAGATTATAATACAGGTATTATTTTAACAGAAAAAAATGCAAATGATATTCAAAAACCTGCTAGTTTAGCAAAAATTATGACTAGTTATGTAATAGGAAAAGCATTATCTAAAAATAGAGTTAATCGAAATGATATGGTGATAGTAAGTAAAAATGCTTGGGCAGCTGGTAATAATGAATTTAATGGTTCATCGTTAATGTTTTTAAAAGTAGGAGATCATATTTCTGTAAAAAATTTAATTAAAGGAATTATATTACAATCTGGAAATGATGCATGTGTTGCTATAGCAGAGCATATATCTGGTAATCAACATAATTTTGTTAGATTAATGAATTTTTATGCACAAAAAATAGGATTAAAAAATACT
This sequence comes from Enterobacteriaceae endosymbiont of Donacia fulgens, assembly GCF_012567545.1. NCBI lineage: Bacteria > Pseudomonadati > Pseudomonadota > Gammaproteobacteria > Enterobacterales > Enterobacteriaceae > Enterobacteriaceae endosymbiont of Donacia fulgens. Next base: position 66,741 of record NZ_CP046182.1, read on the forward strand.
TTTTTTAAAAATGTACATGGATTAGATGAAGATGGGCAATATACATCTGCAAAAGATATGGCTATTATGGGTAAATCTTTAATTCATGATTTTCCTTATGAATATAATATATATAAAGAAAAAAAATTTACTTTTAATCATATTTCTCAAAAAAATCGTAACTTATTATTATGGGATAAAACATTAAATGTAGATGGGATTAAAACAGGTCATACTGAAAATGCTGGTTATAATATAGTAGCTTCAGCAACAAAAAACAATATGAGATTAATTGTTGTTATTTTAGGAGATAAAACTGAACAATATCGTAAAAAAAATAGTAAAAAACTATTAAATTGGGGTTTTGAAACATTTCGTACCATTAATCCAATAAAAAAATATCAAAAAATATCTTCTATCCCAGTTTTATATGGTAAACATAGTTACGTAAGGATTGGAATTAAAAATAATGTTTTCTTAACAGTACTTAAAAATCAAGAAAAAAAAATAAAAATTTTGTATCATATAAAAAATAATAAAATATTTGCTCCAATTTATAGAAACCAAGTATTAGGTCATTTAACTTTTATGATTAATAATCATATAGTTGGTCATTATCCATTAATTGCATTAGAAAATGTACCAAAAGGTAATATTTTTATTTGTCTATTAGATTATATAAGATTATTATTAAGTAAATGGATTCATCAATAAAATATAATAATATTATTTATATAAAAAATAATGTATAAAAAAAATTTTATTATAAGAGATTTAGGTATAGAATCATGGTATATAACTTATAAAAAAATGTATAAATTTAATTATATAAGATCTAATAATACATTAGATGAAATATGGTTAGTTGAACATTATCCTATTTTTACTCAAGGAAAATTATCTAAAATAAAAGATATATTATTTTATAATAATAAAATACCAATATTTAATACCGATCGAGGAGGGAAAATTACTTATCATGCCCCAGGACAACAAATTTTGTATATTTTAATTAATTTAAAAAAAAGAAAAATAAAAATTAAATCATTAATTTTTATTTTAGAAAAAACAATCATTAATATATTATTATATTTAGGAATTAAACCTGATTATTCTTTTAATAATATGCCTGGTGTATATGTTAATAATAAAAAAATTGCATCTATAGGGATAAAAATTTCAAAAGGATTTACTTCACATGGAATATCATTTAATATTAACATGGATTTATTACCATTTAGTTATATTAATCCTTGTGGTTTATACAAATTAAAAATGACTCAAGTAAAAGATTTCATTCCATATATAAAAATAATTACGATTAAAAAATTATTAATAAAAGAATTTTTATTCTTAATTAATAATATTTGATATTAATTTAATTATTTTTTTTTTAAAATTTTTATTTTATAATATTATCATATTTTTTTTAAAAATAAATAATTTATATAATATGAAACAAAAAATTTTAAAAAAACCTAATTGGATAAAAATTAAATTTTCAGTAAAAAATATTAATAAAATAAAACAAATTAAATCTACATTAAAAAATAATAAATTATATTCAGTTTGTGAAGAAGCATCTTGTCCTAATCTAATAGAATGTTTTGGTAAAGGACAATTAACCTTTATGATTTTGGGTAATATATGCACAAGAAATTGTCCATATTGTGATGTAACACATGGTAGACCAAAAATAAAATATGATAAAGAAGAAGCTTCTAATTTAGCTAAAATAATTTTTAAAATGAAATTAAAATATGTTGTTATTACTTCTGTAAATCGTGATGATTTACATGATGGAGGAGCAAATCAATTTATTAATTGTATAAAAAAAATAAGAGAAACAAATAATAATATAAAAATTGAAATACTAGTTCCTGATTTTAAAAACTGTATAGAAAAAGCTTTAAACATATTAAGTTATGAATTACCTGATGTTTTTAATCATAACATAGAAACAGTAGAACGTTTGTATTATAAAATACGTCCTTCAGGAAAATATCAAAAATCATTAATATTATTAAAAAAATTTAAAAGCTTATTTCCTCATATTCCAACCAAATCAGGATTAATGGTTGGGTTAGGAGAAACAAAAAAAGAATTATTTAATACTATAAAAGATTTAAAATATAATAAAGTTGATATCCTAACCATAGGACAATATTTACAACCTAGTAAAAATCATATACCTGTCAATAAATATTTTAGTTTAAATGAATTTTCTCAAATTAAAAAAGAAGCAAAAAAACTTGGTTTTAAAAAAGTAATATGTGGTCCCTTTATACGTTCTTCATATAATGCTGAAAAATTTTTCTTTTAGAATTATTTTTAATAAAATATAAGATGCCTCTGATAAAATTTAAAAATTTTATTTTTAATTATTTATAATTAATAAAATAAAAAAATTTTTATTTATTAATTAAAATAAATAAATATTTTAAATAATTTTAATAAAAAATAAATTTTTCAGAGGCAATTTTATTAAACCTTTTCTTACTGACTAAAGAAATTTAAAGAGCAACAACATTAGCAGCAGAAGGTCCTTTGGCTCCGTTAGTAATTTCAAATTCTACTCTTTGGCCTTCGGTTAATGTTTTAAAACCACTACTTTGAATTGCAGAAAAATGTACAAAAACATCTTTACTACCATCTTCAGGAGTAATGAAACCAAAACCTTTAGATTCATTAAACCACTTAACGTTACCTTTAATCTTGGACATCAATTATTACCTTTACATAAAAATAGACACCAAATTTGTGTCATTTAAAAGTACATCAATTAATAATACATTTGTCTAGTGAAACAAATCAAAAAAGTGATAAATATCGAATTTTTGAAATATTTTTAAAAAAAAATATTTATTTTTTTTTTAATTATATTAAATTTATTGATATAATGTGGATTATTTTAGGATTAAATTTTTATGTATTTATTATCAGGTAAAAAAATATTAATTACTGGTATTTTAAATAAATACTCTATTGCATATGGAATAGCTTGTGCTATGTATAAACATAAAGCAAATTTAATATTTACATATCAAAATAAAAAAAATAAAGAAAAAATAAAAAAATTAGTAAAAAAAATGACAAAAAATCCAATTATAAAATGTGATGTATCTAAAGATACGGATATTAAATATTTGTTTTTTAAAATATCAAAAATATGGAATAAATTTGATGGTTTCGTACATTCTATTGCATTTACACCTAATAATAGTTTAAAAGAAGATTTTATTAAAAATACATCTCGTTTAACATTTCAAATTTCACATGATATTAGTTCTTATAGTTTATTAGGTATGGTAAAAGAATGTATAAATATATTAAATAAAAAATCTTCAATTATTGTATTAACTTATTTAGGTTCAAGAATAGTTATTCATAACTATAATGTTATGGGATTAGCAAAAGCTTCATTAGAAGCTAACATTCGTTATATAGCATCTAATATTGGTGATAAAAATATTAGAATTAATGGTATTTCACCAGCACCAATAAAAACTAGTGCATCTTCAAAAATAAAAAATATTAATAATTTTATAAAATTATATCAAAAAAATAGTCCTTTATCAGAAAAAATTACTATAAAACACATAGGTAATGTTGCTACTTTTTTAGCTTCTGATTTATCTTTAGGTATTACTGGAGAAATAATAAATTTAGATTCTGGATTTAATATAAAATAAATATTTGAAAAATAAATTAATAAATGATAATTTTTAAGTTTGAATAAATATTTTTTTATTTTATATATTTTTATAATATAAATAAATTTTTTATACTTAAGGAATAAATATGATAATTGGGATACCTAAAGAAAAATATTTTAAAGAAACAAGAATAGCAATGACTCCTTTAAATATTAAAAAATTAATAAAATTAAAATTTAAAGTATATGTCGAAAAAGGAGCTGGGATTCTTTCTTATTTTCAAGATCAAGATTTTATAAATGCAGGAGCAAAAATAGTAGAAAATAAAAAAATTTGGGAATCAAATATAATAATCAAAATTCATCCTCTTGATACAGAGGAAACTAAATTAATAAAAAATAATAGTATATTAATTAGTTTTATTTGGCCAAATAAAAATAGTATTTTATTAAATATTTTAGCAAAAAAAAATATAACTACTATTGCAATGGATACAGTTCCAAGAATATCTAGAGCACAATCTTTAGATGCTTTAAGTTCAATGAATAATTTATCTGGTTATAGAAGTATTATAGAATCTATAAATTTATTACAAAGAACACCAAATGGACAAATAACAGCTGCAGGTAAAATATTACCAGCTAAAATAATGGTTATTGGAGCAGGAGTAGCTGGATTATCAGCTATTGGTACTGCTAAAAGTTTAGGAGCAGAAGTAATTGCTTTTGATAAAAGAAAAGAAGTAAAAGAACAAATTCATAGTATGGGTGCTAAATTTTTAGAATTAAAAGATCAACAAGAAGATGATGATAATGAATATAAAACTCTTTCATCAAAAAAGAAATTACAACTAGAAAAAGATTATTTTAATAATATTGTAAAAACAACAGATATTATTATTACAACAGCAGTAATTTTAAATAAAAAAGCACCTATTTTAATTACTAAAGATATAGTTAAATTAATGAAACCAGGTAGTATCATTTTTGATCTTGCAATTGAAAATGGTGGTAATTGTGAATTAACAGAAATAAATAAAATAATTACTACAAATAATAATATAAAAATATTAGGATTTACTAATTTACCTAGTAAATTAGCACCACAAGCTTCACAATTATATAGTACTAATATTATTAATTTAATAAATTTATTATCTAAAAATAATTTAGGTAAAATTTTTATTAATTTAGAAGATGAAATTATAAGAAATATGACTATTATTTATAATAGTAAAATTATTTGGCCTGCACCAAAAATTATTTTAAAAAAAACAAAAAAAGATATAGAAGATAAAAATAATTTTGAAAAAAAAAAGAATATTGCAAATATAAAAAAAAATACATGTTTTTTTAAAAGTAATTATTTTTTATATACTATAGGATTATTTTGTATCTATTATATAACAAATTTTATTCCTTATAAAATAATACCTCATTTTATAATTTTTTTGTTATCTTGTATAATAGGATATTATGTAGTATGGAATGTAGATCATACATTACATACCCCATTAATGTCTGTTACAAATGCAATTTCTGGTATTATTATTATTGGTTCTATATTACAAATAAATAGTAATTATTTTACTATAATTATATTAGCATTTTTAGGAACTTTATTATCTAGTATTAATATTTTTGGAGGATTAACTATTACTCAACGTATGTTAAAAATGTTCCGTAAAAATTAAGGAGAATCTATAGATGTTTTTTGATAGGTCATTAATATTTATATATACTATATCAGCAATATTATTTATATTAAGTATTGCAAGTCTTTCAAAAAAAGAAACCTCTCAAAGAGGTAATTTACTTGCTATTTATGGAATGCTTATTGCTATTATAATAACTATATTAAAATCCCCGATTAATAATATTGGTTATGTCTTTGGGGCAATTTTTTTTGGCGCAATTATAGGAATTAGTATTTCTAAAAAAATTGATATGACTAAAATGCCTCAATTAATTGCAATATTACATAGTTTTGTTGGATTAACTGCTATTCTTGTTGGATTTAATAATTATTTATCATTAATTTATAATAAAATTATATTTTATGAAACTACTAATATTCAATTAGTAGAAATATTTATTAGTATTTTTATTGGATCAATAACTCTGATCGGATCTATTATTGCTTTTAATAAATTATCTGGATTTATTAAATCAGAAACTTTAAATATTAAACATAAAAATAAAATACATATTTTAACTTTATTTGTATCATTTGTATTTATGATAATTTTCTTAAAAACACATAATATAAAATTACAAATTATAATTTTAGGATTAATATTTTTAATTTCACTAATATTTGGTTTTCATTTAATAATGAGTATTGGTGGGGCAGATATGCCTGTAGTAATTTCAATGTTAAATTCTTATTCAGGATGGGCAGCTGCATCTTCTGGATTTATGTTAACTAATGATTTATTAATTATAACTGGGGCATTAGTCGGATCTTCTGGAGCTATACTTTCATATTTAATGTGTAAAGGTATGAATAGATCATTTATTAATGTACTTATTGGAGGAAATAATAAATTTTTTAATAAAAAAAAATCTCTTTTAAAAAATAAAGAAATTCAACATTATAAAAAAATATCTATTGAAAATACAGTAGAAATATTAAAAAATTCTAATAATATTATTATTGTCCCCGGATATGGGTTAGCTGTATCTCAAGCACAATATCCTCTTTCTGAAATAGTTAAAAAATTACTTTCATTAAATATTAATGTAAGATTTGCTATTCATCCTGTAGCAGGTCGTTTACCAGGACACATGAATGTTTTATTAGCAGAAGCTCATATACCATATAATATAGTTTTAGAAATGGATGAAATTAATAAAGATTTTATTAATACAGATACTGTACTAGTAATAGGTGCTAATGATACAGTTAATCCATCAGCACAAGAGGATATTAATAGTCCAATATCAGGGATGCCTGTTTTAGAAGTATGGAAAGCAAATAATATTATTATTCTTAAAAGAAGTATGAATCAAGGATATTCAGGGGTTAGTAATCCTTTATTCTACAGAGAAAATAGTTATATGTTATTTGGTGATGCTAAAGATTTAATAAATAAAATTCTAAAAATAATTTAATAGAAAAGTTTACTCACTGTATATAAATAAAAAAATACTAGAGTAAACTTTACTTATGTTAAAATAATTTAATAAAAATTTTTAAAATTAAATTTTTTATAAGATAAAAAAAATTAAGGTCTTTTTACTGGAGAAGTTGCATATCTTTTAGCTGCATGCCCACCAGCACCTTTTTTACTATTAAAATTAAATGAGGAATTAATTAATTTATTATTATAATAATTTGTAAAATTATTTTGTATTTTTTTCCCACTTGATGAAATATAATTTTTATATATTTTTCTTTTTGTTATAAAATTATTATTTTTTATTTTAGAATGATTTTTATTAATAAAATCAGATACAATAATGTTTGTCGTTTTAAACATTATCTTTTTTTTATTATGTGATTTAGTTTTATCTATTATAATTTTATTAATTTTAACAGGATTTTTGAATTTATTAAATTCTATCCTATTTTCCAAAGAAATATTAGACATATTATTTTTCTTATCATTATTAAGAATATTATTTTTATTAATAAGAGTATTAATATATTTTTTTTTACGAAAAAAATAATTTTGATCTATTTTTATTTTTAAAAAATTTTTTAATTTAATATAATTAAAATTATTTTTGTTATTTTTTGTTTTTTTTAAAATTAAATTATTATTTAATTTTATTGGTTTTAATTTATTTTTTATAAATTTTTTATCAGAAATAGATATAATTTTTTTTTTATTAAAAGTTAAAAAATTTTTTTCTATATTTAAATTAATTTTATGAAAATTATTATTAATATTTTTATTAAAATTATTTTTTTTATTATTTAAAAAATATTTATTAAAAATATTTAAAATAATTTTATTTATAAATATTATTTTTTGTATAAAAAAATTTTTTATTTTTTTTATATAAAAATATTTTTTATTTAAATAATTAAATAGTTTATTCATTTTAATAAATGAATATTTTTTTTGTTCTATTATAGATTTATTATATATATTTAATTTTTTAATTTTATTATTTTTATCTATTAAATTTTCATGTAAAAATTTATTTTTAAAATAATGATAATTATAAATATTTGAATTTAATTTATGAATTTTCTTTATTATAAAATAAACATTTTTTTTATCTTCTCCATGTTTTATTCTTAAAATAGAATAATTAGGTGTACTTAATTTATCATTAGGAATGATAAATGTTCTTATTTTTCTATTTTCAATTGCATTTACTGCATTTCTCTTTTCATTTAATAAATAAGATGCTATTTTAACAGGAACTATAGCATATACTTCTTTTGTATTTTCTTTAAAAGATTCTTCTTCTATTATTCTTAGAATAGATAAAGATAAAGATCTACTATCTCTCAAATTTCCATTACCTAAACATCTAGGACATAAATAATAATTAGATTCTTTTAAAGAAGATCGTAATCTCTGACGAGACATTTCTAATAATCCAAATTTTGAAATATTATTTATTTGAATTTTTGCTCTATCTCCACGTATATTATTAAATAATCTTTTTTCTACAGCTTTTTTATTTTCTAAAAGTGACATATCAATAAAATCAATTACAATTAATCCTCCTACATCACGTAATCTTAATTGTCTAATAATTTCATCTGCAGCTTCTAAATTAATATTTAATGCTGTTTCTTCAATATCTATACCTTTAGTTGCTTTAGAAGAATTTACGTCAACTGAAGTTAATGCTTCTGTAGTATCAATAACAATCGAGCCACCTGATAATAACCTAACTTTTCTTTGAAAAGCTGTTTCAATTTGTGATTCTATTTGATAATGACTAAATAAAGGTACAGTACCTGTATATAACTTAATTTTATGATTTAAATCTGATCTTCCTAAAATATTAATATGTTTTTTTGCTAATTTTAATATTTTAGGATTATCAATTAAAATTTCATTTATATCTTGATATAAATAATCACGTAACGCTCTTATAATTATATTACTTTCTTGATATATTAAAAAAGGTGCTGATTTATTTTTAGCTATTTTTTTTATCATTTTCCAATGTTTTAATCTAAATTTTAAATCTAATTTTAATATTTCTATATCTTTACCTAATCCAGCCGTACGAATAATTACACTCATATTATTAGGTAAATACAATAATGATAAAATTTTTTTCAAATTTTTTCTGTTTTCTCCTTCTATTTTTCTAGATATTCCATTAGAACTAGGATTATTTGGCATTAAAACTAAATAACTTCCAGCTAAACTAATAAATGTTGTTAATGATGCACCTTTATTACCCCGTTCTTCTTTATTTATTTGTACAATAATTTCTTTTCCAATTAATAAAGAATTTTTTAAATTTAATTTATTAAATAAATTTTTATTAGAATAATTAGATAAATATTCTTCTGTAATTTCTTTAATTGGCAAAAAACCATGTTTATCTACTCCATAATCTACAAAAACAGCTTCTAAACTTGGTTCAATCCGTGTAATTTTTCCCTTATATATATTAGATTTTTTTTGTTTATAATTAGAATTTTCTATATCTAAATCATATAACTTTTGTCCATCTACTAGAGCAACACGTAATTCTTCATGTTGAGTAGCATTTATTAACATTCTTTTCATAATAACTTACTCATGTATTTTTTTATAAATTGATTAATATTTTTATATAAAATAAAAAAATTATATAATAAGAAAATTATATTTAATATTTTATGAATAGGTTTAAATCAAAAATTTTAATTGTTTTAAAATCATAAAATATATTTTATGATTATTTATAATTTATAAAAAAAATTTATAAAATATTTTTTTTATTAATATTTTATAAAATTATTTACTAAAATAATAGTAACATAAATTTTTATTTTAAAATAATGATTTTGCATGAAAAATATATCAAATATTATTATAATTCTTTATAATTATTATTATATTAATAATAATGATTAATTTATTTTAAAAAAGTTTTTATAATTTTATGTATAAAATAATAAATAATAAAATAATAACGATTCCATCTACTATTGAACATCAAAGAATTGATAATTTTTTAATAAATAAATTTAAAAATGTTCCTAAAAGTATGATATATAGAATGTTAAGAACAGGAAAAATAAAAGTTAATAAAAAAAAAATACTCCCAAATTTTAAAATTAAATCTCAAGATTTAATAAAAATCCCTTTTATTTATATAAATAAAATTAAACCTATTAAATATCATTTAACATTAAATAAAATAAAATTTTTTAAAGATATGATAATTTTTGAAGATAAATATATTTTAGCTATTAATAAACCTTCTGGTATAGCAGTTCACGGAGGTAGTGGGATTAATTATGGTATTATTGAAAATTTTAGATATTTATTTAAAAAAATAAAATTTTTAGAACTTGTACATAGAATTGATAAAGAAACTTCTGGAGTTTTATTAATAGCTAAAAAAAGATCAATATTAAAAATATTACAAAAACAATTAATAGAAAAAAAAATACTTAAAGAGTATATAGCCTTAGTTAAGGGAAATTGCTTTGAAAAAAAAAATATCTATATTAAAAATTTTTTAGTAAAAAATTTTTTAAATAAAAAAATTAAAGTAAAAATAAATAATAATAAAGGTAAATATTCAGAAACTAAATTAAAAATAATTAAAAATTATAAAAATTTTATGTTAGTAAAAATCAACCCGTTAACAGGAAGAACACATCAAATTAGAGTTCATATGGCTTATTTAAAACATCCTATAATTAATGATCAAAGATATGGTGATAGTAGTTTAAACTTTAAATTTAAAAAAAAATTTAATATAAATCGATTATTTTTACATGCAAAAAGTATTCAATTAATACATCCTAAAAATAATAAAAAAATTAAAATTTATGCTCCATTAAGTAATGAATTAAATAATTGTTTATTAAATTTAAAACAATACTAAATAATATTGCATATATAAATAAACATATTTATAATGTATATTTAATTCAGTTAATATAATATATTATATAATATTTAATAAAATAAAAGGTATATAAATAAATAATATGGCTGTTCAAAAACATAAAAAATCAAGATCTAAAAGAGGTATGCGACGTTCCCATGATAAATTATCTCATAATAAATTTTTATTAATCAATAAAAAAACAGGTAAAAAATATTTATTTCATCATATGACTGATGATGGTTTTTATAAAGGTATACAAATTATTAATAAAAATAATAAATAATTATAAAAATTTTTTAAATTTATTAAATATTTATTATAAAAAAATATAAAATATGAAAAAATTTGCTGCTATTTTTCCAGGACAGGGAACTCAATTTGTTGGTATGATATCTTCATTATATATCAAATATAAAATTATAAGAGAAACTTTTGATTCCGCCTCCGAAATTCTTAAATATAATTTATGGAATATTATTCAAAATGGTCCATTAAAAAAATTAAATATAACATATTATACACAACCTGCTATTTTAACTACATCTATTGCTATATATAGATTATGGTTACAAAAAAATAATATTTTACCTGAAATAGTTACTGGTTATAGTTTAGGAGAATATGCTGCAATGGTATGTAGTGATATTATTAGTTTTATAGATGCTATTAGAATAGTACAATATCGAGGTAAATTAATGCATGAAATATCATCTAATTTAAATGATTTTCATATAAATGGATATTATATGCAAACTATTATTGGTTTAAAAAAAAAAAAATAGAAAAAATTTGTAAAAAAATATCTAAAAATAATTATATTATATCAATATCTAATTATAACTCATCTTATAATGTAACAATTAGTGGAAATAAATTAGCTATAGTAAAAGCTATTAAAATAGCTAAATCTTTAGGTGCATATATAATACCTATTAATATAAATATACCGTCTCATTGTTTATTAATGAAACCTATAGCATATAAATTTAAAAAATTTTTAGATAAAATTATTATTAATAAACCAAAAATTAAATTTATTAATAATATAAATTGTAAATATGAAAAATCATCTAAAAATATTAAAAAAAATTTAGTAAAACAATTATATTCTACCATTAATTGGATTGGATGTATAAAATTTATAGAAAAACAAAATATATTTAATATAATAGAATTTACACCTAAAATTATGCTTAAAAAAATATCAAAAAAGATTACAAATAATATGAATATAAATTCAATTTATAATTTACAAACATTTCTTTTAACATCAAAAAAATATAAAATTTATAAATAATATGTTAAAAAATTTTAATTTAAATAATAAAATAGCTTTAGTAACAGGAGCAAGTAAAGGAATAGGCTACAGTATAGCTAATACATTAGTAAAAAATGGAGCATATGTAATAGGTACATCCACTAATATTAGTGGAGTTAAAAAAATTAATAATTTTTTAGGTAAAAAAGGTGTTGGTTTAATTCTTGATTTAAAAAATAAATCACCTTATATTATTAATAATTTAATTAGATATATTATTAAAAAATTTAAAACTTTAGATATACTTATTAATAATGCAGGAATTATATATGATAAACTTGTATTAAATATGAAAGATTATCAATGGGATAATGTTTTACAAATTAATTTAACTTCTATATTTAGAATTTGTAGAGAAGTTATTTATTATATGATAAAAAAATCATTTGGTCGTATAATTAATATTGGATCAACTATTGGCATCACTGGGAATATAGGTCAAGCTAATTATGCAGCATCAAAATCAGGAATTATTGGATTTAGTAAATCTTTAGCTAAAGAAGTAGCTTCAAAAGGTATTACTGTAAATATTATATCTCCTGGTTATATTAAAACTGATATGACATTAAATCTTAAAAAAAGAGATCATGATAATATCATAGCACAAATCCCTTCCAAACGTTTCGGTTATCCTCAAGAAATAGCTGATGCTGTAATTTTTTTAGCTTCCGATAAAGCATCTTATATAACAGGAGAAACACTTAATATTAACGGTGGTTTATATATGGGATAATTTTATTATTTTATTTTTTAGAAAAATTATCCTAAAATAATTTTATAGGAAAATATAACGAGTATGAGTAATTCTATTACTAAACGTGTTAAAAAAATTATTATTGATCAATTAGGAATAAAAAAAAATATTATTAGTTCTTCCTCTTTTAAAGAGGATTTAGGTGCAGATTCTCTTGATACTATTGAAATTATAATGGCATTAGAAGAAGAATTTAATATTGAAATTTTAGATGAAGATGCTGAAAAAATTACTACTATTCAAGAAGCTATTAATTATATTAATAATTATAAAAAATAAAATTTAATTAAAATTATGGAATTAAGAGTAATATATTTTACTCTATTCCATAATAATAATTTTTAAAATATATGATCTATATAGAAAAAATACAATGTTTAAACGTAGACGTGTAGTAATTACTGGTATTGGAATGATTACTCCAATAGGAAATACAATAGAATCTAATTGGTATAATCTTATTAATGGTAATAGTGGTATTAATTTAATTAATACTTTTAATACTGATAAATATAAAACTAAAATTGCTGGATTAATAAAAAATTTTAAGTATATAAATAATCTTTCTAATAGAAAAAAGAAAAATATTGATTTATTTATTCAATATGGATTAATAGCATGTAATGAAGCTATTAATAATTCTGGTTTAATACTTAATAAATATGATAATCCTAGATTTGGAATTGCTATAGGTTCTGGATTAGGAGGTATTAATTTAATAGAAAAAAATATTCAAATATTAAATAAAAATGGTCCCAAAAAAATAACTCCATTTTTAATGACAGCAACTCTTATGAATATGTTAACAGGGAATATTGCAATTAATTATAAATTAACAGGACCTAGTTTAACTATTAGTACAGCTTGTAGTTCTGGAATACATAATATTGGAATTGCTTTTAAAATTATATCTTATAATGATGCTGATGTTATGATAACTGGAGCATCAGAAAAAGCTGTAACTCCTTTAAGCTTAAGTGGTTTTTGTTCAATGAATGCTTTATCAAAAAGAAATCATGAACCAAAAAAAGCAAGTAGACCTTGGGATAGAGATAGAGATGGTTTTGTTATTGGAGATGGAGCAGGTATTCTAATATTAGAAGAATATAATCATGCTAAAAAAAGAAACGCAAATATTTTTGCAGAATTAGTAGGTTTTGGTATGAGTAATGATTCTTATCATATAACTTCACCACCTATAAATGGAAAAGGTGCTCAGTTAGCAATGTTTAATGCATTAAAGGATGCTAATCTTAATCCTGAAAATATTAAATATATAAATGCACATAGTACATCAACAAAAATAGGAGATATAGCAGAAGTAAATGCTATTAAAAAAATTTTTAAAAATAACTATTATAAATTATTTGTAAGTTCTACTAAATCAATCACTGGACATTTATTAGGTGCTGCTGGAGCTATTGAATCTATTTATTCAATTTTATCATTAAAAAATCAAATAGTTCCTCCTACAATTAATTTAGATCATCCTGATAAAAATTTAGATTTAGATTTTATTCCTAAAATTTCTCGAGATGTTAATAATATGAATTATGTATTATGTAATTCTTTTGGTTTTGGAGGGTCTAATGCTTCGTTAATTTTTAAAAAAATATAATTTTAAAAATAAAATTTTAATTTTGAATATTTTTATTTAAAAAAATAAATATTAATTATAGTATTATAATAAATATTTAATTTTAAAAAAATGAATAATAAAAAATTTATTGTAGTAGAAGGAATAGATGGTGCTGGAAAATCCACTATTTGTAATTATATAGTAAAATTATTAAATAATTTTAATATTACAAATATTATTCAAACTCATGAACCTGGAGGAACTCCGATCGCAGAAAAATTAAGGAATATTATTAAATTTTCTCAAGGAGAAAAAATTTCTTACAAAACAGAATTATTATTAATATATGCAGCTAGATTACAATTATTAGATAATATAATAAGAAAAAATATTAATATAAATTGGATTTTATCCGATAGATATGATTTATCTACATATGCCTATCAAATAGGCGGGAGAAATATAAATAAAAAAATTATATTATTTTTACAAAATTTTATTAATAATAATATAAAACCAGATATTATTATTTATTTAGATGTAAATCCTGTAATTTCTTTACAAAGAATAAATTCTAAAAATTACGATAGAATTGAAAAAGAATCTATAAACTTTTTTTCTAGAGTAAGGAAATATTATTTAAAAATAGCAAAAAAAAATAAAATTATAAAAATAGTTGATGCTAATAATAATCTAAAAAATGTAAAAATATCAGTAAAAAAAATTATTAACAAATTAATATTAGTATAAAATGAAAAAATATCCTATATTATTATCAACATATCCATGGTTAAATTTTTTTTATAAAAAAATAATTAATCAATTTTTAAATAAAAAAAATTATAAAGCATATATTTTTTGTTCTTTAAATGAATTAGGTATAAATAATTTAATTTATGCTTTAACTAAATGGATTTTTTGTATTAATAAAAAAAAAATATATAGTTGTTCTAAATGTCAAAATTGTATTTTAGTAGAAAAAAATATTCATCCTGATTTACATATTATTAAAAATAATAAAGAAAAAAATAGTATTAGTATAGAAGTAATTAGAAATCTGACTGAAATTATTTATCAATCATCTTATAAAGATGTTGGTAAAATTATATGGTTTCCTTATGCTAATCAATTAAATATTTCATCTAGTAATGCTCTTTTAAAAATTTTAGAAGAACCTTCAGATAATATTTGGTTTTTTATACAATGTAATAATAAAAATGAATTATTACCTACAATATATAGTAGATGTCAATTTTGGCATATATATCCTCCTAATGAAAAAATAGGTATATTATGGTTAAAAAAAAAAGTACAAAATTATAAAATTTTTCAAAAAGAATCAATAAAAACTGCATTACGTTTATGTAATAATTCACCAATTGATGCATATCAATTATTAAATAATATAATATGGAAAAGTAGAAATATTTTATATACTATTTTAGTCTCCTCTTTAGAGGAGGATATAATGAAATTATTATCTATTTTAAATAATAAAAATATTCTGTTATATTTAAATTGGATTTATCTAATTTTATTAGATGTAGTTAAAATTCATCTAAATATAGATAAAAAATTTTTATATAATTTAGATCAAATATATTTTATACATAAAATATCTAATTTAATTGTAGTAGATAAAATTTTATTAATGATAAAAAAAATATTATTTTATAGTAATATTTTAATAAAAATTAATAATATTAATTATGAATTAGTATTAATTAATTTATTATTATCTTTAGAAAAAATATATACATCTAATAATAAATATAAATAATATTTATTAAATTTCATTTAAAATAGGATATTTATAATGTTTAGTAATACATTCGCTAATATGCAAAAAATAGGTAAATCTTTAATGTTACCAGTATCTGTCCTGCCTATAGCAGGAATATTATTGGGTATAGGATCAGCTAATTTTTCTTGGTTACCTAATATTATTTCTAATATTATGGAAAAAACAGGTAGTTCTGTTTTTGCTAATATGCCATTAATTTTTTCTATTGGAATTTCTTTAGGATTTACTAAAAATAATGGTGTATCTGCATTAGCATCTGTTGTTTCTTATGGTATTTTAACAAAAACTATTGAAGTTATGATTCCTATTTTATTACATAATAATTATACACAAGAAATGGTTATTCAAAAACATCTTGCAAACACAGGAGTATTAGGTGGAATTATTGCTGGTTCTATCGCTGCATATATGTTTAATCGTTTTCATAATATCAAATTAGTTGATTATCTTGGTTTTTTTTCTGGTAGTCGTTTTATTCCTATAATTTCAGGTTTAACATCAATTTTTGTTGGGTTATTATTATCTTTTATATGGCTTCCAATTGGAAAAATAATTCAACATTTTTCATATTGGGCTGCTTATCAAAACCCAGTTTTTGCATTTGGTATTTATGGAATAATAGAAAGAACTTTATTACCTTTTGGTTTACATCATATTTGGAATGTTCCATTTCAAATGGAGATAGGTTCATTTATGAATATATTTACTAAGCAAGTATATCATGGTGATATTGCAAGATATATTGCTGGAGATCCATCTGCAGGTAAATTAGCAGGAGGTTTTTTATTTAAAATGTATGGATTACCAGGAGCAGCTATTGCTATATGGCAAACATCAAAAAAAGAAAACAAAAAAAAAATTGGTAGTTTAATGTTTTCAGCAGCATTAACATCTTTTTTTACAGGAATTACTGAACCAATAGAATTTTCTTTTATGTATGTAGCACCATTATTATATATAATACATATTATTTTATCAGGATTATCTTTTCCTATTTGTATTTTATTAGGAATGAGAAATGGAACAAGTTTTTCTCATGGATTAATTGATTTTATTATTTTAAGTGGTAATGGTTCTAAAATATGGTTATTCCCAATCGTAGGTTTGATTTATACATTTATATATTATTATATATTTAAAATAATAATTATTAAATTAGATTTACAAACTCCTGGTCGTGAAAAAATACAAAATAATATATATAAAGAAAATGATATATCATTAAATTATGGAAAAAAATTAGTTGAAGCTTTTGGAGGTAAAAATAATATTACTAATTTAGATGCATGTATTACTAGATTACGTATAACTGTTCTTAATATCAAAAAAGTTAATGAAAAAGAATTAAAATTGTTAGGAGCTTCTGCTATTATTATTTCTGGTAATGGTGTACAAGCTATTTTTGGTACTAAATCAGATAATTTAAAAACAGAAATGGATAATTTTATAAAAAAAAATAACTATTAATAAATATAAAAATATTATGAATAATAAAAAAAATATATTTCAACAAATTCTATCTAAAAAAATAATTACTAATATTATTTATCAAGATGATTTAGTAACAGCTTTTAATGATATAAAACCACAAAGTCCAATACATATTTTAATTATACCTAATATTTTTATACAAACACTTAATAATATTAATCATAAACATGAATTAATTCTAGGAAGAATGTTATTAGTGGCATCTAAAATAGCAAAAAAAAAAAAAATTCATAAATCTGGTTATAGAATTGTTATTAATTGTAATGTTCATGGATGTCAAACAATATTTTATTTACATATGCATTTATTAGGTGGTAGACAAGGTGTAAATATTTTCTTTTAGTTTTAAAAATTATATTTTTTATTTTTAATAATATTTTAAAAAATACAAATTGTGTATTGCTATGTATTTATTAAAATAATACATAGCAAATGTTTATATTTTTATTTAAAAATATGTAAGATTAAATCTAATATTTTAGAAGAATAACCTGTTTCATTATCATACCAAGCAATTAATTTAAAAAAATTATTATTAATAGCTATACTTGCTTTTTTATCAAAAATAGATATTAATGTTGAACCATTAAAATCACTAGATACTACATCATCTTCTGTATAACCAATAATTTCTTTCATATAATTATTAGATGCAAATTTAATAACTTCACAAATATCTGATAATGTAGTTTTTTTTAAAATTTTAACAGTAAAATCAACAACAGAAACATTAGCAATCGGTACTCTTAATGATATTCCTGTTAATTTATTATTTAATTCTGGTAAAACAATTCCTACTGCTTTTGCAGCTCCTGTACTTGAAGGAATAATATTTTGATATGCCCCTCTTCCTCCTCTCCAATCTTTCATAGAAGGACTATCCACTGTTTTTTGTGTAGAAGTTACTGCATGAATAGTTGTCATAAGACCATTTTCAATAATATAATTATCATTGATAATTTTAGCTAATGGAGCTAAACAATTAGTAGTACATGAAGCATTTGAAATAATATTTTCTCCATTATAACTATTAAAATTAACTCCTTTTACAAACATAGGGATTGAATTATCTTTAGGAGGAGCTGTAATAATAACTTTTTTAGCCCCAGCAATAATATGTTTTTTTGCTAATTCTTTTGTTAAAAAAATACCTGTAGATTCAACAACAATATCAATATTTAAATCGTGCCATTTTAATTTACTAGGATCTGATTCAGAAAATACGTGAATAATATTTTTATTTATAATTAAATTATTTTTATGAACTTTAATTTTTTCTTTAAAAGATCCATGTGTTGAATCATATTTTATCATATATGCCATATAATTGATTTCTAATAAATCATTAATAGCTATAATTTTAATTTTCGTATTTTTTTGAGCAGCGCGAAAAAAAATACGTCCTATTCTTCCAAATCCATTAATAGCAACTCTAATAGACATTAATTATCTCCTAATCATAAATACAAAATTATGAAAAAATAAAATTTTAAATTTATATAACATATAAAGAATATATTTTTTCGGAATTTAAAAATTTTTCATTATTTAATAATGAAAAATTTTTATTAAAAATAAAATTTATATAATTTTGAATTAAATTAGATATAATAAAATTATTTGATTTTATAAAATAATCTAATGGAGAAAAAGTATTTACATTTATCCATTGTAATTTTACTTTTTTTATTTTTGTTAATTGTGCAATTTTTATTATTGCACTATCAAAATCACCTAAATCATCAACTAATCCATATTTTTTAGCATCTTTACCTAAGATAACCATACCATTAGCTATTTTTTTAACTTTTTCAATAGGTAAATTTCTGTCTTTAGAAACTAAATAAATAAATTCATCATAACCAGTTTTAATATTTATGCTCATTATCTTTTTTTCTATAGAAGATAATTTTTCATTAATAGAATTATTAAATCTATCTGATATATTAATACCATCTTTTTTTATACCAACTAAATCTAAAATATCACTAATATTATATACAACACTAAAAATACCAATAGAACCAGTTAAACTTACTGGATCTGCAATTACAAAATCAGCTATTGTAGAAATCCAATATGCACCTGATGCAGCCATTTTCCCCATAATAACTACTATTGGTTTATGAATTTTTTTTAATAAAATTAATTCATTATAAATTGCTTTTGCAGCTAAAATATCTCCTCCTGGACTATTAATTTTTAATATTAATCCTTTAATTTTAGGATTTCGATAAACTTTATTTATTTTATTTGTGATAATATCACTTCCATTTTTACCATACATCATAATTCCATCTATTGTAATAACTGCAATATTACCATTATTTTTTTGTATTCCATTATCTATATATAATTTTATATAATCGTTAATATTAATTTTATTATATGTATTTTTAATTTTATCTAATCCAAAATTTTGAATCATTTCTTTTTCAAAATCATTATTATTAGAAATTTTATCTACTAATTTATTTTGTAATGCAAATAAAGCTAAATTTCCATGAGATTTTTTAAGAGATATTAAAAAATTTTCATCTGTAGGAAAAATTTCTTCTTTAGTTAATTGTCTATTAATTGATATAGTTGTTAAATAATCATCCCATAAATTATTTATTAATTGATTCATCACTATTTTATCATCATTAGACATATCTTTTCTTAAAACAGATTCAACTGCAGATTTATATTGTCCAACTCTAAATACATGAGTTTGTATTTTTAAATTTTTTAAAAAGTTTTTTATAAAAAACTTTTTAAAATTTAGACCATATAATTTTACATGACCATATGGTAATAAAAATACTTTATTAGCAAAACTAGCTAAATAATATTGATTTTGGTCATACATATCTGAAATTGCATATATTTTTTTACCACTTGCTTTAAAAGCATTTAAATATTTACCTATATATCTTAAATTAGGAATATCATAAATATTTAAATTATGAAGTTTTAATATAATACCATGAATATTTTTATCTTTTTTTGCAAAATTTATAGCATTAACAATATTAATTATTGGATCATTATTTTTTTTACTTGAGAATATGTTAAATAATTTAAATATTAAATTATTTTTATAAAAAGATTCATTATCAAAGTTTTCATTAAAATTAATTTCTAATACTTGATTATTTTTCCTTAAAATTTTGTTATTTATATTTTTTCTATGATTAACATTATATATGTAATAACATAATAATGATATTAATAATATAAAAATAATATTTATTATTAATATTCTAGTAAAATTAATTAATGACCATAAATAACAACAAAAGAATTTTATTATATTCAATAACTTAATCATTTTTCACCTAATTTTTTAAAATAAAAATTTATTAAATATTTTTAAACTTTACCCAAATAGGAACATGATCTGAAGGTTTAATTAAATTACGAATAGAATATTCTATTCCTGAATTTAAATAATATTTTATTAATGAATAAGTAATTAAAATATTATCAATTCTTAATCCTTTATTAATAAGAAATCCTTTTGATCTATAATCAAACCAAGAAAATTTATTATTTGTTAAAGGATTCATTAATCTCCAAATATCAAATAGACCCCAATTAAGTAATTGATTCATATAAAATCTTTCTTTTGGTAAGAAAGAACATTTTCCTTGTTTTAACCATTTTTTACGATTTTTTTCTCCTATTCCAATATCCAAATCAGAAATACTAATATTAATATCTCCCATAAGTATAATATGATTTTTTGGATCTAAATTTTTTTTGATATAAAAATATAAATTTTTTAAAAAATTAATTTTATATTTAAATTTTATATTATTTTTTTGATTATCTCCTTGAGGAAAATAACAATTTAAAATCTTTATATTACCAATAGAACTA
Source organism: Enterobacteriaceae endosymbiont of Donacia fulgens (assembly GCF_012567545.1). Classification (NCBI taxonomy): domain Bacteria; kingdom Pseudomonadati; phylum Pseudomonadota; class Gammaproteobacteria; order Enterobacterales; family Enterobacteriaceae; species Enterobacteriaceae endosymbiont of Donacia fulgens. The sequence continues at coordinate 88,214 of NZ_CP046182.1, forward strand.
TCTAAATCAATCATTATTAATCTTTTTTGATTATTAAATAAATCTTTTAAAAAATTTTTTTGAATATTTAAAGGTTTTTTTTTGCTTAATAAAGCTACTCCATAATTTTTCATTTGGCCACATATATAAATGTGATATCCTAATTTATATATTTCTTCTTTAGGAAAATCTTTATTATTTACTTTTATTTCTTGTAACCCAATTATATCAGGATTATATATTTCTATAATTATTTTTAATTGATGTATATGCGCTCTTATTCCATTAATATTGAATGAAAAAATTTTCATAAAATTAAAATGTTAATATAAATTCTTATAATAAAATAATTTTTTTATAAATATCATTTTTTTTATTTTATAAAATAAATTTAAATAAAAAAAATAATTTTTCTATTATTTTTTTCCAATACGGTCTTTGTATCCATAAATTATATTCTAATTTTTGTGATTTTGAAATATATTTATTTTGTATATATAAAAGTGATTTATTAAATATAATATCATCAATAATTAAATTAATTTCAAAATTTAAATAGATACTTCTTATATCTAAATTTACAGTACCTATAAAACTAATTTTTTTATCTATAATAATACTTTTTGTATGTAAAAATCCTGTTTTTAATTGATAAATTTTAACTCCTTTTTTTAATAATTTATAAAAAAAAAATTTACTAGCCCAATAAATAAAAATTGAATCATTATATTTAGGAATAATAATTTTTACATCTACTCCACGTTCAGAAGCTATACAAATAGCAGATAATAAATTTTTACTTGGTATTAAATAAGGTGTTGTAATAATTAAACTTTTTTTAGCTAAAAATATAGCTGTAATTAAAGAATTATGGATTATTTTTTTAGATAATTTTAATCCTGAAAATATTACTTGTATTCTATTAATATTATTTTTATTTTGATATTTTACTAAGTTATTTTTTAATTGATTAATAGATAATATATTTTGTCCCGTTTCTATTTCCCAATCATATGAATAAATAATACTGATTGTATTAACAATAGGTCCAGTTATACGAATCATTAAGTCAATCCATTTACATATTTTAGTATTTTTTTTAAAATTTGTTGAATCTACCATATTCATACTGCCAACATAAACTATTTTATTATCAATTAATATTATTTTTTTATGTTGTCTTAAATCTATTCTAGAACAAAAAAAATTAAAAATTGTAATATTTAATGATTTAATTATAAAAACACCAACTTTTAACAAACGATAATACCAAGAACTATAAAAAAAATTTTTACTGCCAATATAATCTAACATAATATAACATTTAACACCTCTTTTAGCTGCTATTATAATAGATTCTGAAAACTTATTTACTAAGCCTCCTGGTATCCATATATAAAAAACAATATGAATACTATATTTTGCTGATTGTATATCATTAATTAATGATGTAAATAATTTAAATGATGAATTTAATAATTTAATAGAATTATTAGTCATACTAAATAAATTTTGTTTATTTTCACATAATTGAAATAATGTTTCTATTTTTTTATTTACATGCATATTTTTAATATATAATTTATAATATAATTGTAATTTTTTTAATAATTCGCTATAACGAAACCATATTTTTTTAGCTTTCTGAGATTTATATTGTGTTTTTGAATAAATTTCTCCAAAAATAAAATAAAAAATAATTCCTATTTTAGGGAAAACATATAAAATAAGATACCATAATATATAAGATTTTATATCTTTATATTTTATAAAAATTCTAATTATAATTAATATTAATAATATATTAATGCTATATAAAAGAATTAAATTTAAAAAATTAATCATACTATCTAAACTATTTAAATATAGTTTTAACAAAATTAAAATATAAACATTTTAATATCAAATTTTAAAATAAAAAATATATATTTTTTAAATTTTAAAAAGAAAATTAATAATATCACCATCTTGTATTATATATTTTTTACCTTCTATTTTCATTTTACCAAATAATTTTGCTTTTGTTTGACTTTTATAAAAAATAAAATCTTTATAATGTATTACTTGAGCTCTAATAAATCCTCTTTGGATATCACTATGAATTTTTTTAGCAGCAATTAATGTAGTTGTACCTTTTAAAATACTCCATGATCTAGTTTCTTTAATTCCTACTGTATAAAAAGTATGTAAATTTAATAGTTTAAAACTACAAAGTATTATGTTTTTTAAATCATCATTATTTATTGATAATATTTTTTGTTTTTTATTAAGATTAATAATACAAATTTTTAAAACTAAATATTCTTTCTTAAGAATATTTATTTCATCTAAAAAAAATTGGTTATTAATATTATTTTCATCTGTATTAGCAATAATAATTATTGGTTTAATTGTTAGTAGTTTTAATTTTTTTAAAAAATCTATTTCTTCTATCTTTAATTTTAATAAATTTAATAATCTACCACTTTTTAAGTGATTTAAACAAATATCTAATAAATATTTCCATTTATTAAAATATTTTTTATTATCTTTTAATTTACATAATAAATTTATATCAAAATTAATAATTTCATTATTTATGATATTTACATCTTTTATAGGTCTATATGATAGACTTAATATATTTTTTTTTTTAAAACAACGTATTACATGAATAATAGCATCAACTTCTGATATATTATATAAAAATTGATTTCCTAATCCTTCTCCTTTAGAAGCTCCTTTTATTAAACCAGCAATATCCACAAAAGTTACTGTCGATTGTATCGTTTTTTTAGATTTTATTATTTTAGATAAGTAAAATAATCTGTTATCAGGAACTGTTACTATACTAGTATTCGGTTTTATTGTACAAAAAGGATAATTTAATGCATCTACATTAGAATTAGTTAATGCATTAAATAATGTTGATTTACCTACATTTGGTAAACCTATTATACCACATTTTAATGCCATTATTTTATTCTCTTATTATTATTAGAATGTAAATAATTTACTGCTTTATTATAATTATTAGTTTTAATAAAAACTAGTAAAGCTTTAATACTATTTTTTATAGTAAAATTAATATTTTTTTGTTCAGTTAATGTAGGAGAATTTAATACAAAATTATTTACTTGATTTTTATTTCCAGGATGTCCTATACCTATACGTAATCTATAAAATAATGTATCATTAAATATTTTAATAATACTATTAATTCCATTATGTCCTCCACTACTTCCTCCATATTTAAATTTGATAATGCCAGGTAAATAATCTAATTCATCATGAATAACTAAAATATTTTTTAATAAAATTTTATAAAAATTAGAAACAATAAATATTGATTTTCCTGAATTATTCATAAAAGAGTTTGGTATTAATAAAATTATTTTTTTATTTAAAATATTTAAATAACCAATATTTTCATTTAATTTTTTTACTTTTTTAAATTTAACATGAAATTTTTTAGATAAATTAATTATGTAATTAGAACCTATATTATGACGAGTTTTAATAAATTTATTATTTAAATTATTACCTAATCCTACTATCATTTTTATATTATTCAAATATTTACCTATTTATTATTTTAATTTATTTAAACATTACAGATATAGATTCTTCATTATTAATTCTTCTTATTGTTTCTGCAAGCATATAAGATAGAGTTAATACTCTAACATTTTTTAATTTTTTTATTTTCTTTGTTAATGGGATACTGTCACAGACAATAATTTCATCTATTACAGAATTATAAATATTTTCAATAGCATTTCCAGAAAAAATAGCATGAGTAACATAAACAAATACTTTTGTTGCTCCATTATTTTTTAAAGCTTTTGCTGCTTGACATAATGTTCCTGCAGTATCAACAATATCATCTATTAAAATACAATCTCGTTGATTAACATCTCCAATAATATTCATAATTTCTGTAGTATTTAAATTATGTCTTCTTTTATCTATAATAGCCATATCTGTACCATGAAATAATTTTTTTGCTATCGATCTTGCACGAATTACTCCACCAATATCAGGAGAAACTATTATAGGATTATTATATATATTTTTTGATATATCTTTTAAAAAGATAGAACTTGCGAAAACATTGTCTACAGGAACATTAAAAAATCCTTGAATTTGTTCTGCATGTAAATCAACTGTTAATATTCTATTAATTCCTACTCTAGATAAAAAATCAGCTATTACTTTTGCAGTAATAGGTACTCTAGCGGAACGAATTCTTCGATCTTGTCTAGCATAACCAAAATAAGGAATAACGGCAGTTATTCTTCCAGCAGATGCTCTTTTAAATGCATCAATCATTATAATTAATTCAATTAAATTATCATTTGTAGGATTACAAGTTGATTGTATGATAAAAATATCACTTCCTCTTACATTTTCATTTATTTTAACAGAAACTTCTCCATCACTAAATTTACCTACAAATATCTTACCTAAATTAATATATAGATGATTAGCAATATTTTTTGCTAATCTAGGAATAGCATTACCAGCAAATAATTTCATATTAACCATATAAAATCCTTAAAAATTATATTTATAATTTTATTTAAATTTTTTATATAAAAAATAAAATTTTAATATAGAATTAGTATTCTCTATTAAAAATAGATAAAATATTATTATATAATAATATTACTAATATAATATATATTATTATTAATGTAATTTTAAAAAAAATATTTTATTTATAACATTTAAATATTAAAATAATAATTATGAATTCTTCTATTTTAAAAAAACTTAATCTCTTATATAAGAGATACAATTATATATCAAAAAAATTAAGTGATTATAAAACATATAATAATCATATATCTTTACGTAATTTATCAACTGAATATTCTAAATTATCAAATATAATTAAACCATTTATAAAATGGAAAAAATTAGAATTAAATTTATTAAATAATAAAACTTTATTAAAAGAAAAAGATAAAGAAATATATCCAATGGTATTGGAAGATATAAAAAATATTAAAATTAAACAAAAAAAAATAGAAAAAATATTGTATAAATTACTTTCTCCTCAAAAAAAAGAAGAAGATAATCGTAATTGTTTTTTAGAAATAAAAGCTGGTTCTGGAGGAAATGAAGCAGCAATTTTTGTAAAAAATATTTCAAGAATGTATATTAGATATGCAGAATCAAAAAAATGGAAAATAGAAATAATAAATATTCATTATAATGAAAATGGTAATGGGTTTAAAGAAATTATTTTAAAAATTATAGGAGTTGGAGTTTATGGTAAATTAAAATTTGAATCAGGAGGACATAGAGTACAGAGAGTTCCTGAAACAGAATCTCAAGGAAGAATACATACTTCTACTTGTATTATTGCAGTTATGCCTGAATTATTAAAAAAAGAAATTCCAGAAATAAATAATCAAGATTTAAAAATTGATACTTTTAGATCCTCTGGAGCAGGAGGACAACATGTTAATACGACTGATTCAGCTATAAGAATTACTCATTTTCCAACAGGAATTGTTGTAGAATGTCAAGATGAAAGATCACAACATAAAAATAAAGCTAAAGCTTTAGCTGTCTTAGCTACAAGAATATACACATTAGAAATAACAAAAAAAAATAAAGATAATGCAATAAAGAAAAAAATATTATTAGGTAGTGGGGATCGTTCAGATAGAAATAGAACATATAATTTTATTCAAAAAAGAGTAACAGATCATCGTATTAATTTAACATTATATAAATTAAATGAGATTATGGATGGTAATTTAGATATTTTAATAAACCCAATTATTCGTCAGTATAATACTGATAAATTATAGTTTTAATAAAAAAATGATTATTAATCAATGGTTAAAATACGCTTCTAATCTTTTGAAACAACATAAAATATTAACACATCAATTAGAATCAGTCGTATTATTATCTTTTGTTTTAAAAAAATCTAAATCATGGATTTATGGTTTTGATGAAACTAAAATAAATTTAGAACAATTTAAAATATTACAAAATTTTTTAAAAAGAAGGATTAGAGGAGAACCTATAGCTTATTTATTAGGTTTTTGTGAATTTTGGTCATTAAAAATTAATGTATCACCTTATGTTTTAATACCTAGAGAAGATACAGAAATTTTAGTAAATATTGTTTTAAAAAAAATTAATAATAATATAAAAAAAATTTTAGATTTAGGTACTGGAAGTGGAGCAATAGCATTAGCAATTGCCTCTAAATATAATTTTCTTAAAATTACTGCTGTAGATATTTCTCAACAAATTATTAATTTAGCAAAATATAATGCTAAAAAATTATATATTAATAATATTAATTTTTTAATAAGTAATTGGTTTAGTAATTTAAAAAATAAGAAATTTGATATCATAATGAGTAATCCACCTTATATAAGTAATTATGAATATTATCAATTAAAAAAAAAATTAAAATTTGAACCTATTAAATCATTAATATCATTAAATGATGGATTATATGATTTAAATTATATTATTTCTAAATCTTCAGAATATTTAAATAATTATGGATGGTTAATATTAGAACATGGATATAAACAAGGATATATTTTAAAAAAAATCTTTAAAATTAAAAATTTTAAAAATATATCACAATATTGTGATATACAAGGATATTATCGAGTTATTTGTGGACAAAAATTTTCAATTTAATAATTTTTAAAAAAAATTAATTAATAATTTGAAAATAAATTTTTATAAAAATTTATTTTATTTAAAATAAAATTTAAACTATTTTTAATATATTTAAAAGAAAAATTTTGTTATTATTATTAAAAATTAATATTTTAAAAGTAAAAAATGGCACAAAATGATAATTTTAAAAAAATAGATTTATCTAATAAATTATTAGAAATAGATCATAGAAGTATTGGTAAAAAATTAAATTTATATCATTTTCAAAATGAATCTCCAGGAATGGTTTTTTGGCATCATAATGGTTATATTATTTTTAAAGAATTAGAAAAATTATTACGTATAAAATTAAATCAATATAATTATTTAGAAGTAAAAACTCCTTTAATTACTGATTTTACTATTTGGGAAAAAACAGGACATTGGAAAATTTATAAAGAATCTATTTTTACTACTTTATCAGAAAATAGAAATTATTGTATAAAACCTATGAATTGTCCTGCTCATATTCAAATATTTCAACAAAAATTGAAATCATATAGAGATTTACCTTTAAGAATTGCGGAATTTGGTATTTGTCATAGAAATGAACCATCTGGTTCTTTACATGGTTTAATGAGATTAAGAAATTTTACACAAGATGATGCTCATATCTTTTGTACAAAAAATCAAGTAATTAAAGAAATAGAATATTGTATTGATATGATGTATGATATTTATCATCTTTTTGGTTTTAAAAAATTTCTTGTAAAATTATCAACTAGACCAAAAAATAAAATTGGAGATAATGAAATTTGGGATCAAGCAGAAAATAATTTATCTTATATTTTAAATAAATTAAATATTAATTTTGAATATCAAATAGGAGAAGGCGCTTTTTATGGTCCTAAAATAGAATTTTCTTTTTTTGATTGTTTAAATCGAGAATGGCAATGTGGTACAATTCAGTTAGATTTTACATTACCAAAATGTTTAAATTTGTTTTATATAAATAAAAAAAATAAACATAGTACTCCAATAATAATTCATCGTGCTATTTTAGGTTCCTTAGAAAGATTTATAGGGATTATTCTTGAAGAATTTTCTGGATATTTACCTATTTGGTTAGCACCAGTTCAAATTATAATATTAAGTATTAGTGAAAAACATATTAAATATGTTTTAAAATTATTTAAAATAATTAAAGATAATAATATTCGTGTTAAATATGATATAAATAATGAAAAAATTTCTTTTAAAATTAGAAAATATGCAATAAAACATATTCCATATATTTTAATTTGTGGAGATAAAGAAGTTAAAAATAATTTTATTTCTGTGAGAGATTGTTTTGGTAAAAATTTGGGATTTATGAAAATTCATGATATTATTAATAAAATAATGAAAGAAATTAATAATTATTATATTAATAAAAAAAATTAAGAGAGGTAAGATATTAAAATTGGAAAAAAAACCATACAATTATCACGACCTAATAGAATTAATCAAAATATTAGGAGTAAAATTGTAAGATTAATAGGATTAAATGGTGAACAAATTGGTATAATTAGTTTAAAAGAAGCTTTAATAAAAGCAGAAAATACAGGATTTGATTTAGTTGAAATTAGTCCTAATTCAGAACCTCCTGTATGTCGTATTATGGATTATGGTAAATTTTTATATGTAAAAAATAAAGCTTCTAAAGAACAAAAAAAAAAACAAAAAATAATAAATTTAAAAGAAATTAAATTTCGTCCGGGAACAGATATAGGAGATTATAAGGTAAAATTACGTAATTTAATTCGTTTTTTAAAAAAAGGAGATAAAATAAAAGTTACTCTAAGATTTCGAGGAAGAGAAATGATGCATACTAAATTAGGATTTTCTATGTTAAATCGTATAAAAAGTGATTTAGAAAAATTAGCTATAGTAGAATCATTCCCCTCAAAAGTTGAAAGTAGACAAATTATAATGATTTTAATACCAAAAAAATAATTATTAATAATCTGGATATATTAATTATGAGTAAATTAAAAACAGTACGTAGTGCTGCAAAACGTTTTAAAAAAACTGGTACTGGTCTTTTTAAACATAAACAAGCTAATTTAAGACATTTATTAACTAAAAAAAACAAAAAAAAAAAAAGATTTTTAAGACAAAAAAAAATAGTTAAAAAAGGAGATTCATATTCATTAAAAATTTGTTTACCTTATTTATAAATAAGGCAAATATATTAAATATAATAATTATAGGAATTTAAATTATATGGTAAGAATTAAACGTGGAGTAACAGCAAAAGCAAGACATAAAAAAATAATAAAACAAGCTAAAGGATATTATGGAGCAAGATCTCGAACTTATAGATCTGCTTTTCAAGCAGTGATTAAATCAGGACAATATGCTTATAGAGATAGAAAACAAAAAAAAAGAAAATTTCGGCAATTATGGATTATGAAAATTAATGCAGCAGCTCGTCAAAAAAATATATCTTATAACTGTTTAATATATAGATTAAAAAAAAATAACATCAATATAAATAGAAAAATTTTAGCTAATATGGCTATGTTTGATAATTTATCTTTTAATAAATTAATAAATTTTACAAAAAATTAATTTATTAATTATATTAATTAAATTTAATTATTTTCTATAATATATATTTATAATAGGATAAATAATTATTTATTTTATATTAATGAGAATATCATATATGATATCTGATAATATAGTTATTATTGCAAAAAAAGAAATTTACGCAGTAAAAGATATTAATGAATTAAATATATTAAAAGTTAAATATTTAGGAAAAAAAGGATATATTACAAAACAATTTTTGTTAATAAAAACTTTAAAAAAAGAAGAAAAAATTAATAAAAGTATTATTTTAAATAAACAAAAAAAAAAAATAATAAAAATAATAAAAAAACGTCAAAAAGAAATAGAAATAGAAAAAAATAAAAAAAAACTTTTAAATCAAAAAATTGATATTTCGTTACCTGGAAAATATATTAAAATAGGATCTGAACATCCTATAAAAAGTACAATTAATAAAATTGAAAAATTTTTTATGAAAGTTGGTTTTAAAATAGTTATAGGTCAAGAAATAGAAGATGTTTATCATAATTTTGATGCATTAAATATCCCAAAATATCATCCTATAAGAACAGAACAAGATACATTTTGGTTAGATAAAAATACTTTATTAAGAACTCAAACTTCTAATATTCAAATTAGAATAATGAAAAAAGAAAAACCTCCTATACGTATATTAACTTCTGGCAAAGTATATCGTAATGATTACGATCGTAATCATACCCCAATGTTTCATCAAATAGAAGGATTATTTATTGATAAAAAAGTAACATTTACTGATTTAAAAAGTATATTAGTTTTATTTTTAAACTTTTTTTTTGGTAAAAAATGTAAAATACGTTTTAGACCTTCTTATTTTCCTTTTACAGAACCTTCTTTAGAAGTAGATATTTTAAATCAAAAAAAACAATGGATAGAAGTATTAGGAGCAGGGATGGTACATCCTAATGTTTTAAAAAACGTTAAAATAAATTCTTCTAAATATTATGGATATGCTTTTGGCATGGGAGTAGAAAGATTAGCTATGTTACAATATAATATTGATGATATTAGACTTTTTTATGAAAATGATATACGTTTTCTTAAACAATTTAAATTCAATAACTTTATATGATTAAATTTAGTGAGTCATGGTTACATGAATGGTTAAATTATGATAAAGATACTTATTCTTTATCAAAAGAAATAACAATGTTAGGATTTGAAATTGAAAAAATTGAATATTTTAAAAAAAATATAATTTTTGATAATATTTTAGTAGGAGAGATAATTAAATATTCTTTATATCAAAAAAAACCTAAAATTTATAAATTAAATATATTAATTAATAATAAAAAATTATTAAAAATATTTTCTGATATAAATAATTTAGAAAATAAAACTAAAGTTATTTTAGCTACTAAATATTCTTCTTTATATAAAAAGTATATTAATATTCCAGAGTATTATTTTTTATTAAAATCTGAAGGATTATTATGTTCTTATAAAATTATTAATATTTCTAAAAATTATTTTTCAAATAATAATTTAATTAAATTACCTATTAATAGTAATAATGGGGAAAATGCAAATAAATATTTAAATATAACTGAAAAAATTTTACATATTAATACCCCAACTAATAGAACTGATTGTTTAAGTATATTAGGATTTACTAGAGAATTATCTGTTTTAAAAAAAATTTTTTTTTTAAAAAAACCATATAATGATATTCTGATTAAAAAATCAAAAAAATATAAAATTAATATTAATATTAATAATAATATTAATAATATTCTATATCAGTACAATTATTGTATAATTAAAAATGTTAATTTTAAAAAAAATATTCCGTTATTTATTAAAAATAGATTATTTCAATCTGGAATTGAAATTATATCTCAAAACCCATTATTAAATATTTATAATTATATAATTTTAGAATTAGGATATCCAATACAATTTTACGATTTTAATAAAATTAAAGGAGATATTTATATTCAAATTAAAGAAAAAAATAAATATAATTTTTTAAATTTTGAAAACCAAAATATTAAATCAATAATTAATGATTCTTTATTAATTATAAAAGATAAAGATAAAATTTTATCTATACCAGGTATCGCACAAAATAAAGATATAATTGTTACATTAACAACAAAAGATATTTTAATAGAATGTTTATTCATAAATAAAACATATTTTACATCTTTATTTAATAAAAATAATTATTCTAATAATACTTCTAATATCTATAATAGATATTTAGATCCATTAATACAAAAAAAAGTTATGATAAGAACCATAAATTTAATACTAGAAATATTTGGAGGTGATAGAAGTAAAATTTATACTATTGATATTAATAATATTAATAATTTACAAAAAATAATTAAATTTTCTTTTAAAAAAATATATAAAATTTTAGGTTTTTATATAAAAAAAAAATATATAATTAATATTTTAAATGAATTAGGTTTTTTAATTATTAAAAAAACTAATAATAATTGTAGTATTAATATACCAAGTTGGCGTAGTGATATAAATATTGAAGAAGATCTAATAGAAGAAATTATTCGTATATATGGATATAATAAAATTCCTAATAAAATAAAAATAAATTTAATTAAAAAAAATATTTTAGAAAAAAAATCAAAATCAAAAAATATAAAAATAAATTTCAAAAAAATTAAAAATATATTAATTAATAAAGGATATTATGAAGTTATTAATTATAGTTTTATTAATCCTGTAATACAATCTATTTTATATCCAAAAATACAACAAATTAAAATTATTAATCCTCTTACAATTGAAACATCTGTTATGCGTAATTCTTTATCATATGGATTAATAAATAATATTATTTATAATCAAAATAGACAACAAAAAAATCTACGTTTTTTTGAATATGGGTTATGTTTTTTTAAAAATTTAAAAAAAAAAATAGGAGTTTCACAAAAATTAATGTTATCTGGGATAATAAACGGAAACTTATATTCCAATTATTGGAATGAAAAAAATAAATTAATAAATTTTTATGATATAAAAGGTGATATAGAATATATTTTTAATTTTTTAAATAAATATAATAAAATAGAATTTCGTCAACAATGTGAAAAAAATACAATATTACATCCATATATAAGTGCATTAATATATATTAATAATATCCAAATTGGATCTGTTGGAATGTTACATCCTAAATTAATAAATTATTTTAATATAAAATATGATACTTTTTTATTTGAAATTTTTTTTGATAAAATTATTATTAATAATATTTTTAATTTTCAAAAAATTATTCATTATCCAATAAATAAAAGAGATATTTCTTTTTCAATAAAAAAAAATATTTATTTTATAGATATTTTATCTGTTTTAAAAAAATTAAAATTAAAAGAAATAATTAAAATTAACTTAATTGATTTATATCAAGGACATAATATCCCAATAGGATATAAAAATATAACATTAAGTTTATTAATACAAAATAAAAACTATACATTAAATGAACAAGAAATTAATAAAATCATAAACAAATGTATTTTAGAATTAACAAAAAAATTTCAAATTTTATTAAGAGATCATATTCTTGACAAGAATAAAAAATGTTAATTTATTTATTTATATAATAAATTAATTTTATTAGTTAAGTATTTTAATGATATATAATATATATTATCTATATAATAAATATATTTTTTTCATACAAAAATAAAAAAATGTTTACAGGCATTATTCAATCTATAGGTAAAATTCAAAATATTATTTTGAATAAAAATTTATATTATTTATATATAAAAACAAATAAAAATTTTATAAAAAATTTAAAAATAGGAGAATCCATTTCAAATAATGGATGTTGTTTAACAATTGTTAAATTATATAATAATATTATGATTTTTAATATAATTAAACAAACATTTAATATTACAACTTTTAAAAAAATAAAAGTTGGTGATTCTATAAATCTAGAAAAACCTATTAAAATAAATAATTATATTGGAGGTCATATAGTATTAGGTCATATTACTGATACAGCTATTATTACTAATATTGAAAATTATACTTCTTCAAAAATTTTATGGATAAAACCTGATAATATTTTACAAATGAATTATATTTTAGAAAAAGGATCTATATGTATAGATGGTATTAGTTTAACAATAGATAAGAAATTAAAAAATAAATTTAGTGTAAATATAATACCAGAAACATTATCTAAAACTACATTATCTAATAAAAATATTTATAATTATGTAAATATTGAGACTGATATATATGTTAGAAGTATTATTCAAACTGTAAAAAAATTATATAATAATAATATTAAATATTTTAAATAAAATAAAAAAAGGAGTATAAATGATAAAAGAAAATGGAATTAATATTCTAAAAAAATTAAAAAATCGTAATATTCTTTATCAAGTAACTAATCAAAATAATTTATATAAAATTTTAAATAAAAAAAAAATTAATCTTTATTGTGGTTTTGATTTAACAGCAGATAGTCTACATATAGGACATCTAATACAATTAATTACACTTAAATATTTTCAAGAACTAGGACACAAACCAATAATTTTATTAGGAGGTGCAACAAGTTTAATTGGAGATCCTAGTTTTAAACTAAAAAAAAGAAAAATAAATATAATAGATAATATAAATTTATGGTTTCAAAAAATTAGTTTACAAATAAATAATTTTCTAGATTTTAATTGTGGAAAAAATAGTGCTATCATAATTAATAATTATGAATGGTTTCATAAAATGAATGTTCTCTTTTTTTTAAAGAAAATTGGTAAATATTTTTGTGTTAATCAAATGATTAATAAAGACTCAATAAAAAAAAGAATGATAAATAATAATACTGAGGGAATTTCTTTTACTGAATTTTCTTATAATTTACTACAATCATATGATTTTGCTTATTTAAATAAAAATTTTGATGTCATACTCCAAATTGGAGGTTCAGATCAATGGGGTAATATTGTATCTGGAATAGATTTAATAAAAAAAATATATAAAAAAAAAGTTTTTGGTATAACTACTAATTTAATTATTAAAAATGATGGAACAAAATTTGGTAAAACTGAAAAAGAAACTATTTGGTTAGATCATAAAAAAACTAGTACATATAAATTTTTTCAATTTTGGTTAAATATACCAGATTCAATTGTATTTAATTTTTTAAATATGTTTACTAATTATGAATCAAAAATTATCAATAATTTTAATAAAAAAAAAAATAATATTAAAAAAAATAGTCCACAATATCTTTTAGCCGAATATATGACTAATATGGTACATGGAAAAAATAATTTAATAATATCCAAAAGAATAACTAATTTACTTTTTTATGAAAATATAAATAATTTTTCAGAAAATGATTTTTTAATATTATCTCAAAATATTAAAAATCTTTATTTAGAAAATAAAAATTTTAATTTACAAACAATACTAATTTTGAGTAAATTTGCATCTTCTAAAAATAAAGCTTCTATTTTAATAAAATCAAACTCAATATATATTAATAATGAAAATATTTCTGATATTTCATTTATATTTACACAATACTATAAAAAATTTAATCATTTCACTTTATTACGTAAAGGTAAAAAAAATTTTTGTTTAATTTACTGGAAATAAAAAAAAATCTATATTTTAAATATATTTATGCGTTCTAGAGGATTTGAACCTCTGACTTTCACCATGTCATAGTGACACTCTAACCACTGAGTTAAGAACGCATAAAGAGTATTAATTAAATAATAATATACTATAAATATATAATAATCAATTTTTTTGTATTTTTACAATACGTATTAAAATTAATATTGCTGAAACTGTTAATCCAATTATAAATCCAATCCAAAAACCAGATGGTCCCATAGGACGAGAAGTAATAAAATTAGTAACAGATAAAATATATCCAATAGGTAAACTTATAATCCAATAAGATATAAATGTAATAAAAAAAATATATTTAGTATCTTTATATCCTTTTAAAATACCAGATCCAATAATTTGAATAGAATCTGAAAATTGATAAATAGAAGCTAATAGTATTAAATGAGATGATAAATTTATAATATTTTTATTAGGATTATATAATTTAGCAATTTTTTTTCTAAAAAAAATACTTATTAAAATAGTAAAAATAGATATTATTATGCCTATAATTTGTGAAATCCAACTAATAATTTTTGCTTTATTTGTATGACCTAAACCTAAATAAAATCCTATTAATATAGTAGTAGCAATACTTAATGATAAAGGAATAATAAAAATTAAAGAACTAAAATTTATAGCTATTTGATGACTAATAATATCATCTATCCCCATAGATAATGATATTAATAAAGAAACAATACTAAATAATGTAATTTCAAAAAAAATAGATAAACCAATAGGTAATCCTAATTTTAGAATTTTTTTTAAAATTTTAAAATCTAGATTTTTTGAAAAATTAAAAAAATTAATTTTTTTAAAATAAATTGATTTAGACATCCATATTATTGTTATAAGAAATAATATCCAATATATTAATACTATAGAAAAACTACATCCTAAAACTCCTAATGGAGGTATATAACTAAATCCATAAATTAAAATATAATTAATTGGAATATATAAAATTACTCCAATCCAACTGATAATCATATCAGGTATCATTAATGATGATGATATACATAAACAACGTAATATTTGTAATAATAGATATCCTGGTATACTCCAAATAATAATATTTATAAATTTTTTAATTTTAAAAATAAAAATTTTATTATGAAATAATAATAAGATTAAATAATTTATTTGATATAAAATAAACATCATAATTAATGATAAAATTATTGCTAATAAATATGATTGTTTAATATAATTTATTATTTTTTTATTATTATTAGATATATATAATTTTGTAATAATAGGAATTAAAGATAAAAAAATACCATGGCCAAATAATATTATTGGTAACCAAATTGATACTCCTATTGATAATACTGCTATATCAATTTTATTAAAAGAACTTGACATAATCATATTAATAATGCTTATTAAAATATAAGCTATTTGTGTTAAAATTATTGGTATAGTAATATTAAACAATTTTTTTATTTCAATTAAATATTTTTGCACATATAACCTTTTTTATTTTATTAAAATTTATAAAAAATAAATTTTATGAAATAAATAATATTTTACTTTTAAAAAACTTTAAATTATTATATATATAATTATTTTAATTTAATTATTTTATTATAATAAATAAAATAGAGAATTTTATGAAAATTTTTAATAAAATTAAAAAACAAATTAATAATAATCCTATTATTTTATATATGAAAGGTAATCCAATACATCCTCAATGTGGTTTTTCTGATAAAGCTGTAAAAATTATTTTATTTTATAAAATAAAATTTACTTATATTGATGTTTTAAAATATCCTGATATTAGAAAATATTTACCTAAATATGCTAATTGGCCAACATTTCCTCAATTATGGGTTGATAATAAATTAATAGGAGGTTATGATATATTATATACATTACATTATAATAATAAATTAAAAGATATTTTAAATTTTAAAAAAGAATAATTTATACTTATAAAAATTAAGGAAAAGAAGAAGGAGGCCATCCACCTTTTTTTTTCCATTTATTAACTAATCTGCAAAATAATTTAGCAGTACGATTAGTATCGTATAAAGCTGAATGTGCTTGATTATTATCGAATGGAATACCAATTGCATAACATGATTTGGCTAGAACAGTTTGACCTAAAATTAATCCACACATTGATGCTGTATCAAATATGACAAAAGAATGAAAAGGATTATTATTTTCTAATTTTGTACGTTTTGCAGCTTCCATAATAAAACTGTGATCAAAAATTGCATTATGAGCTACTATAACTGCTTTTTTACATTTATTTATTTTTAAATCTTGAGAAATTTTTTTAAAAATTATTTTTAAGGCTTTTTTTTCAGTTATAGCACCTCTTAAAGAGGTGTTTATATTAATACCATTAAAAGCTAGTGCTTCTGGCGAAATATTTGATCCTTTAAAAGGTAAAATATGAAAATGTAATGTTTCATTAGTTTCTAACCAACCGTTATGCATTTTTAATGTTATTAAGCTTATTTCTAATATAGCATTAGATTTAGAATTAAATCCCGAAGTTTCAATATCAATTACAACAGGATAAAAACCTCTAAATCTATAAGATAATAGATCTAATTTTGATAAGTTATTCATTTTTATTCTTTAAATTTTTATTTAAATATATTTTATATTAATATTATATACATAAATAAATTATACTTTTATTAAAAAAATTACAAGTATAAAATATTTTATATATGTTTATATTTTAAAAAATATTAATGTAATTAATAAAATTATTTTAAATAAGAATGATTTTAGTTAATTAAAGGCGATAAAAATGTTAACAAAAATAATTAAATTTAAACAAAATAATTTTTCATTTTATGTAATTTATTTATATAATAATCAACCTGAACTTATATTTAATGCAATTAAAAAAAAAATAAATCATTCTCCTATATTCTTTAAAAAAATATCAGTTATTATAAATATTAATTATATAAAAAATGAAATAAATTGGGAAAAAGTTTATAATGCTATTATTTCTACAGGAATTAATATTATAGGAGTAAGTGGTTGTAATAATAAAAATATAATTAAAAGTATAAATAATACTGGTATACCTATTTTATTTACAAATAATAAAAATAATAAAAAAATTCAAAATAATGATTTTAAAGATCAAAAAAAAAATATTCATAATATAACACAAAAATCTATTATTAAAATAATAAAGGAAAAAAGTTCTTTATCATTAAATAAAAATTTTACTTATAATAAAAGTAAAATTATTTATAATCCAATTAGATCTGGACAACAAATTTATGCTTATAATAGTGATTTAATTATCATAAATAATGTTAGTACAGGAGCGGAATTAATAGCAGATGGTAATATTCATGTTTATGGGTTCATGAGAGGAAAAGCTTTATCTGGAGCTAATGGAGATAAGAATTGTCAAATTTTTTGTACTCAATTATTTGCTGAATTATTATCTATTGCTGGTGAATATTTACTTCAAGATCAAATTCCTAATAATTTTTTAGGAAAATCATCAAGAATATATTTAAAGAATAAAGTATTAACAATAAAATCATGTAATTAAACTTTATTTAAATTTATTATTAAAGGAAATTCTAATGCGTATAATTGTTGTTACTTCAGGTAAAGGCGGAGTAGGAAAAACTACTTCTAGTGCAGCTATAGCTACAGGATTAGCTAAATATGGTAAAAAAACTGCTGTTATTGATTTTGATATTGGATTACGTAATCTTGATTTAATCATGGGATGTGAAAGAAGAGTAGTATATGATTTTATTAATGTTTTACAAGGAGAAGCAACATTAAATCAAGCTTTAATAAAAGATAAAAAAAATAAAAATTTGTATATTTTACCTGCCTCTCAAACAAAAAATAAAGATGCTTTAACTTATAAAGGTGTAGAAATAATTTTTAAAAACTTACATATAATGAATTTTGATTTTATAATTTGTGATTCACCAGCAGGTATTGAAACTGGGGCTTTAACTGCATTATATTTTGCAGATGAAGCTATTATTACTACTAATCCTGAAATTTCTTCTATTAGAGATTCTGATAGAATATTAGGTATTATTTCTTCTCAATCAAAAAGAGCAAAATATGGAGAAGAACCTATTAAAGAATATTTATTATTAACACGTTATAATCCTATAAGAGTAGATTGTGGAGATATGTTAAGTATTGATGATATTATTGAAATTTTAGGTATCAAAATAATAGGTGTTATACCAGAAGATCCTTTAGTTTTAAGAGCATCAAATCAAGGTAAAAGTATAATTTTAAATAAAGATTCTAATGCTTCCCTAGCATATAATGATACTGTTAAACGTTTATTAGGAGAGAAAATTCCTTTACGTTTTATAAAAAGTGAAAAAAAAAGTTTTTTACAACGTTTGTTTTGGAGATAATATGAATTTTATTAATTTTTTTTTATCAAAAAAAAAAAAAACTGCTAATATTGCTAAAAAAAGATTACAGATTATTATATCAGAAGAATCAAAAAAAGGATATGTATATCCTTATTATATAATGCAGTTAAAACAAGAAATATTAAAAGTAATTTCTAAATATGTTAAAATTAATCCTAATATGATTATTATAGAATTAGATGATAATAAAAATAATATATCAACATTAGAATTAAATATTAAATTACCTAAAACTAAAGAATGCGTTAAAAAAATAAAAAAATAATAATATCTAAAAAATTTATATTTAAAATGTATTTTTAATATAATTAATAACGTAATTGTTTTTAATTTTTTTTTTATTTAATAACATATTATTAATAATATTAATAATTTCTTCTGAAGAAGAAATTTGATTTTTAATAAAAGATATTTTTAAATTTTTATTTAATATTAATTTCATATTATATTTTAAATATTTATTTATATCTGAAATTAATGCCCATATTCCTTTTAATAATAAAATTTTATTTATAACATCATTATATTTTAATAAACATTCATTATTTTTACCAATCCATAAACCTTTTTTAGTTCTTTTATATAAAGAAAAATATAAAAATTCTTTATTACATTTTATAATAGTTATTATTTGATTAATCCCTGTTATTTTCCAAGATTTTTCTGCTAAAATCATTAAATGTGATATTCCTATTTTAGGAATATTTAAAGCATAAGAAATACTTTCTATTGTTGCTATCCCTATTCTTATACTTGTAAAATTACCTGGTCCTAAATTATATCCTAATAAATTTATTTCAGATAATAATACATTAGTTTCATTTAAAATACTATTAATTAAAAATAATATATATTTAATATGTAAAAAAGGACAAAATTGAATTTTTTTATAAATAATTCCATTATTTTTTAAAATTACTAAACAATATTTTGTAGATGTATCAATAGTTAAAATATTTTTATACATATATCTCTGATTTAAAAATAAATTTATTGTTTAAAATTTAAATTATGTTATAATTTCAGTGTTTTAATAACAATTCAAACTATTCTATCAAATAATTATAATATATTATTTTATAAAATAAAATGTTAAATATTTAAATTTATAATAAATTTAATAATTAATAATTTTATTAAAATTTTATTTATAATAAAATTATTTACATAATTATTATAAAATATAAAATAAATAATAATTAAAGTAAGGAATAAAACTCGTGACAACAATAGTTAGTGTAAGGAAAAATGGGAATGTAGTTATTGGTGGTGATGGACAAGCAACTCTTGGTCACATTATAATGAAAGGAAATGTCAAAAAAATTCGTAAATTATATCATGATACAGTTATTGCAGGTTTTGCTGGTGGTACTGCAGATGCTTTTACTCTTTTCGAATTATTTGAACAAAAATTAGAAGTATATCAAGGAAATTTAACTAAATCAGCAGTTGAATTAGCTAAAGATTGGAGAACTGATCGTATTTTACGTAAATTAGAAGCTTTATTAGTAATTGCAGATAAAGTTACTTCTTTAATAATTACAGGTAGTGGAGATGTTATCCAACCTGAAAATAATATAGTAACTATTGGTTCTGGTGGACCATATGCACAAGCATCAGCTCGTGCTTTATTTGAAAATACTAATTTAAATGCATATGAAATAGTAAAAAAATCTTTAAAAATAGCAGGAGATATTTGTATATATACAAATCATAATTTTACTATTGAAAAATTACCATGTAAATAAGCATGAGGAAAATGCTAATTATGTCTGAGATGACCCCAAAAAAAATTGTTAAAGAATTAGATAAATTTATTATTGGACAAGAAAGTGCAAAAAAAGCTGTTGCTATAGCATTAAGAAATCGTTGGCGTCGCATGCAACTAGATGAAAATTTAAGACAAGAAGTTACTCCAAAAAATATATTAATGATTGGACCTACAGGGGTAGGAAAAACAGAAATTGCACGTAGATTAGCTAAATTAGCTAATGCACCTTTTATAAAGGTAGAAGCTACTAAGTTTACTGAAATTGGTTATGTTGGAAAAGAAGTAGATTCTATTATTCGTGATTTAACAGATGTAGCTATAAAAATGATAAGAATACAAGCATTTAATAAAAATTGTTATAGAGCAAAAGAAATGGCAGAAGAAAGAATTTTAAATGTTTTAATTTCTAATAAAAGTAATTGGAATAAAGATGATAATATTGAATCTATAAGACAAAAATTAAAAATTCAACTTAAAAATGGATTATTAGATAATCAAGAAATTGAAATTAATGTAGCTAGCACCCCTATGGGTATTGAAATTATGGCTCCTCCAGGTATGGAAGAAATGACTAGTCAATTACAATCATTATTTCAAAATTTAGGAGGTAATAAACAAAAAAAACGTAAATTAAAAGTTAAAGATGCTATTAAATTATTAATAGAAGAAGAGGCTGGTAAATTAATTAATAATGAAGATATTAAACAAAAAGCTATAGAAGCAGTAGAACAAAATGGGATTGTATTTTTAGATGAAATCGATAAAATTTGTAGAAGAAGTAATAATGTATCTTCAGATATTTCTAGAGAAGGAGTGCAAAGAGATTTATTACCTTTAGTAGAAGGATGTACAGTATCAACAAAACATGGGATGGTTAAAACAGATCATATTTTATTTATTGCTTCAGGATCATTTCAAATATCTAAACCTTCTGATTTAATTCCAGAATTACAAGGTAGATTACCTATTAGAGTAGAGTTAAAAGCATTAACTAGTAATGATTTTAAAAGAATTCTTATAGAACCAGATACATCTATAACAATACAGTATAAAGCGTTATTAGAAACTGAAAAAGTTAATATCATTTTTACTGAAGATGGTATAAAAAAAATTGCAGAATCTGCATGGAAAGTAAATGAAACAACAGAAAATATAGGAGCTAGAAGATTACATACTGTTTTAGAACATTTAATGTCTGATATTTCTTATAATGCTAATGAATACTATAATAAATCTATTATTATAGATAAAAATTATGTCAGTAAACACCTAGATACATTAATAATTAATGAAGATATTAGCAGATATATTTTATAAAAAATTTTAAATTATATATATAAAGTATATAAATAAAAAATAAAAATTATTTTATTTTATTTAAAATAATTAAAATTAAGAATTTCTTTTTCTTAAAATTTTAATAATATCATATAAGTTAATATTTTTTATTTTTAATAAAACTATTAAATGATAAATTAGATCGGCTGCTTCTTGCATAGTTTCTTTTTTGTTATTATCATTTGCAGCTATAATAGTTTCTATAGCTTCTTCTCCTACTTTTTGTGTAATTCTCTTTAATCCACTTTGATATAATTTGTAGGTATATGAAGGTTCTATGGAACTTTTTTTTTTATTTAAAATATTTTCTAGTAAATATAAAAAAGTAAAATCTGATATAGTATTTTTAAAACAGCTATATTCATTTAAATGACATGTTTTATTTACGGATTTTACTAAAATAAGTAATGTATCTTTGTCACAATCTGTAGTAATTTTTTTTGCATATAAAAAATTACCTGTTGTTTCTCCTTTTGTCCATAACTTATTTTTAGTTCTGGAAAAAAATGTAACTTTTTTAGTTTTTAATGTTATTTGAAGAGCTTTTTGATTCATATATGCATGCATAAGAATTTGACCTGAAATTTTATGTTGTATAATAACAGGAATTAATCCATTTATTTTAGTCCAATTTAAAGTATTTAAAATATTTTGTTTTAACATATTCTAACCTCAATATTTTTTTTATGTAAAAATTTTTTTAAAATATTAATATTAATTATATTTTTATGAAATACTGATGCAGCTAAAGCACCATCAACATTTACTTTTTTATGAAAAACATCATAAAAATTATTAAAAGAACCTGCTCCACCAGAAGCAATTAAAGGAATTTGACAAATTTTTCTTATTTGTTTTAACTGTACTATATCATA
The DNA here is from genome assembly GCF_012567545.1 of Enterobacteriaceae endosymbiont of Donacia fulgens. Lineage (NCBI taxonomy): Bacteria > Pseudomonadati > Pseudomonadota > Gammaproteobacteria > Enterobacterales > Enterobacteriaceae > Enterobacteriaceae endosymbiont of Donacia fulgens. The sequence goes on from NZ_CP046182.1 coordinate 111,451, forward strand.
TCCTGAACATAATCCATCTTGATTCATCATATTTAATACTATTTCTCCTGCTCCTAATTTTTGTACTTTTTTTACCCATTCAATTGTTTCCCAATTAGTTATTTTTATATTTTTTTTATTACCAGTATATTTATATACATAATATTTTTTATCTTTTTTGTTATACCAAGAATCTATTCCAACAACAATACATTGTTTACCAAAATATTTAGATAATTTTGTAATTAAAGAAGGGTTATTTAATGCAGGAGTATTTATTGATATTTTTTCAGCTCCTGAATGTAATATTTTTGCAGCATCATCTATAGATTTTATACCTCCTGCTATACAAATAGGTATACTAATTATTTTTGCAATTTTTGATATCCATTTTTTATCTACTAATCGATTATCAATAGATGCTGTAATATCATAAAATACTAATTCATCAGCTCCATCCTTATCATATTTACTAGCTAAAGACAAAATATCTCCTATAACTTTATGATTTTTAAATTGTTTTCCTTTTACTACTACATTATTATAAACATCTAAACAGGGTATTATTCTTTTTGCCAACATAAATTAGCCTCTTGAATAGTAAATTTTTTTTCTAAAAAAGCTCTTCCTATAATTATATGTTTTACTCCACTTTTTTTTAAATTAATAATATCTTGTAATGATGAAATACCTCCTGATGCTTGAAAAAAAATTTGGGGATATTTTTGAACTATTTCAGTATATAAATTTATATTTGGTCCTAAAAAAGTTCCATCTCTAGAAATATCGGTACATAAGACATGTTTTAATCCTAAATCTAAAAATTTTTCAATAATATTTTCAAAAATTACGTTACTTTTATCTTGCCATCCATTAATAAAAACAATTTTTTCATTTTTTTTATTAATTTTAATATCTAATGCTAAAATTATAGAATTTGGATTATATAATTTAAACCATTTTTGTACATTTTTAAAATTTTTAATAATAGAAGATCCTAATATAATTTGTATTTTAGGTATTAAATTAAAAATTAAATCTATATCTTTTTTACATCTAATTCCTCCTCCTAATTGTATAGGAGGTAAATTATATTTAAAAATATTTTTTAATAAAATTATTTGTTTTTTATGGGGATTTTTTGCTCCATCTAAATCTATAATATGAATTTTTTGAGCTCCTTGTTTTATATATTTTTTTATATAAAATAAAGGTTCATATAAATATTTACGTTTTAAATTAAATTTTCCTTGATGTAATCTAACTACTTGTCCTTTTATTAAATCAATTGCTGGGATAATCATATTTTAATTTTATATATTTAAAAAATTTTTAATTAATTGAATACCATTAATTCCTGATCTTTCTGGATGAAACTGAACTCCAAAAAAATTTTCTTTTTTAACAACAGAACTAAATTCTTTTTCATAATTAGTAGTAGCTATTGTATAATTATTAATATTAACATTATAACTATGTGAAAAATAAAAATAAGAATTTTGATTAATATTATGAAATAATGGTGATGATATTATATTATGTACTTTATTCCATCCCATATGTGGGATAGGTTTATCTCTATTATTCATTAAATTTACAGAATAATTTAAAATTCCTAATGTAGAAATTCCTTCATTTTCTTCACTATATTCTCCTAAGATTTGCATACCTAAACATATACCTAAAATATCTTTTTTACAGTTTTGAATTAATTTTATTAAATTATCGTTTTTTAATTTTTTTATTATAGAATTAGCAGAACCAACACCTGGTAAAAAAATTTTATCAGCATTTAGAATTAAATCTTTTTTATTTGTAATTTTTGAACTAAATCCTATTTTTTTTATAGTAGATTGTAAAGAGTAAAAATTACCACAAGATGTATCTAAAATAACAATTTTCAAATTAAAACTCCTTTTGAACTAGGAATAGTAGTATTATTTACTATTTTAATAGCTTGTTTTAAAGAACATCCAAAAGCTTTAAATAAGCTTTCAATTTTATGATGATCATTTTCTCCTGTAACTTTTAAGTATATATTACATGACATAGAATATGATAAAGAATAAAAAAAATGTTTAATCATTTCTGTACTTAAATCACCAATTTTTTGATATTTAAATTTTACATAATATTGTAAATATGGTCTTCCTGATAAATCAATTGAACATTGAGCTAATGATTCATCCATGGGTAATAAAAATCCAAATCTATTAATTCCTTTTTTATTACCAATAGCTTTTGAAAAAGTTTTTCCTAATGATATTGCAATATCTTCTATTGTATGGTGATCATCAATGTATAAATCTCCTTTACTGTAAATATTTAAAATAAAACCTCCATGTATTGCTATTTGTTCTAACATATGATTTAAAAAATTAATTCCAGTATTAATATTATTTTTACCCTTTTTATCTAAAAATAATTCAACATATATTATTGTTTCTTTTGTTATTCTTTTTATTGTAGCATATCTTTTTAATGGTGTTAATTTAGTTAAAATATCTAGCCAATTACATGTTTTTTGATTATATAAAATACCATTAACTCCAATATTTTTTGCTAATTGCATATCAGTTAAACGATCACCTATAACATAACTATTTATATTATCTAAATTATTATTTAAATATTTTTTTAATAATGTTGTATTCGGTTTTCTACATATACAATTATCATAAGAATAGTGAGGACAGATGAAAATGTTTTCAAATTCAATACCTTGAGATTTAAAAATATTAATCATAAAATTATGAGGAATATTAAAAGATTCATAAGAAAAACTTTTACTACCCAAACCATCTTGGTTTGTAATTATTACAAATAAATAAGAAAATTTTTTTAATTTTGATAATGCAATAATAACATTTTTTTCAAAAAATAATTTATTAATATTATCAACTTGATAATTTTTTTTAGGTTCAGATATTAAAGTACCATCTCTATCTATAAAAAGTATTTTTTTTAGCATATAATAAAGTCTTTTTTTATGAAATTTTTAAAGAGATAATTGTTGTATTTCAAAAAATAATTTTTTACATTCAATAAATGTTCCTATAGTAATTCTTAAACAATTATTTAATTTTTTTTCATGATTTTGATTTCTTACAATAATTTTTCTTTTAATTAATTCTTTAAATATGATTTTAGAATCATGAAATTTTATTAAAATAAAATTAGTTGAACTATTAAATATATTTTTTATACAACTACAATTATTAAGATTTTTTATTAACCATTTTTTATTATTAATTATTGTTTTTACATTATTTTTCATAATAATTAAATTTTTTAAATTTAAAGATTGTATTGCAATATCTATAACAGGTTCAGGTATTGGATAAGGAGCAATAACTTTAACTAATATATCAATAATATATTTATTTGTTAAAATAAATCCACAACGTAACCCTGCTAATGAAAATGCTTTTGATAAAGTTCTTAATATAATTAAATTATTATATTTGTTTATAAAATTAGTTAAAGTTTGATCTATACAAAATTCAATATATGCTTCATCAATAACAATAATTATTTTATTTTTTGTTAATTCTAATAATTTTATTATATTATTTTTATCGATATAATTACCAGTTGGATTATTAGGATTACAAATAAAAATAATTTTAACATTATCAAGATTTTGTTTAATTTTATTTAAATCTAAATCCCAATTATTATTACTATTAATCATGATATATTTTATATCTAATATTTCAGCAGTAACACGATACATATCGTATGTTGGTGGGCAAAATAGTATTTTATCATTTTTTTTATTACAAAATGTACGCATTATTAAATCAATACCCTCATCTGCCCCTCTTGTAATTAAAATATTTTTTGTATTTAAATTTACATATTTACTATATAAACTAATTAATTCTTTTGATTGTGGTTCTGGATATCTATTAAATATTTTTTTATTTAAAGAAAAAATAGAAGTAATAGGAGATTCATTTGCATTTAATGCTATTAAATTATTAGTATTATTTTTATATAAAAATCTTGCAGATTTATATGGATTAAAATTAAGAAGATTTTTTCTAACTATTTTATAAATATTATTACTTGTTTTATTTTTTTTTTGATCAAAATAATTTTTATAAATATATTTTTTTCTTTCTGTAATAGAATTACTATGACCGAATAAGTTTTCTTTTTTTGCCATAATTTCTACTGTATCGGAAATATTTAATAATCCTTGTTTTGTTAATTTTTGAACAGATATTCTTTTTTGAAAATCATAAATTCCTAAACATGAATATGTTGACGCATAACCATAAGTAGGTAAAACATGATTAGTTCCTGAAGCATAATCTCCTACTGATTCAGGAGACCAATGACCTAAAAAAATTGATCCTGCATTAATAATTTTAGATAAAATTTTGTCATAATTATTACATTGGATAATAAGATGTTCCGGAGCATATTCATTTACTATTTTTATACATTCTTCAATATTATTAACTATAATAATAAAACTATTATTAAGAGACTTTTTTGCTATATTTTTTTTAGGTAATTTTTCTAATTGTTTAGAAAGTTCTTTTTTAACTAATTTAGCTATTTTTTCTTCAATAGTAATTAAAAATACTTGTGAATCTATTCCATGTTCTGCTTGAGATAATAAATCAGCTACAATAAAATTGTAATTTGCAGATTTATCAGCTAAAATCATTAATTCTGATGGGCCTGCTGGCATATCAATAGATATATTTTTATCAGATTTATTTTGATTACTTACTTGTCTTTTAGCTTCTGTAACAAAAAAATTTCCTGGTCCAAAAATTTTATCTACCTTATTAATAGATTCTGTCCCATAAGCCATTGCTGCTATAGCTTGAGCTCCACCTACCTGAAAAATATTTTCTATATTACATAAATATGAAGCAAATAAAATTTCATTAGATATTGGTGCTGGAGAACATAATATAATATTAGGACATAATGCTAATTTAGCTGGAATACCTAGCATTAATACAGTAGAAAATAATGAAGATGTACCTCCTGGTACATATAATCCTATTTTTGATATGGGACGATAAATTTGGTAACAAAATACTCCAGATATAGTTTCAATTTTTTTTTTTTTTAAAATTTGATATTTATGAAATTTATATATATTATTATATGCATTAATTATTGCATTTTTAATGTCTTTATCTATATAAAATTTTGAATTATATATTTTTTTTTTATCTATTTTTAGAGTATTAATATTTATTTTATCAAATAAAAAATTATATTTTTTTAATGCACTATCTCCTTTATTTTTAACTTTCTCTAAAATATTTGTTACATCATTTTTAATTTTTTTATCTATTAAAAATATTGGTCTAGATAATATTTTTTTTTTTTGTTCTTTATTATAATTATGCCAATAAATTAAATTATTTAAAATATTCATTTTATTACTCCATTATTTTTTCAATAGGTAAAACTAAAATAGAATGTGCACCTAATAATTTTAATTTCTCCATTTTTTCCCAAAATAGTGTTTCACTACATACCATATGTATAACTACATTTTTAGTATTTCCTATTAATGGTAAAATAGTCGTATTTTTAACATATGATAATAATGACATTACTTTTTTCAATTTCTTATTAGGAACATTCAAAATTATATATTTAGATTCTCTTGCTTGAATAACTCCTTTAATTCTTGCTAACAATTTATTTACTAATTGTTGTTTAAAATTTGTTATTTTATCATAACGTTGTATTAAACATGCTTGTGAAATATATATAATTTCTACTTCTTTAATTCCATGTGCTTCTAAGGTAGCCCCTGTTGAAACTAAATCACAAATAGCATTAGATAAACCTAATCTAGGTGCTAATTCTACTGATCCATTTAACATACAAGATTTAAATGTAATATGATGTTTATCAAGATATTTTTTTAATAAATTAGGATAAGAAGTTGCAATACAAGCATTTTGTAAAGATTGTAATCCTGTATAATTTTTGTTAATAGGTATTGATATAGATAATCTACATATACCAAAGTTTAATTTACGTAATGTTAAATAATTTGCATTATCTCCTCTTGCTAACCTAGCTAAAACTTCTTCTTCTAAAACATTTTGTCCAATAATACCTAAATCAACAACACCTTCCATAATTAATCCAGGAATATCATCATCACGTACTCTTAAGATATCAATCGGCATATTTTCTGCAAAAGCTATTAACTTTTGTTGTTGTAAATTAATTTTAAGACCACAATTTTTTAATAGTTTACTAGATTCATTACTTAAACGACCAGATTTTTGCATAGCTATGCGTAAACGATTGTTATCCGGCATACTTTTATCCTTTTTTTTTAAAATTTAAAATTTTTAAAAATTAAATTTTATGTTAAAAATTAATTATTTTAATTAAACTTAAATAAATTATAAAAAAATAACAACTATTTTTCTTAAAATTTTATGCAAAAATTTTAATTATTTATTTTTTTTATATATCCTAAATCTTGATTTAAAGGATTTTTTGCTGAAATACGAGCTAATTTATCACATTTATTATTCATTTTATTATATGAATGACCTTTTATCCATTTCCAACAAATATTATGTTTAGATAAAGATAATTCTAATCTTTTCCATAAATCAATATTTTTTACTATTTTTTTATTATTACGTATCCAATTATATTTTTTCCAATTATACAACCATATTGTAATTCCTTGTTTTAAATAATTACTATCAGTAAATAAATAAATATTACAATTTTCTTTTAAAGATTCTAATGCAATAATAGAAGCCATTAATTCCATTCTATTATTAGTTGTAAAAAAAAAACCTTTAGTTAAAACTTTTTCATATTTATGATATTGTAATATAGCAGCACAACCTCCAGGACCAGGATTATATATACAAGAACCATCAGTAAAAATATTTATATTTTTATACATATTACTTTGATTAAAATTTATATTATTTATATAACAAATATGAAAAAAATTAATATACGTCAAGTAGTTTTAGATACAGAAACAACAGGGATGAATTTATCTTATCCATATTATATAGGACATCGTATTATAGAAATAGGTATTATTGAAATTATTAATCGTAATATTACTAAAAATTATTTTCATACATATTTAAATCCACAAAGAACTATAAGTAAAGAAGCATTTAATATTCATGGTATTTCTAATCAATTTTTATCTAAAAAACCTATTTTTTCTGATATATTAGATAATTTTATTAATTTTATTAAAGGAGCGGAACTGATTATTCATAATGCTCAATTTGATATTAATTTTATTAATTATGAATTATCATTATTAAAAAAAAAAATACCTAAAATTGAAAACATTTGTACAATAACAGATACGCTTAAAATAGCTCGAAATATTTTTCCAGGAAAAAGAAATTCATTAAATTCTTTATGTAATAGATTTAATATTAATATAAGTAAACGTAATTTACATGGTGCTTTATTAGATGCAAAATTATTAGCTTATGTTTTTTTATTTATGACTACAAAACAAAATTCATTTAAATTAAAATTTTTAAAAGAAAAAAATAATATATTTAATAATAAATTAAAATTTTTATATAAAAATCTAAAAAGAAAAAACATATTAGTTATACATGCTTCTAAAGAAGAATTAAAATTACATAAATTAAAATTAAATTTAATTAAAAAAAAATGTGGTTTTTCTTTATGGGAAAACAAAAATAAATAAAAATATTGACGATTAAAGATATTATCTATATTATAAAATAATTACGGTGCGATAGTTCAGTTGGTTAGAATACCGGCTTGTCACGCCGGGGGTCACGGGTTCAAATCCCGTTCGCACCGTATGATTTATTTTAGAATAAAAAATAATAATGTTAATCATTATTAATCCATAATACACATGATTTTTTATATAATTCTAAATTATTTTTTAATATATTAATTAAATCTGAACAAATTTCTTTTTTATTTATAAAATCGTTAATCCAAAAAAACACAGTAAAATTAATTGAATTATTAGTAATTTCATCAACAATAACATTAACAATTGAATTTTTTATTATTTTTTCATTTACTGAAACAGTATCTAATAAAATTTTTTTAATCATATTAATATCTTTTTGTATTAAATTTCTTGCAATACCTAAAGTAATTTTATTTCGATATTCATTAGATTTAGAAAAATTTATTATATTTTCCGTAAGTATTTTTCCATTAGGAACAGATATAATACTTCCATCAAATGTTTTAAAAAGAGTACAAAAAATTTCAACATTAGTAATTTTACCAGTTACATTACCTATATTAATATAATCTCCAACTTTAAAAATACGGAATGTAATAATTAATAATCCTGATGCTAAATTTGATAAAGCACTTTGCCATGCTAAACCTATTACTAATCCTATAGTTCCAAAAGCAGCAAAAATTGATGATGTTTTTAATCCTATACTACTTAATGCACTAACTATAACAAATATAGTTAAACTATATTTAAAAATATTTGTAAGAAATCCAGTTGTAATTGGATCTATATTTCTAATAGTAAAAACATTCCTTGTTGTTTTCGTAACAATTTTTACACCCCATAATCCAAAAAATAAAATCATACCTGCCAAAACAAAATGTTCGCATTGATATAAAATAAAAGCTCTATTTTTAAATATCCACAATTTTATAAAATCTAATACACTAGTAAATTTATTCATATTTTCATAATCCATTCTATGAAATAATTTGTATTGTTTTTTATAATTTAAATAATTTGTTTTTTATAATATATTAATTGCATTTAATTCATTAAATGTTTTTTCTAATCTTTTTTTCATAGAAATTTGTGATGCTCTAATCCATGATCTAGGATCATAATATTTTTTATTTGGTTTATTAAAACCTTTTGGATTACCAAGTTGTTTTTGTAAATATTTTTCATATTTTTTATAAAATTTTAATACACCTTGCCATGTAGCCCATTGTGTATCTGTATCAATATTCATTTTAACAACACCATAATTAATCGATTCTTTAATTTTTAATAATGAAGAACCTGAACCTCCATGAAATACAAAATTTATAGAATTATTAGGAATATTATGTTTTTTACTAATAAAAATTTGTGCATCTCTTAAAATTTTTGGTAATAATTTTACATGTCCTGTTTGATATACTCCATGTACATTTCCAAAAGATGCTGCAATAATAAATTGAGAACTAATTAATTTTAGTTTTTCATAAGCATAATTTATATCATAATAATCAGTATATAATGATTTTTTAGTTATATTACTATTATCAATACCATCTTCTTCCCCACCTGTACATCCTAATTCAATTTCTAATGTCATTTGCATTTTTGACATTCTTTTTAAATAATGACTACATATTTTAATATTATCTTTAATTGATTCTTTAGAAAGATCTATCATATGAGATGAAAATAAAGATTTTTTATGGATTAAATAATGTTTTTCATTTTCATCTAATAAATTATCTATCCAAGATAATTTATTTTTTGGACAATGATCAGTATGTAAAATCACTGGAATACCATAATATTTAGCAAGTTTATGAACATGTTTAGCCCCAGAAATGGCACCAATAACAGGAGCTAATTGTGGATTTATCATTTGTAATCCTTTACCTGCAATAAAAGAAGCTCCTGAATTAGAAAATTGAATAATAACTGAAGATCTTACTTTAGCTGCAGTTTCTAAAACTATATTTATAGAATCAGTACCTATACAATTAACAGCTGGTAAAGCAAATTTATTTTCTTTTGCTATTTTAAATATGGTTTGTAAATCATGACCAACAACAACACCAGGTTTTATATAATTTAAAATTTTAGACATAATATATACTTTACCCTATTAAAATTTTAATTGTTAACAATTTTATTATTTTATTTTAAATAAAATGTTATGAAATACTTTCTAATATAGATATAACAGGTAATTTATTTCCTTCTATATATTTTAAAAAAGCTCCTCCACCTGTAGAAATATAAGAAATTTTATCAAAAGAATTAAATAATTCTACTGCAGCTAAAGTATCTCCTCCGCCTACAATAGAAAAAGCATTACTATTTCTAATAGTTTTAATAATAATTTCAGTTCCTTTTCTAAATTTTTTAAATTCAAAAACTCCAATAGGACCATTCCATAATATGGTTCCAGCTTTTTTTAATTCACATTTAATTATATTTATAGTTTTATTACCTATATCAAGAATTTTTTCATTTTTTAAAATATTATCAATATTTTTATTTTTTATAAAAGAATCATTACTAATAGATGTACTAACTATACAATCAATTGGGAGAATTATATTTTTATATTTTTTATTAATTTCTTTGGCTAATAAAATTGCATTAGGTTCATATAAGGAACTTCCAATATTATTATTTAATGATAATAATGTATTTGCTATACCTCCTCCTACAATAACTTTCTCTGATAATTTACATAATTTTTTTAAAACATTAAATTTTGTAGATATTTTAGATCCTCCTATAATAGAAATTATAGGTTTTATAGGATTTTTTAAAAATTTTTTTAAATTTTTTATTTCATTTATTAATAATAATCCTGCACAAGATTTTTTAGCAAAGTTTATAATTCCATAAGTAGATGAATGCATACGATGTGAAGTAGCAAATGCATCCATAACAAATATATCACATAAAGATGCATATTTTTTAGATAATTTTTCATTATTATCTTTTTCACCAATATTAAATCGTACATTTTCCAAAAGAATAATTTCATTTTTTTTAAAAATACATCCATTTAAATAATTTTTTTTTAAAATAACTTTATGATTTAAAATTTTTTCTAAATATATAGCAATTTTTTTTAAAGAAAATAAAGAATTATATTTACCTTCAATAGGTCTTCCCAAATGTGATGCTATAATAATTTTAGATTTTTTTTCTAAAGCATATTTTATAGTAGGTAAAGATAATCTGATTCTAATATCAGATGTAATATTACCCCTTTTATCTAAAGGTACATTTAAATCTGATCTTATTAATAAAATTTTATTTTTAATATTTAGATTTAAAATACTTAACATAGTAATTAATCCTATTAATTTAAAATTTAAAAAATAAATAATTATATAATTTTAAAAGTTTTTTTTATTTTTAAAATAATATTTTCAACTGTAAAACCAAATTTTTGAAATAATTTTTCTGCAGATCCAGAATATCCAAATTCATTAATACCAATTACAAGACCATCCAACCCTACATATTTATACCAAAAATCTGTAGATCCAGCTTCAATAGCTATTCTATTTTTAATATGTTTAGGTAATACATAATCTTGATATTCTTTTGTTTGTCTATCAAAAGTATCAGTAGATGGCATAGATATTACTCTAATTTTATATTTCAAAAAAGATAATTTTTTATATACTTCTGTTGCTAAAATTACTTCTGAACCAGTAGCTATTAGTATAATTTGAGGATTTTTATCTAAACAATCTTTTAAAATATATGCTCCATATGATATTAATGATATTTGTTTTTTACTTCTTTTTTGTGTAGGTAAATTTTGTCTTGATAAAATTAAGACAGTTGGTTTATGTATATTTTCAATACTAATTTTCCATGATATAGCTGTTTCAATTTTATCACATGGACGCCAAATACTTATATTAGGGATCAGTCTTAAACTAGATAATTGTTCTATCGGTTGATGTGTTGGACCATCTTCACCTAAACCAATAGAATCATGAGTATAAATCATTATATTTCTAATTTTCATTAAAGCAGACATTCTTATTGCATTACGACAATAATCTGAAAAAACTAAAAAAGTAGCTGTATAAGGTATAAATCCTTTATATAAAGAAATTCCATTTGAAATTGCCATCATACCAAATTCTCTTACTCCATAATAAATATAATTTCCATCTTTAAATTTATTAATTGGTTTAGAATTTTTTAAAATAGTTAAATTACTACTAGATAAATCTGCAGAACCGCCTATTAATTCTGGTAATAATTTGGAATATTCTTGTAAAATATATTGAGATGATTCTCTTGTTGAAAAATTAGTATTAATATTATTTAATTCATAAATAAATTTATTTACTTTACTATTCCAATGTTTGGGAAGAAGATTATTGATCCTTCTTTTAAGCTCTTTAGCTAAAAGAGGGAATTTATTACAATATTTTTTAAACATATTTTCCCATTTAGATTCTTTTATATTGCCTATTTTTTTTGCATCCCATTTTTTATAAATATATAAAGGAATTTCGAAAGGTTTATAATTCCAATTTAAATTTTTTCTTGTAAGAATAACTTCTTCTTTACCTAAAGGTGCCCCATGAGCAATATTTTTTCCTGATTTATTAGGTGATCCAAAAGCAATAATTGTATTACAAATTAATAAAGAAGGTTTTTCTTCTGTTAGAGATCTAGCTTTATTAATGGCTTCTTCTATTTCTTTAAAATTATGTCCATCTATATTTGATATAACATTCCATCCATAAGATTTAAATCTTTTTTTAGTATCATCATTAAACCATCCTGTAATATTTCCATCTATAGAAATACCATTATTATCATAAAAAACTATTAATTTTTTTAATTTTAATGTTCCTGCTAAAGAACATACTTCATGAGAAATACCTTCCATTAAACAACCATCACCTAAAAATATATAAGTATAGTGATCTATTATATTATAATTTAATCTATTAAATTGTGAAGCTAATGTTTTTTCAGCTATAGCCATACCAACCCCATTAGCTAATCCTTGACCTAATGGTCCAGTACTAGTTTCAATATTAGGAGTACATCTAAATTCAGGATGCCCAGGAGTTTTAGAATATAGTTTTCTAAAATTTTTTAAATCAGAAATTGTTAAATTATATCCACTTAAATGTAATAAACTATAAATTAACATAACACAATGACCATTAGATAATATAAATCTATCACGGTTAATCCATGTTGGATTATTAGGATTATGATTTAAATAATTGCGCCAAAGTACTTCTGCTATATCAGCCATACCCATTGGTGCTCCAGGATGTCCTGATTTAGAATTTTCTATAGCATCTATACTTAAAAATCTAATAGCATTAGCAAGATCTCTTCTAGAAGGCATAATATAAATTACTCCTAAAACTTAAATAAAATATTTTTTAAAAAAATTATTTATATAAAGAAATATATACGTAAAATGTTTTAAAATCTATTTTTATAATTTTAAAATTTTAAAAAATAAAATTTATTAAAATTTTAATTTTATATTTATTTTATTTTATTTAAATATATAATAATATAAGTAATTTATTTATTAAAAATAAAAGGTAATATTAATGACAGAATATTTATTTACTTCAGAATCTGTATCAGAAGGACATCCTGATAAAATAGCAGATCAAATTTCTGATGCTATTTTAGATAAAATAATTGAACAGGATATTAATTCTCGTGTAGCATGTGAAACATATATTAAAAATAATATAGTATTAATTGGAGGAGAAATAACAACAAAAGCTAAAATAAATATAGAAAAAATAACAAGAAAAACTATAAAAGAAATAGGATATACTAATCCTGATAAAGGATTTGATGCTAATACATGTACAATATTAAATATTATAAGTAAACAATCAAATGATATTGATAAAGGTATAACATCTAATTTAGATAAAGCTAATCAAAAAGCAGGAGATCAAGGATTTGTATTTGGTTATGCAACAAATGAAACAGATGTTTTCATGCCGGCACCTATTATATATGCACATAAGTTAATGTATCAACAATCGTTAATAAGAAAAAAAAAAATTTTATCATGGTTAGAACCAGATGCAAAGAGTCAAATTACTTTTAAATATAAAAATGATCAAATTATTAATATAGATTCTGTAGTTTTATCAACACAAATTTCTAAAGAAATATCATTTAAAAAATTAAAAGAAGCAATTATGGAAGAAATTATTAAACCTGTTTTACCTAAAATATGGATAAATAAAAAAACAAAATTTTTTATTAATCCTTCTGGTCGTTTTATTACTGGGGGACCTATTAGTGATTGTGGTTTAACTGGAAGAAAAATTATTGTAGATACTTATGGCGGTATGGCTAGACATGGAGGAGGAGCTTTTTCCGGAAAAGATCCATCTAAAGTAGATAGATCAGCTGCTTATGCAGCTCGGTATATAGCTAAAAATATAGTAGCATCATCTTTAGCGTCACGATGTGAAATACAAATTGCATATATTATTGGTATTGCTAAACCAATTTCAATAATGGTAAATACATTTGGTACTGGAAAAGTATCTGATAAAAAAATAACTTCATTTATTAAAACAACTTTTGATTTAAGACCTTTTAATTTGATAACAATGTTAGATTTATTAAAACCAATATATAAAAAAACTGCATCTTATGGTCATTTTGGTAGAAATATTTTTTCATGGGAAAAAACAGATAAAATATCAAAATTTAAAGATTTTTTTAAAATTAATTAAAAATTTAAAATAGAAAAAATTATAAGTTTTTTAAATTTTTTGTAATCCAATAACTTTTTCATTAAATTTTGTTTTAATAATAATTACGCCTTTTGTGTTACGTCCAACAACACAAATTTCAGATATATTTATACGTATTAAAGTTCCCATATTCGTAATTATAATTACTTGATCACTATCTATTACTTTTAAAGATCCTGCTAATTTACCATTTCTTTGATTAATTTTCATAGATATAATTCCTTTTGTAGCTCTAGATTTTGTAGGAAACTTTTTATTATTAGTGCATTTTCCATATCCATTTTCTGTTATAGTAAAAATATTTTTTTTAAATTTATGATTTAATACTATTAATGAAACTACATAATCTTTTTTTTTATTCAAAAAACTAATACCTTTTACACCTATTGTATTCCTTCCCATGGATTTAATTTCAGATTCATTAAATTTAACTACCTTACCTAATGAAGAAAATAACATAATTTTATCATTTTTATTAATAATAGATACTCCTATTAAATTATCTTTTTTTTTTAACTTTATTGCAATAATTCCATTAGATCTAGGTTTATTAAATTTATTTAAATTTGTTTTTTTAATTTTACCTTGTGAAGTTACCATAACTAAATTAGAATAATTTGTATAATTATTTATTACAATAAAAGTATTAATAATTTCATTATTTTTTAAGGGAATAAAATTTATAATAGGTTTTCCTTTTGCATATCTATTAGCTTCAGGTATATCATATACTTTTAACCAATATAAATATCCTTTATTAGAAAAACATAAAATTTGATCATGAGTATATGCTATTAATATTTTATATATAAAATCATTATCTTTTAATTTTACAGCTATTTTACCTTTACCACCTCTATGTTGTAAATTATATTCAGTAATTTTTTGATACTTAATATATCCTTGATAAGATAAAGTAATAATAACTTTTTCATGATTAATTAAATCTTTTTTTTGAATTATAGAATGATTGTTTTTATTTAAAATAATTTCCGTTTTTCTCTTATCTCCAAATTCTTTTTTTACTAAGACTAATTCATTATATATTACTTTCATTAAGTATTCATAATCTTCAATTATTTTCATTAAATTTGATATTTTATATATTAAATTTTCATATTCTATACATAATTTTTTATGTTCTAAATTTGTTAATTTATTTAATTTTAGTTCTAAAATAGCTTTAATTTGTGTATAACTAAAATGATAATTATCATTAAATTTTATTAAATTAGAATTAGTTAAATAAATATTTAATGTTTTTTTTTCTTGTAAATTAAATATTTGAAATATATTTGGAATTTTCCAAGATTGTAAATAGATTTTATCTTTTATAGTTTCTGATACTTTAGAAAAGCGAATAATTTTAATAATTTCTTTTATATTTAATAAAGCTACTATTAATCCTTCTAATATATGTGCTTTACTACGAGCTTTATTTATTTCATAATTTGTTCTTCTTATTACTATTTCACGTCTATGAGAAATAAAAGCTTTAATAATATTTTTTAAAGACATTAATGTAGGCTTACCTTTATATAAAGAAACCATTTTTATACTAAAAGTAGTTTGTAAAGGAGTTAATTTATATAAATTATTTAAAATTACATTAATAGATATATCTTTTTTAATTCTAATTAAAATTCTGACCCCATCTTTATCAGATTCATCTCTTAAAGTTTTAATACCCTGAATTTTCTTTTCTTTTATTAAAAAAGCTATTTTTTCTATTAATTTAGATTTATTTATTTGATAAGGAAGTTCATAAATTATGATTTTTTTATATTTTTGTTCTTTATTTTTAATAATTTTAATACGTCCTCTAAGAAAAATTTTTCCTTTTCCCGTATTATATGCATTTTCAATTTCATTAATACCATAAATAATACCTGCGGTAGGAAAATCAGGACCTGGAATATAATTCATTAATTCTTTAATAGTAATAGTATTATTTTTAATATAAGCTAAACAAGCATTAATTACCTCAGTAATATTATGAGGAGGAATATTAGTTGTCATACCTACTGCTATACCAGATGATCCATTTATTAATAAATTAGGTATTTTTGTAGGCATTATTTCAGGTATTTTTTCTGTATTATCATAATTAGATAAAAAATTTACTGTATTTTTTTCTAAATCGTTAATAATTTCTTGAGAAATTTTAGACATTTTTATTTCAGTATAACGCATAGCTGCAGCAGAATCTCCATCAATAGAACCAAAATTACCTTGTCCTTTTATTAATGGATATCTTAATGAAAAATTTTGTGCTAATCTTACAATTGTATCATAGACTGCATTATCCCCATGGGGATGATATTTTCCTATTACATCTCCGACTATTCTTGCTGATTTTTTATAAGATTTATTCCATGTATTTCCTAATATATACATAGCATATAATATACGTCTATGTACTGGTTTTAATCCGTCTCTTACATCTGGTAATGCTCTTCCTATTATAACTGACATTGCATAATCTAAATAAGAATTTTTTAATTCTTCTTCAATATTAATTAATTTTATTTCTTTAGCAAAAAAATTCATGTAAATAAATATCCTTTTAACTTATAACTTTATAAGTTATAAATTTGTGATTATATTTCTAAATATATAGTTCAAAATAATTAAGTTTATAGAATTATAAAAATAAGCGCTAATTTATAACATTAATTTTTATAATTTTATATTTAACTTATGTAATAAGAATAATTTTATTAAAATAATAAATTTATATATTTTATTTTAAATAAAACTTTTTTAAAAAATATAATTTAAATATTATAATTTTCTAGTTGTTTAATTTTTTTCTTTGCTTGTTTAATAACTTCTTTAGGAATACCTGCTAAAGATGCTACAAATAAGCCATAATTTTTATTAATTGATCCATTTTTAATCTTATATAAAAATACAATAGAATTATTAATTTCTATTGCATCAAAAAACATGTTTTTTATACATTTATTTTTAATTTTTAAATTTGCTAATTCGATATAATTAGTTGCAAATAAAGTAAGTGATTTAATTTTTTTAGCGATATTTTCCGCACAAGCCCATGCTATAGCTAAACCATCATGAGTAGATGTACCTCTTCCTATTTCATCCATTAATACTAAGCTTTTTTTTGTTGCATTTCTTAAAATATTTGCAGTTTCTATCATTTCTACCATAAAAGTAGATAATCCAAAAGAAATATTATCTGCAGAACCTATTCTAGTAAAAATTCTATCTATAGGACCTATAATAGCTTTATCTGCAGGAACATAACTACCTATATAAGTCATTAATATAATTAAAGCTATTTGTCTCATATAAGTACTTTTACCACCCATATTAGGACCTGTTATTAATAACATATTTTGTTTATCAGTTAATATAACATTATTAGCTATAAAAGATGATTTTATAATATTTTCAACAATGGGATGTCTAGAATTAATTAATGATATTCCTATTTTTTTGCTAATTATAGGACATGTGTAATTTAAAGTTAGAGATCTTTCAGATAAATTACATAATACATCTAATTCAGATAAATATAATGATATTTTTTGTAAATTTACTAAAAAAGGATTAATATAAGAAAATAATTTATTATATAAATATTTTTCTAAATTTAAGAGTTTTTCTTTAGATAAAAAAATATTTTTTTGATATTTTTGTAATTCTGGAATAGAATATCTTTTAAAATTTTTTAAAGTTTGAATTTGAATATATTTATTAGGTAAATTACCTTTATAACTTTTATTAATTTGAATATAATATCCATGAATTGTATTATATCCTATTTTTAATTTTTCTATTTTTAATAAATTACGTTCTTGATTTTCTATAAAAAATAAATATTTATTTGAATCATTTGATAATTCTCTCAATTTGTCTAATTCTTGATTATATCCAGTAGCTATAACATTTCCTTCTTTTAAAGATAAAGCAGGTTTTTTTTTTATAGATTTTTCTAATAATTTTTTTAATTGAGAAAAAAGTCCTAAATTTAAAATTTTTGATTTTATTTCACAATTATTAATTTTTTGAAGAATTTTATAAATTTTAGGTAAATAATTTAATGTTTGTCTTAAAGACACTAAATCATTTGGTTTTGCAGTTTTTAAAGCTAATCTAGCAATAATTCTTTCAATATCACTAATTTTTAATAATATTTTTTGAAAATCTAAAAAATATTTTTGTAAAACAAAAATATTTTTTTGTCTATTTAAAATAATTTTTATATCACGTATTGGATTATTTAGCCATCTTTGTAATAAACGACTTCCCATACTAGTTGTAGTATAATCTAATACTTTAATTAAAGTATTATCCTTATCTCCTGAAATACTATTAATAATTTCTAAATTTTTACGTGTATTTTCATCCATAATAATTTCATTATTATGATTTTCTAAAAAAATATTATTAATATGTGGTAAATATACTTTTTGTGTATCTTTAACATATTGGATTAAACATCCTGCCGCTCTAATAGCTAAAAATGATTTATCAATACCAAAACTTTTTAAGTTCTTAGTTCTAAATTGCATATTTAATTGTTGAATTGCTGTATCTATATCAAACTCCCATAATGGTCTACGTCTAATACAATTTCTTTTTTCTAATAAACTTATATCTTGAAAATTTTCAGAATATAATAATTCTTTTGGATTTGTTCTTTGTAATTCTCCTGCAATTATATTAATATCTTTATTTTCCATGATTCTAAAATCGCCAGAACTAATATTTAGTGTTGCATAACCAAATCCTAATTTTATATCTTGATATATTGATCCTAATAAATTATCAATTTTATTATTTAATAAAATATCATCACTAACTGTTCCAGGTGTAATAATTCTAACTATTTTTCTATTTAAAATTTTATTTTTAGATAATGTATTTTTTTTTTTTTCTATTTGTTCACAAATAGCTACAGATTCTCCTAATTTAATTAATTTTGATAAATAATTTTCTATACTATTAACTGGTATTCCTGCCATAGGAATAGGTTTTCCATTTAATTTTCCTCTTTTAGTTAATACAATATTTAATATTTTTGATGCTTTTTTTGCATCTTCAAAAAACATTTCATAAAAATCTCCTAATCTATAAAAAAGTAAAATATTAGGATATTGTTTTTTAAATTTAAAATATTGCTCCATCATAGGTGTAGACATATTTAATTACTTTTTAATATTAATTATTTTAAAATTTAGATATTTTATTTAAATAATGTTTTTGTTTAAAATTAATAAAATAATAAAAATAATTAATAATTCTAATTATTTTTTAGAATATTAATTAATATCTATTTATCATCATTATTATCATTATTTTCATTATTACTAATTAAATTTAATATTATAAAAAATAGATTAATAAAATCTAAATATAACATAAGAGCACCTAAAATAGCGTATCTTCTTAAATTATCTTTGTCATTTATATTTAAACTAATTTGTTTTGCAATATTTTTTAATTTTTGTGTATCATATGCAATAAGTAATGTAAAAAAAATTACACTAACATAATTTATTATAGACGATACAAAATTATTTTGTAACCAAAAATTTATAAATGATGATATAATTATACCAAGGATCCCCATTAGAATAATATTACCTAGATAACTTAAATCTTTTTTAGTAAAATATCCCCATAAACACATAGATAAAAATGTTAATGATGTAGTTATAAAAGCTGTAAAAATTGTATTTTGATTATATGCAGAAAATACCCCCGCTGTTGTTAATCCTGTTAAAGAAGAATAAAACATAAATAATGTAGTTAATGTTTTACCTGATAATCTGTTTAATAAATTAGACATAATAAAGACTAATGCAAATTGTAAAAAACATAAACCTAATAAAAAAAATCTATTATTTAATAAATAATTTATTACTTGTATTGTGTTAGAAACATACCAAGAAACAAATGCTGTTAATAATAAACCACAAGACATCCATCCATATACTCTTCTAAAGTATGTCTGTATATGATATTTTTCTTGTTTTAAAGTAGTACTTTTTAAATTTTGATATTCTATCATAATCATACCCTTTAAAATTTAATAAATTTTTTTAAAAATATATTAAAAAATATATATAAATTATGTTTATATTATATAATATTTTATATAAATTACATAGAAATTAATTTAATTATATAATGAAACACATACCAGTTTTATTAAAAGAATCTATTCAGAGTTTAAATATTAAAACTAATGGAATATATATAGATGCTACTTATGGATGCGGAGGACATACAAAATTAATTTTATCTAAATTAGGAAATTATGGACGAATTTATGCAGTAGATTGTGATATAAAAACAATTTTAAAATATAAAATTATAGATAATAGAATTATTTATATTAATAAAAATTTTTCAAAATTAAAATATGTTTTAAATAATAAAATAGGTAAAATAGATGGAATATTATTCGACTTAGGAATTTCTTCATTTCAATTAAATAATCCCCAAAGAGGTTTTTCTTATATGTCTAATGGCCCATTAGATATGCGTATAAATCAAAAAAAAAAAAAAACAGCTTATACTTTATTAAAAAATATAAATGAAAAAAAATTATCCGAAATATTAAAAAAATATGGTGAAGAAAGATACCATAAAAAAATAGCATATAATATAAAAAAATATATTTTACAAAAAAAATTAAATAATACACAAGATTTATCTACTTTAATATGTTCTATTAGTAAAAATAATAAATTTAAACATCCAGCTAAAAGATCTTTTCAAGCAATAAGAATTTTTTTAAATAAAGAAATAAAAGAGTTAAAAAAATCTTTAAAAATTTCATTAAAATTATTAAAAAAAGGTGGTATTTTATCAATTATTAGTTTTCATTCAATAGAAGATAGAATAATTAAGCATTTTATGAAAAAATATAGTACTTCATATAAAAAAAATATTCATCATAAACTACCTATAACTGAAAAGGAAATAAATAATTTTTATTATAAAAATAATACGATAAATTTAAAAATTATTGATAGAATTTTCCCGAGTAAAAAAGAAATTTTTAATAATCCCAGATCAAGAAGTGCAATACTACGTATTGCAGAAAAAATTTAAAAAAAATAATAATTTTAATTTATTATTTTGTTTCCTAAAATATTTTAAATTAAGGATTTAAATCATTGATTTCTTCTTTATTTAGTTTACAAAAATTATTAAATGGTTATGTAAAAAATAATTTAATTAAAAATATTTTAATAAATAAAATGGTTTTAGATAGTAGAAAAATTAAAGGTAAAAACTGTCTTTTTATAGCAATAAAAGGATGTAAAAATAATGGTAAAAATTTTATTAAAGATGCGATATTAAATGGTGCTGTTGCCGTATTAACATATCCAGATGATAAAATATCATCTTTTAGTATTATTTTTAAAAAAAATATACCTATTATATATTTACCTAATTTAAATAAACATATTTCATATTTTGCAGGCCTATTATATGATAATCCAAGTAAAAAAATACCAGTTATAGGAATTACAGGTACTAATGGAAAAACAAGTATAACTCATTTTTTAATGCAATGGATTAAATTATTAGGAGGAAATCCTGCTATTTTAAGTACCATTGGTAATGGATTTAGTAATAAATTAATTCAAACTAATAATACGACAGATTCAGCAATAAAAATACAATCTACAATAAAAAAATTTATAAAAAAAAAAGCAAATATTATAATAATGGAAGTTTCTTCCCATGGATTAACACAATTTAGAGTATATAATGTATTTTTTACTATTGGAATTTTTACAAATTTAACTAGAGATCATTTAGATTATCATCATAATATGAATAATTATGAATTATCTAAATGGAGTTTTTTTTCTACTCATAAAGTAAAAAAAAAAATTATAAATATTGATGATAATATTGGATTAAAATGGTTTAGAAAATTATCTGAAGTAATATACGTTACTACTAAAAAAAAAATATATAAATCTAATATATTTATTTATATAAAAAATGTGATTTATTTACCTAATAAAACAATTATTTTATTTAATTCTAGTTGGGGTAATGGCAAAATGAAAATAAATTTAATAGGTAAATTTAATGTTTTAAATATTATTTTAAGTATGGCTGCATTATTAAGCTTAAATTATCCTTTAAAAAAATTATTACAAACAGTATCTAAAATAAAACCAGTTCCAGGACGTATGCAAAAAATTTATTTTAAAAAAAAATATTCTAATATCATAATTGATTATGCTCATAGTCCTGATGCATTAAAAAATATATTATTAACTATAAGATTAATTACTTATGGAAAAATATGGTGTGTTTTTGGATGTGGAGGTGAAAGAGATTTAGGAAAAAGAAAAATAATGGGATATATAGCAACTAAATATGCTGAAAATGTAATTTTAACTACTGATAATCCTAGAACAGAAAATATAAATAATATAATTCAAGATATAAAAAAAGGATGTAGTATATCAAGTAATATATATATTATTCTTGATAGAATCAAAGCTATTTCTTATGCAGTATATAATTCTTCTAAAGAAGATACAGTTTTAATAGCAGGTAAAGGTCATGAAAATTATCAAATTATTGGTAATAAAATTTTAAACTATTCAGATTTTAATACTATTCAAAATATATTAAGAAATAAATATGAATAAGTTAATTAGTTTAAAAAAACTATCAAAAATAGTTAATGGGGTATTAATTGGAAATAATATTAAAATATTAAATTTTTCTATAAATAGTAAAAAAATTAAAAAAAATTGTATCTTTATTGCTATTAATGGAAGAAAATTTGATGGGCATTCTTTTATTAAAGAGGCAATCCAAAATGGAGCATTAGCTATTTTAGTAAATAAATTTTTTAATGTTAATATTTCTCAAATAATTGTATTTGATACCATTTTAGCATTAGGAAAATTAGGTTTATGGAAAAGAACACAATTTAATAATTCTGTAATAGGAATAACAGGTTCATCAGGTAAAACTTCAGTAAAAGAAATGACAATATCTATATTAAAAAAAAAATATAAAATTATATTTACTAAAAAAAATATGAATAACCATATTGGTGTTCCTTTAACATTATTAAATATTAAAAATAAATATCAATGTGCAGTAATTGAAATAGGAGGAAATCAAATAAATGATATTGCTTATACTTCTAGTTTAGTAAAACCTAATATTGCACTAATTAATAATATATCAGAATCACATTTACAAGGATTTAAATCCTTAAATAATATTATTCAATGTAAAAGTAATATTTTTAATTATTTAACAAATAAAGGAACTGCTATTTTTAATTATGATGATAATAATCAAAAAAAAATTTTAAAAAACTTAATTAATAAATGTAATATTTTAACTTTTTCTTTATATAATAAAAAAACTAATTTTTTTACAAAAAATATAAAAATTTTATCTAATAAAATTACATTTACTTTAATATCTCCTATTGGAGAGATATTAATTAAATTATTTTTAATAGGAGGGGGAATACATAATATTAGTAATGCATTAGCATCTGCTGCATTATCTTTTTCTGTAGGATGTTCATTAAATGAAATTGCTTATGGTCTAAAATATTTTAGACCTATTCAAGGAAGAATGTATCCAATTATTATTGATAATAATAAATTAATTATAAATGATACATATAATGCAAATCCTCATTCGGTAAATATAGCAATTAATATTCTTAAAAATTTTACAGGTACTAAAATTTTAGTTATTGGTGATATGTTAGAACTAGGAATATATACATTATTTTATCATAAAAAAATTAAAAATTTAATTGTACAAACTAATATAGATTATATTTTTAGTTTTGGAAAATATAGTAAATATCTTACCGAAGGTAATATAAATGCAAAACATTTTTTAAGTAAAAAAAAATTAGTAAATCAATTATTTTTAATAATAAAAAAACTAAAAAATTATACAATTTTATTTAAGGGATCACGTAATAATAAAATGGAAATATTAATTAATATTTTATTGGAGAAATTAAAATGTTATTAATATTATTTAAATATTTACAATATTTTTTAAAAAATGTAGATTTATTTTTTTTAAACTTTAAAATTCGTCTTATAATAGCATTTTTAACATCTTTTATAATTACTTTTTTTTTAAGTCCATTTTTTATTAATTATTTTAATAAAAAAAAAATTTCTCAAATTATTAGAAAAAACGGTCCTGTTACACATTATTCTAAAAATAATACCCCTACTATGGGGGGGATAATATTATTATTAGCTATTTTAATAGCTGTTATTTCTTGTTCAGATTTATCAAATAAATATATTTTTTACTCATTAATTATAATGATATTATATTCAATAATCGGATTTATAGATGATTTTTATAAAATTATTTTAAATAATTCTAAAGGACTATCTCCTTCTAAAAAATTTTTTTTTCAATCTATTTGTACAATTATAACAATATCATTTATTTATATAAATAATACAGAAAAATTATATATACAATTTATTATACCTTTTACAAATAAAATTATTAAATATAATTTAAACTTTACTTTATATTTAATTATTTCTTATTTAATAATTATAGGAATAAGTAATTCTGTAAATTTAACTGATGGATTAGATGGTTTAGTAATAATGCCTGTAATTTTTATTTCTTTAGGATTATCTATATTATGTTATTTTTCAGGAGATATATATTTTTCTGAATATTTTAATTTTATTTATATAAAAAATGCAAAAGAATTAATAATTATCTGTTTAGCTATTATTGGATCAGGATTAGGATTTTTATGGTACAATACTTATCCTGCTAAAATTTTTATGGGAGATGTAGGATCTTTATCATTAGGTTGTATTATATCTATAATAGCAATATTAATAAGACAAGAATTTTTATTCCTTATAATGTGTGGTGTATTCATACTAGAATCAATTTCTGTAATAATTCAAGTAATTAAATTTAAATATGATAAAAAGCGTTTTTTTTTAATGGCTCCTTTACATCATCATTATGAATTAAAAGGAATTACAGAACCTTGTATTATTATTAGATTTTGGATTATTTCATTAATATTAGTGTTATTTTCTTTAATTATAATAATATAAAAAATTTAAAATGAATAAAAAAATACTTATTATAGGATTAGGATTAACAGGTATATCATGTTTAAATTTTCTTTTAAAAAAAAATATTATACCTTCTGTTATGGATACATGTAATCATCCAAAATTTATAAAAAAAATACCATCTTATATTCCATGTCATTTAGGTTATTTAAAAAAAGAATGGATATTAAATTCGCAATTAATAATTTTAAGTCCTGGTATATCAATTTTTAATAATCTTTTATTAGAAGCAAAAAAAAAAGGTATTGAAATAATAGGAGATATAGAATTATTTGCTCGTTATAATACAACCCCCGTAATAGCTATTACAGGTACAAATGGTAAAAGTACTGTAACCAACATGATCGGTAAAATTATGAAAAAAAATAATTTTAATATTAGTGTTGGGGGTAATATAGGTTATCCTGTTCTAGATTTATTATCTTTTACAAGAGATTTCTATATTTTAGAAATATCTAGTTTTCAACTAGAAACAATAAAAAAATTAAATATTTACATTGCAATTATTTTAAATATCTCTCAAGATCATATGGATAGATACCCATTAGGTATGGAACAATATCGTGATTTTAAATTACGTATTTATAAATATGCTTCTATTTGCATATATAATGCAGACAATATATTGTGTTATCCTAAATATTTTGATCAAAAAAAAAAATATATTACTTTTGGAGAGTTTTCTGGTAAATATACATTATATTATGCAAAAAACAATATTTATTTACAAATTAATAATAAAAAAATTTTAAATTTTAATAAAACAAAATTAATTGGTATTCATAATTATTTAAATGCTTTAGCAGTACTAGCAGTAACAGATGTATTAAAAATTTCTAAAAAAATTTCTTTACAAGAAATAAGTAATTATTTAAATATGGATCATATATTACAAATAATACATATAGAAAATGGTGTTACTTGGATTAATGATTCAAAATCTACAAATATTAGTAGTACTAAAGCAGCTTTAAAATATTTATATAAAAAAAAAAGGATTTGGTTATTATTAGGAGGATATGATAAAAATTGTGAATTATATTTATTAAAAAAATATTTACAAAAAAAAAATAATATTAATGTTTATTGTTTTGGAATATCAGGTAAAAAAATATTGTCATTTTATCCTAAAGCAAAAATAGTAAAAACAATATATCAAGGAGTAAAAAAAATAATTAAATTAGTACAATTTGGAGATGTTGTATTATTATCACCAGCTTGTTCTAGTATTGATCAATTTAAAAATTTTAAACATCGTGGTAAAGAATTTATAAGATTAGTTAAAAAATTTCATAATTCTAAATAATATATTTTTATAAAAAAATAATATATAATTTTATATATTTTAATTTATATTAAAAATATTTTAGATATGAAAAAAAGAAAAATTATTATCGTAGCAGGTGGAACAGGAGGACATATTAACCCAGCTTTAAATATAGCATATAAATTAATAAAAAAAGGTTGGGACGTACGTTGGTTAGGAACATTATCTAGAATGGAAGCTAAAATTATTCCTAAAAAAAATATACGTATTTATTTAATAGAATTTTACAGGTTTAAAAATAAAAATATTTTTTCTATAATTATTACCATAATTAAATTAATTATATCAACTTATAAATCAATTCTAATTTATAAAAAATATCAACCACATTTAATTTTAACAATGGGAAGTTACATTTCAGGTCCTAGTGGTTTAGCTGCATGGTTATGTAATATCCCATTAATAATACATGAACAAAATAGTGTTTCTGGAATAACAAATAAAATTCTATCTAAAATAGCAACAATAAAAATGCAAGCATATCCAAATACATTACATAATGCAATCTTAGTAGGAAATCCTATAAGTAATAAGATAATTAAATTATCTTTATATAAGAGATCTTGTATAAAAATTCATAAACCTATTCATTTATTAATTACAGGAGGAAGTCAAGGAGCAACTATAATAAATAAAATAGGTATAAAATTAGCAAAAATTTTAAAAAATAAAATATCTATTTTACATCAAGTTGGAAAAGGTAATCTTAAAAAAATATATTATGAATATAAAAAAAATAAGATTAATAATCTAATTATAAAAGAGTATATAGAAAATATTGATAAAGCATATAAATGGGCTGATATTATATTATGTAGATCAGGAGCTATGACTGTAACTGAAATTATTACAATAGGATTACCTGCTATTTTTATACCTTTTCAACATAAAGATAAACAACAATATTTTAATGCAATAAACTTAAAAAGAATAGGAGCTGCTAAAATATATGAACAACATAATTTAAATATAAATAAAATTGCTAATAATATATTAACTTTAAATAAAAAAAAAATAGCATATATGGCTAAAAGATCATATAATTTGATAAAATTAAATTCTACAGAATTAATTTATCAAGAATTAAAAAAAATAAAAATTAATTAATTAATTCAATTTTAAATAAAATAAAATTTATAAATATGCTTAATAAAAAAAATTTAAATAAAATACCAAAAATGAAAAATATTAATCATATATATTTAATTGGTATTGGTGGTTCTGGAATGGGAGGTATTGCAACAATTTTAGCTAAACAAGGTTATAAAGTTAGTGGATCAGATATATATTCTAATTTTATTATAAAAAAATTAAGTTTATTAAATATAAAAATAAATTTAAAACATGATGCCAAAAATATTACAAATAATATAGATCTTATTATTGTATCTACTGCTATTAAAAATAATAATCCAGAATTAATTGCAGCTAAAAAATTAAATATTATTATTATTAGTAGAGGACAAATGTTAGCAGAATTAATGAGATTTTTTTATGGAATAACTATTACAGGAACTCATGGTAAAACTACAACTACTGCAATAATATATAAAATATTTAAACTATTTATGTTAGATCCTACATTTATTAATGGTGGTTTTTTAAAATTTTCTAAAGAAAATGCTTATTTAGGTTCAAGTAAATATTTTATTGCAGAAGCAGATGAAAGTGATAAATCATTTTTATATTTAAATCCAATAATAAATATTATTACAAATATTGAAAATGAACATTTAGATTATTATCAAAATAATATTGAAATTTTAAAGAAAACATTTTTAAAATTTATAAAAAAAATCCCATTTTATGGATGTATTATTATTTGTATAGATAATATTCATAATTTTAATTTAATAAAACAAAATAAAAATATTTTAAAACAAAATATTATTACATATGGTTTTCATAAAGAAGCTGATTTACAATTATATAATTATCAACAAAATGGATATAAAAGTAAATTCTTTTTATTAGAAAAAAAAAAAAATATATCATTAGAAATAAATTTAAATATTCCTGGATATCATAATGCTTTAAATGCAACTGCTGCATTTGCAGTATCATCTTATATGGGTCTCGACTCAATGATGGTTATAAAATTTTTAAAAAAATTTGAAGGTATCGAAAGAAGATTTGATGTTTTAGGATATATATTACCTTACCAAAAAATAAAATATAAAAAAAATATAATTATTATTGATGACTATGGTCATCATCCTACTGAAATAAATATAACTATTAATACATCACGAAAAATATGGCCTAATAGAAAATTAGTAATGATTTTCCAACCTCATCGTTATTCTAGAACTAAAAATTTACTAAATGAATTTATAAAAATATTATCTAAAGTTGATAAACTATTTATTTTAAATACTTATTCTGCAGGAGAAAATATTATTAAAGAAGCTAATAGTAAATTTTTAACTAAAAAGATAAAAGAATTAGGTATAATTAATCCTAAATTTATTAATTTAAAAAATTATTATGATATTGTAAATAATATATATTTAAAATTAAAAGGAAATGAAGTGTTAATTTTTCAAGGAGCAGGTGATATAAATCATATCTCATCATTATTAATAAGTAATAGTATTAAAAATTAAAAAAATTAAATTAATAATCAGTAATTATAATAAGTTTAAATTAAAAATTATGTCAAAAAAAATAGCTGTTTTATTTGGAGGTAATTCTCCAGAAAGAGAAATTTCTTTAAAATCTGGTAAAGCAATTTTAAATGCTTTAATAAAATCAGGAATTAATGCTATTGGGATAGATCCAATAAATTTTCCATTATTATATTTAAAAAAATATGGATTTAAAAAAATTTTTATATCTTTACATGGTAAAGGAGGAGAGGATGGAACTATTCAAGGGATATTAGATTATCTTAATATTCCTTATACTGGAAGTAATTTATTAACTTCAGCAATTACTATGAATAAATATCTTACAAAGACTATCTGGAATGAATATGGATTACCAGTTATTTATCCTCATTATTTATTAAATAAAAAAGATTTTATAAAATCAAATTATTTAAAAATAGAAAAAAAAATTTTAAAATTAAATTTACCTGTTTTTATTAAACCCAATTGTAATGGTTCTAGTTTAGGTAATGCTAAAATTGATCATATAGATGATTTATTTAATTCACTAGAAAAATCATTTATATATAATGATGATATTTTAATCGAAAAATATATAAAAGGAGAAGAATATACAATAGGGATTTTAAATAAAAAAATTTTACCTCCTATAAAAATAGAATATCCTAATTCTTTTTATAATTATCAAGCTAAATATTATTTAAATACAACTAAATATTTTTGTCCTAGTGGATTAAGTAAGAATAAAATAAAAGAATTAGAAAATATTGTTTTACAAGCATGGAAAGTATTAAACTGTCAAACATGGGGAAGAATTGATGTAATTTTAGATGTAAATAAAAAGTTTCAACTATTAGAAATAAATACCATCCCTGGGATGACAACACATAGTCTATATCCATTAGCAGCAAAAGAAATAGGATTATCTTTTTATGATTTAGTTATAAAAATTTTAAATTTAACTAAATAAATTTTTTTTTAAAAAATTTTTATTTAAAAAATTAATATTACATAACTTTTACAAATTTTTTAATTGTATAACTTAATTTTTTAGAACTTTGTTTTGCGATATTTAATAATAATTTAGTACTATATTTACTTAATACATTTTTTTTAGGTATATATTTATTATTAGTATGATTATTAATAAAATTTTTTTTAAAAAAGAGAGGATTAATTTTAATATCTATCTTTTTTAAAGATGGAATAATGTTTTTTTTTAAAAAATATAAAAGATTAGATTTTTCTGATAAAAATCTAATCATATAACTAGCATTATATGTTTCTATTATTAGAATATGATTTTTAAAATTATTTACATTATATAAATTATGTAATTCTATAGGTAAATATTTCTTTATACAATTTTTAATTTTTATTAAAATATCTGTATGTGTATATATTTTATATAAAATTTTTGTATATGATGAATATTTATTTTTTTGAAAAATTTTATTAATCAGTAATAATTTATTATTACGCATAATTTTATCCTTTAATTTTTATAAAAAATTATATATATTTTTTTTTATTTTGTTAAAATAAACGTCAAATAATATTTCTAATATATACAAATATATTTTATCAAGAGTATTAATATGTTAAAAAAAATTTTTACTAAAATTTTTGGTAGTAATAATGATCATATTTTACGAAATATTCAAAAAACCGTAAATATTATTAATAAAATGGAAATAGAATTTGAAAAATTAACTAATTTTGAATTACAAAATAAAACTTTATATTTTAAAGAAAAATTAAAAAATAATTTTTCTTTAGAAAATATTTTACCAGAAGCTTTTGCTACAGTTAGAGAAGCTAGTAAAAGAATATTTGGTATGCGTCATTTTGACGTTCAATTAATAGGAGGTATTGTCTTAAATAATAATTGTGTAGCTGAAATGAAAACAGGAGAAGGTAAAACATTAACTTCTACATTACCAGCATATCTTAATGCTCTTAATGATAAAGGGGTCCATATTGTTACTGTTAATGATTATTTAGCACAACGTGATGCTATAAATAATAAAAAATTATTTGAGTTTTTAGGATTAACTGTCGGTATTAACATATCTTCTATGTCATTAAAAGAAAAAAGAAATGCTTATAAAGCAGATATTACTTATGGAACTAATAATGAATATGGCTTTGATTTTTTAAGAGATAATATGGT
This sequence comes from Enterobacteriaceae endosymbiont of Donacia fulgens, assembly GCF_012567545.1. NCBI lineage: Bacteria > Pseudomonadati > Pseudomonadota > Gammaproteobacteria > Enterobacterales > Enterobacteriaceae > Enterobacteriaceae endosymbiont of Donacia fulgens. The sequence continues at coordinate 143,158 of NZ_CP046182.1, forward strand.
ATTTAATTATAGTGATAAGGTACAACGTAATTTACAATATGCTATTATAGATGAAGTTGATTCAATACTAATTGATGAATCTCGAACTCCTTTAATTATTTCAGGAGCTGCCGAAAATAGTTCAAAACTATATATAAAAATAAATAATATTATACCTAAATTAATTTATCAATCACAAGAAGATTCTAATTCATTTCAAGGAAAAGGACATTTTTTTATAGATGAAAAATCTCGTCAAGCATATTTAACTGAAAAAGGTTTAATTTTTTTAGAAAAATTACTTATAGAAGAAAAAATAATAAATCAGGGTGAATCTTTATATTCTAGTGATAATATTATTATTATACATCATATTATTTCTGCTTTAAGAGCACATAAACTTTTTAAAAAAAATGTAGATTATATATTAAAAAATAATAAAATTATAATAGTAGATGAACATACTGGAAGATTAATGGAAGGAAGAAGATGGTCAGAGGGATTACATCAAGCAATAGAAGCAAAAGAAAATGTAAAAATTAATAATGAAAATCAAACTCTAGCATCTATTACTTTTCAAAATTATTTTAGATTATATAAAAAATTATCTGGAATGACAGGTACTGCGATTACTGAATCTTTTGAATTTAAAGAAATTTATAAATTAGATACAATAGTTATTCCTACTAATAAACCAATGATTAGAAAAGATTTACCAGATTTAATCTATTTAACTAAAAAAGAAAAAATAAAAGCAATAATTAACGATATTAAAGAAAAAAATTTGAAAGGTCAACCTATATTAGTTGGTACTGTTTCGATAAAAAAATCAGAATTAATTTCTCAGAAATTAAAAAAAATAGGTATAAAACATAATGTTTTAAATGCAAAATTTCATGCTAGAGAAGCAGAAATAATATCAAAAGCAGGCATGAAATATGCAGTAACAATAGCAACTAATATGGCAGGAAGAGGTACTGATATTGTTTTAGGTGGGACTTTTATATTAAAAAAAAAATATAGTTTAGATGAATTAAAAAAATTAAAATTACAATGGCAAATAAAACATGAAGAAATTATAAAATTAGGTGGTTTATATGTTATTGGTACTGAACGTCATGAATCTAGAAGAATTGATAATCAATTAAGAGGTCGTTCTGGAAGACAAGGTGATCCAGGTATTTCAAGATTTTATCTATCAATGGAAGATTATTTAATGCGTATTTTTGCTCCTAAAAATATGTTATTTTTAATGCAAAAACTTGGTATGAAAAATAATGATTATATTGAACATCCTTGGATAACTAAAGCTATTTCTAAAGCACAAAAAAAAGTAGAAAATTATAATTTTGATATACGTAAACAATTACTTGAATATGATGATGTAATAAATGATCAACGTTTATCAATATATTCTCAAAGAGATAAATTAATAAAATCATTAAAAACTGAACAAATAATTAAAAATTTTAGAATTGATGTATTCACAAAATTAATAAATAATTATATTAAATCTAATAATTATATAAAAGAAAAATGGGATTTAAAAAAAATAAAAGTTTATTTTATTAATGTTTTTAATTTAGAATTACCAATTGAAAATTGGATAAATATATATATAAAAAAAAATAAAAAAGAAATCAATAAAGATTTTTTTTTAAAAAAAATTATTAATTTTTCAGAAAAAGAATATTTAAAAAAAATAAATAATTTAAAAATAAAAAATATAAAAATTTTTGAAAAAAATATTATTTTAAAAATTTTAGATAATTTATGGACAGAACATCTTGCTGCAATAGAATACTTAAAACAAGGTATTCATTTAAGAGGTTATGCTCAACAAGATCCTAAACAGGAATATAAAAAGGAATCTTTTAAAATGTTTAATATAATGTTAAATATTTTAAAGAAAAAGGTTATTATTATTTTAAGTAAATTAGAAAAAGAAATAATAACAAATTATTATGAATCGTCAGATATTTTATCAGAAAATGCTAAAATTGTAAATAATAATATAAAAAATAATAATTTAATGATTATAAAAAAAACATCTGATTCTTTATATATGAATAAAAAGGATAAATATTTAAATAATATGAATTTTTTAAAAAAAAAAATAGGTAGAAATGAAAAGTGTCCTTGTTATTCAGGTAAAAAATATAAATTTTGTCATGGTTTAAATAATTAAATAAATTTAATAATAGAGAGTATAAAAAATAAATTTATTTTTTATACTCTCTATTATTATTAGTTTTTTATATTATAAAAAAAATCTTTAATATTATTTAAAAAATTACTTATTTTAGGAGTATTTTTATAGTTAGAAATATTTTTAAAACTTTTATCTAATTGATATAAAATATTTTTTTGTTCATTATTTAAATTAATCGGTATTTCAACTATTATTTTACATAATAAATCACCAAAATTACTATTTCTTCTAATTGATTTTATACCCTTATTACGTATTCTAAACATTTTACCTGTTTGAGTACCTTCTGGGATTTTTAATTTTACATAGCCATTAAATGTAGGTATTTCTATATCTCCACCTAAAGTAGCTGTAATAAAATTTATTGGTAATTCACAATACAAATTATTACCTTCTCTAATAAAAATAGCATGTTTTTTAATTTTAATTTCTATATATAAATCTCCAGATTGAGCTCCATTTTCACCTAATTCACCTTTACCGTTTAATCTAATACGATCTCCGTTATCAATTCCACTAGGAATTTTTACTAATAAATTTTTATAAACTTCTAATTTACCTTTACCTTTACAATAAAAACAAGGATTTTTAATAAAATTGCCTTGACCATTACATCTAGGACATGTTTGTTGAACAGTAAAAAATCCCTGGCTCATTTGTATCTGTCCATGACCATTACATGTATTACATTTTTGTAATGATCCTTGGGATCCTGTTCCATTACAATAATTACAATTTTTTAAAACAGGAATTTTTATATTTTTATTTATACCTTTTATCGCTTCTTCTAAAGAAATTTCAATTAAATATTTTAAATCAGAACCTTTTCTAGATCTTTTTTTAGATCTTGAATTTCCTCCAAATATATCTCCAAAAACATCTCCAAAAATATCACTAAAATCAGTTGTATTACTTACATTTTCTTGTTCGAAAGCAGAATGCCCATATTGATCATAAGTAGCTCTTTTTTTTGAATCACTTAAGATTTCATACGCTTCTTTTATTTCTTTAAATTTATTTTCAGCATTTTTATTTCCGGGATTACGATCTGGGTGAAATTTTATAGCTAAACGTTTATATGCTCTTTTAATTTCACGATCTTCAGCATTCCTAGTAATACCTAAAATATCATAATAATCTTTTTTTGCCATAATACATTATTGTCCTAATCTAATCCCATAATTTTATTAATACTAATTATTTTATTAATAAAAAATAAACAGTACTAATAATATAATTTAATATTTTTTTTATAAAATTATTAAATAATTATTTTTTTTTATCTTTAACTTCTTCAAATTCAGCATCAACAACTTCATTTTCTTGATTATTATTTTTAATATTATTATCTTTTTCTTTTGTAGTATTCTCATTATTAGTTAAATTCATTATTTTACTAGAAGTTTCAATTAATTTTTGTATTTTTGTTCTTATATCATTTTTATCTTCTTTTTTAAGAGATTTATTTAATTCATTAATAGAATTTTTTATTAAAATTTTGTCTTCTTTATTAACTTGACTATCTACTTCTTTAAGTTTTTTTTCAGTATTATGAATAAGTTGATCACCCTCATTACGAATTTTAACTAATTCTTCAAAAAGACGATCAGATTCAGTATTAGCTTCTGCATCTCTTATCATTTTTTCTACTTCATGTTTATTTAAACCTGATGATGCTTGTATTGTAATTTTTTGTTCTTGTCCACTTTTTTTATCTTTTGCAGAAACATGTAAAATACCATCTGCATCTATATCAAATGTTACTTCTATTTGAGGAATACCCCTAGGAGCAGGACTAATTCCATCTAAATTAAATTGTCCTAAAGATTTATTATCACTTGCTCTTTTACGTTCTCCTTGTAGAACATGAATTGTAACAGAAGATTGATTATTTTCAGCTGTTGAAAAAATCTGACTATGTTTAGTTGGGATTGTTGTATTTTTATTTATTAATGTAGTCATTACTCCCCCAATAGTCTCTATACCTAGAGATAAAGGAGTTACATCTAATAATAATACATCTTTAACATCACCTGCTAATACCCCACCTTGAACCGCTGCACCAATTGCTACTGCTTCATCAGGATTCACATCTTTTCTTGGTTTTTTCCCAAAAAATGATGATACTTTATTTTGAACCATAGGCATACGAGTTTGTCCACCTACTAAAATAACATCATTAATATCTGAAGGAGATAAATTAGCATCTTTTAAAGCCATTTTTAATGGTTTTATTGATTGATCAATTAAATCTTCTACTAGAGACTCTAATTTAGCTCTTGTTAATTTAATATTTAAGTGTTTTGGACCTGAAGAATTAGCTGTAATATAAGGTAAATTTACATCTGTTTGTTGTGCTGAAGATAATTCAATTTTTGCTTTTTCTGCAGATTCTTTTAATCTTTGCATTGCTAATGGATCATTTTTTAAATCTATTCCTTGTTCTTTTTTAAATTCTTTTACTAAATAATTTATAATACGACTATCAAAATCTTCTCCACCTAAATGTGTATCACCATTAGTAGATAATACCTCAAAAGTTTTTTCACCATCTACATCATCAATTTCAATTATAGAAATATCAAAAGTTCCTCCACCTAAATCATATACAGCAATTATTCTATTCCCTTTACCTTTATCTAATCCGTAGGCTAATGCAGCTGCTGTAGGTTCATTTATAATTCTTTTAACTTCTAACCCTGCTATTCTACCAGCATCTTTAGTTGCTTGACGTTGAGCATCATTAAAATAGGCAGGCACTGTAATAACAGCTTCATTTATTTTAACACCTAAAAAATCTTCAGCTGTTTTTTTCATTTTTTTTAAAATTTCAGCTGAAATTTGAGGTGGAGCCATTTTTTTTCCTTTAATATCTATCCATGCATCTCCATTATCAGACTTTATAATTTTATATGGCATTATTTTTATATCACGTTGTACTTCTTTATCATTAAATCTTCTACCGATTAATCTTTTTATAGCAAAAAGAGTATTTTTAGGATTTGTGACAGCTTGACGTTTTGCTGGTTGTCCTACTAAAATTTCTCCATCTTGTGTATATGCAATAACTGAAGGAGTAGTTCTTTCACCTTCAGCATTTTCTAAAACACGAGGTTTATTTCCATCAATAATTGCTACACAAGAATTAGTTGTACCTAAATCAATACCAATTATTTTACCCATATTAATTATTAACTCCTATTTTATATATAAAGTAATTAATTTTTTAAAATATAAAAATTATTAAAATAAATTTTAATAATATATTTTATATAAATAAATTCCCTAATGAAAGGGAAATGGGGCCACATATTGATGCATCAAGGGGCTTGTCTATTTTTTTTTTCAAATATAAAAATTTTTTTTTATTTTAAACATAAATTATTATTTTTTTGAAAAAATGTTATATATTAATTACAATTAACTTATTTTTTTATTAAAAAATAAATTTTATTTTTTAAATACATAAAAATAATTTATATTAACTTTAATTATTTTATTTCCAATTATGGAGATCATAAAATGCAATATTTTGCAGAAAAAATAATTTTTTCAAATAAAAATTTACTAGATTGTATAGTAATACCTATATTTGAACAATATAAATTTTCTAAAATTTTAAAAAAAATAAATGATATATCAAATAATTACATTTTAAATATTTTAAAAAAAAATAATATACAAGGTAAAATTAATCAAAATATAATTTTATATAAAATACCTAATTTTTTATGTAATAAAATTATTATTGTAGGTTGTGGTATTAAAAATACTCTTAATAGAGAGAAAAATAAATTAATTGTAAATAATGTTATTAATATTTTAAAGAAATATTCTATTAAAGAAATTTATTGGTATCTTACAGATATAAAAATAGATAATTATGAGTTATATTGGAATATTAGAGATACAATAAATGTTATTGAACATAATATTTATTTATTTAATAAATTTAAAAAACAGAAATTATTTTTTTCTTCAAAAATAAAATTTATTATTACTAATAATAATGAAAATACTTATTTTTCTGCAATAGAACATAGTAAAGCTATTAATTTAGGTATAAAAAAAGCTAAAAATATAGCTAATTTACCACCTAATATATGTACTCCTAAATATTTATCTATTAAAGCCGAAAAATTAATTAAACAATATAATAATATTTCTGTAGAAATTATTAATAAAAAAATTATGAAAAAAATAGGTATGAATTCCTATTTAGCTGTTAGTAAAGGATCAAAAAATAATCCTTATATGTCTATAATAAAATATCAAAATAATAACAAATTACAACCTATAATTTTACTAGGTAAAGGAGTTACTTTTGATTCTGGAGGAATATCCTTAAAACCTAGTAAAAATATGGAAGATATGAAATATGATATGTGTGGTGCTGCCGCTATATATGGTACAATACATGCAATAGCACAATTAAAATTACCTTTAAATATTATTGCTATTTTAGCTTGTGGTGAAAATATGCCTAGTTCTAATGCATATAGACCTAGTGATGTTATAAAAACAATGTCTGGTATTACTGTTGAAATTACAAATACAGATGCTGAAGGACGTTTAATATTATGTGATGTATTAACATATATTGAAAAATATAATCCTAAATATGTAATTGATATTGCTACTTTAACAGGAGCATGTGTTATAGCATTAGGTAATAATATTAGTGGTTTAATGTCTAATAATAAAAAACTATCTAAAAAAATTATAAAAGCTTCATTAGAAGCAGATGATCGTGTTTGGGAATTACCTATTAATGATCAAAAATATTTTCATCAATTAAAATCAAATATTGCTCATTTAGTTAATAGTAGTAATGGGATTGCAGGTGCAATCACTGCTGCTTGTTTTTTATCTAAATTTACAAAAAAATATAAATGGGCTCATATAGATATAGCTGGCACAGCTTGGTATTATAAAAATAATAGAGCAATGGCTTCTGGTAGACCTATTAATATGTTATGTCAATTTTTAATTAACCAAACATTTAATCATAAATAATTTTTTATATTTTAATATAAATTTTATTATATATAGGATATTTTTTTATTATGGATAAAATATATAATCCAAAAATTTTTGAAAAAAAAATTTATAATTATTGGGAAAATAATAATTTTTTAAAAAATAAATTAGATAATTCAAAAAAATGTTTTTCTATTATGGTTCCTCCACCTAATATTACAGGTTATTTGCATCTAGGACATGCATTACAATATACTTTAATTGATATTTTAATACGTTATCATCGTATGTTAGGTAAAAATATATTATGTCAAGTAGGAATAGATCATGCAGGTATTGCTACCCAAAATTTAATAGAACAAAAAATTTTTAATGAAACAGGAAAAACAAAAAATCATTATAGTAAAAAATTTTTTTTAAATCAAATTTGGAAATGGAAAGATAAATATTGTAATATTATTTATAATCAAATGAAAAGTTTAGGTTTATCTACAGAATGGGAAACAACAAGATTTACAATGGATAATAAATTTACAAAATCTGTAAGAGATATTTTTATTATTCTTTATAATCAAGGATTAATTTATAGAAAAAAAAGATTAATACATTGGGATTTTAAACTTAAAACTGTTATTTCTGATTTAGAAGTTGAGTACAAAAAAAAAAAAACAAACATATGGTATTTAAGATATTTGTTTCAAGATGGTATAACCACTTTAGATAAAAAAAATTATTTAACTGTTGCTACAACTAGACCAGAAACACTATTAGCAGATAGTGCAATTGCTATTAATCCATTAGATAAAAGATATACTAATTTAGTAGGTAAAATGGTAATAATACCGATTATTAATCGACCAATTCCTATTATAGCTGATAACTATGCTAAAATAACAAAAGGAACAGGATGTGTTAAAATTAGTCCAGCTCATGATTTTAATGATTATCAAGTTGCAATAAAACATAATTTACCTTTAATTAATATTTTTGATTTAAATGGTAAAATTTTAGAAAAATATGAAATATTAAATAATGAACAACAAAAAATAAAATTAAATTATGATATTCCAAAAAATTTACAAAAAATAAATTTTTTAAAAGCAAGAAATATAATTATAAAAAAAATAAAACAAAAAGATTTATTAGATAAACATGAAATAAAAATTAGATTAATACCATTTAGTATTCGTAGTAATACTATTATTATTCCTATGCTAACAAATCAATGGTATTTAAATACCAGGATTTTATCTAAAAAAGCAATAAATGCTGTAAAAAATAACAAAATTATATTTTTTCCTAAAAAATATAAAAATATGTTTTATTCTTGGATGAATAATATTCAGGATTGGTGTATATCTCGCCAATTATGGTGGGGTCATAGAATCCCAGTTTGGTATGATATTAAAAATAATATTTATGTAGGAAAAAATGAAAGTGAAATAAAAAAAAAATATAATTTAAATAAAAATATTATTTTAAAACAAGATTCTGATGTTTTAGATACATGGTTTTCTTCTAGTTTATGGACTTTCATTACTTTAGATTGGCCTAATAATAAAAATTTTTATTTATTTCACCCAACTAATATTATTATAAGTGGTTTTGATATTATTTTTTTTTGGATATCTAGAATGATAATGATGACAATGCATTTTGTTAAAAACAAAGATAATAGTCCTCAAGTACCTTTTAAAAATATTTTAATGACAGGATTAATTAGAGACAGTAAGGGAAATAAAATGTCCAAATCAAAAGGTAATGTTATTAATCCTATAGATTTTATTGAAGGTATTTCTTATATAAATTTTAAAAAAAATAATAATTTTAAAAAAAATAATAAAATTTATGGAGCAGATGCATTAAGATTTACATTAGCAGCTTTATCATCTACAGGCCGTGATATATATTGGGATATGACTAGATTAGAGGGTTATCGTAATTTTTGTAATAAAATTTGGAATGCAAGTATTTTTATACTAAAAAATATAAAATATGAGTTTACTAATAAAAAAATAGACTTATCTTTAGTCGATCAATGGATCTGGTCAGAATATTATTTAATTGTAAAATATTACACAAAAGCATTAAATGAATATCGTTTTGATTATGCTGCTAATATTTTATATAATTTTATATGGAATAAATTTTGTGATTGGTATTTAGAATATAGTAAAATAGTTTTCAGAGAAAAAAATCAATTAAAATATATTAGTACACATTATACATTATATAATCTTTTTGAATCTTTATTAAGACTTTCTCATCCTATAATTCCATTTATTACAGAAGTAATATGGCAAAAAATAATTAAAAATAAAAAAAATTTATTTAAAAATAGTATCATGATACAATCTTTTCCAAAAGTTAATAAATTAGAAATAAATAAAAAAGCTATAAATATTTTTAATACATTTATTAATATAGTTACAATTATTCGTAATCATAAAATAGAAATGAATATAAAGAATAATATAAAAATTAATTTATATATAAAAGATATAAATAATGAATTTAATAATTTTTTAAAAATGAATATAAATATTTTTAAAAAATTTATAAATCTTAATAAAATTTTTTTTCTTAAAAAAACAATTAACTTTCCAGAAAAAACATTAATTAATAAAATTAATAATATTGAATTTGGAATTCCATTAAATAATAAAATTATTGATCAAAAAAAATTATTAAATCAAATTAATAAAAAATTAAATGATAATCAACAAATGATAAATTTTTTAATAAAAAATACAAAAAATAAAAATTTTTTATCTAAAGCACCTAAAAATATTATTTTAAGAAGTTTAGAAAAATTAAAAAATTGTAAAATTTTAAAAAAAGAACTATCACAAAAAATTTTTTTAATTAAAAATTTATAATTTTAAATTATTTATAAATAAGGATTATTATGAATCAATTTTATAATAAACATTTTTTAAAATTATCAGATTTTTCAAAAGAAAATATTTATGAATTAATTAAAATTTCAGAAAAATTAAAACATAATAAAAAAAATTTTAAAGAAAAAAAAAAATTAATTAATAAAAATATTATTCTTATTTTTGAAAAAAATTCAACAAGAACTAGATGTTCTTTTGAAATAGCTTGTTTTGATCAAGGAGCAAATGTTACTTATTTAAATATAAAAGATAGTCATATTGGTAATAAGGAATCATTAAAAGATTCAGTTAGAATTCTAAATAATATGTATCATGGATTAGGTTATAGAGGAAAATATCAAAAAAATATTGAAAAATTAGCTAAATATTCAACCATTCCTATATGGAATGGATTAACAAATGAATTCCATCCTACTCAAATATTAGCAGATTTATTAACTATTAAAGAAAATATAAAAAATAGAAAAATAAATCAAATTAAATTATCTTATATAGGAGATATAAATAATAACATATCTTATAGTTTAATAGAAGCATCTATTATTATAGGTTTTGAATTATATTTAATTTCTCCACAAAAAATTAAATCAAATAATAATATTTATATATCTAATATAATAGATAAAATTAAAAATAATAATAATATTCATATTACTAATAATATAGATATAGGTATAAAAGATACAGATTTTATTTATACAGATATTTGGTTATCTATGGGAGAAAAAATATCTTTACAATTATGGGAAAAAAAAATAAAAAAATTACATAATTATCAAGTTAATAAATTATTATTAAAAAAAAGTAAAAATAAAAATATTAAAGTTATGCATTGTTTACCTTCATTACATTTATATAGTCATTATAAAAATTTATTTTCTAAAGAAATTATTTCAAAATATAATTTATATAATGGATTAGAAATAACAGATGAAGTTTTTGAATCTAATAATAATATTATATTTCAACAAGCAGAAAATAAAATTCATGCTATTAAAGCAATAATAATGACTTCTTTATTAAAAGAAAAATATGAAAAATATCTATAATAATTTTTATAAAAAATAAAAAACATAATAATACACTATTAACGAATTTTTTTATAAATTTAAATAAAATTAATATTTTTTATGAAAAATATTTAAAAAAATAAAAAATTAATAATTTAAATCTATATACAATTATATTACATTTAAAAATGTAAAATTTAAAATTAAAGTTATTTTTAATAAAAAATAAATACTTTAAATATATTTATAAGGTTTAATAAAATGTTTTCATTTTTTAGATTAATATTTATTATTTTTATATTATTATTGCCGATTACAAAAAAATATTTAAATAATACAAAATCTTATCAAAATACTATTTTTTTTTATAACTGGACAGAATATGTCCCCCAAGAAATTTTAAATCAATTTACAAGAGAAACAGGTATTAAAATTATTTATTCTACATATGAATCTAATGAAAGTATGTATGCTAAATTAAAAACTTACACAAAACAATCATATGATTTAGTTGTACCTTCTACTTATTTTGTAGAAAAAATGAAAAATGAAGGTATGATACAAAAAATAGAAAAAAAAAAAATACCTAATTTTGCTAATTTAGATTATAAATTTTTAAATAAATCTTTTGATTTAAAAAATGAATATTCTATTCCATTTATGTGGGGTGCAACAGCAATAGGAATTAATACAAATATAATAAAACCTGAATCTGTCCATAGTTGGAAAGATTTATGGAATCCTAGATATTATAAATCTATATCTCTAATAGATGATGCTAAAGAAGTATTTCAAATGTCATTAATAAAATTAGGTTATCCTGCTAATACAAATAATACTAATTATATAAAAAAATCTTTTATAGATCTAAAAAAATTAATGCCTAATATTATTTCATTTAATTCTGATAATCCTGGATATCCTTTTATTGAAGGTTCAGTAAATATAGGTATGATTTGGAATGGATCTGCTTATATGGTTCAAAAATTAGGAATTCCTTTAAAATTTATTTGGCCTAAGGAAGGAGGTATTTTTTGGATGGATAGTTTTGTTATTCCTAAAAATGCAAAAAATATTAAAGGTGCGTTAAAATTAATTAATTTTTTATTAAGACCTGATATTGCTGCAAAAATAGCTAAAAAAACAGGTTTTTCAACTCCAAATTTAAAAGCAAAAAAATTATTACCCTTAGATATGATTAATAATGAGATATTATATCCTAATGATGAGATTATTAATAAGGGAGTATGGCAAAATTATGTTAATAATAATATAAGTAAAAGATATGAAATAGATTTTCAAAAATTAAAAAATTTATAATTTTAAATATAAAATATTTTTTAATATAAAAATATTTTTTTAAAAAAAGATTAATTTATTTTATAAAATATAATTTTCTTGACATATATATAATATTATTAATATAATATAAATAAAGTTGTTAGTAAATCCTCTGTAGTTCAGTTGGTAGAACGGCGGACTGTTAATCCGTATGTCACTGGTTCGAATCCAGTCAGGGGAGAAAATTATAAAAATTTTTTATCATAAAATATATTTTTATATTGTTTATATTTAAATTATTTAATAAATATTTTATTATAGGATATATAATATGGTAATAAAATTAAAATATCTACTTAATGAAAAAATTATAAATGAATTATTATCTGTTCAGGATATAATACGTTGGATAACAAGTTGTTTTAGTATTTCTAATTTATGGTATGGACATGGTAGTAATAATCCATGGGATGAAGCTATAAATTTAGTTCTACCATTATTAGGATTACCTCCTTATCTATATAAAAAGGTTTATAAATCTAAATTATCATTTAAAGAACGTGAATTAATTTATCAATTAGTTTATAAACGTATAAAAAAAAGAATACCAGTAGTATATTTAACAAAAAAAACTTGGTTTTGTGGTTATGAATTATATATAGATAATAGAGTATTAATACCTAGATCTCCAATTGCTGAATTAATTAATAATAAATTTAAATCAGTTATATTACCTAATAATAAACCTAAATATATATTAGACTTATGTACTGGAAGTGGTTGTATAGCTATTGCATGTTCATATTTATTTCCAAATTCACATATTGATGCAGTAGATATTTCTGTAGATGCTATTAATGTTGCAGAATATAATATTCAATTACATGGATTAGAAAATCGTATTACACCAATATGTAGTAATTTATTTAATAATTTAACAAAATCAACTTATGACTTAATTATAACTAATCCTCCATATGTAGATAAAAGAGAAATAAAATATTTACCAAGAGAATATTTATATGAACCTAAAATAGGTTTATTTTCTAAAAATAATGGTATGGAGATTATTGATAAAATAATATCTCAATCACCTTTTTACCTTAAAAAAAATGGTATTTTAATTTGTGAAGTAGGAAATAAAATGTTAAATATTATAGAAAAATATCCTAAAATATGTTTTCAATGGCTTGATATAAAAAATGGAGGTATAGGAATATTCAAAATAGAAAATATTTAATATTAAATTTTATTTTAATAAATAATTTTTATAAATTTAGGAGAAAATATTTATGTCAGGTAATAGTATTGGAAAATTATTTAAAGTTACAACTTTCGGTGAATCACATGGAAAATCTTTAGGATGTATTGTAGATGGTGTCCCTCCCAGAATTCCTTTAAAAATACAAGATATACAAAAAGATTTAGATAGAAGAAGACCAGGACAATCAAAATATACTTCTCCTCGTAAAGAATTAGATAAAATACAAATTTTATCAGGTGTTTTTAATAATTTTACTACAGGAACAAGTATTGGATTATTAATAAATAATATGGATGTACGATCTAAAGATTATAATAATATTAAAAATATTTTTCGTCCTGGTCATGCTGATTATACTTATGAAAAAAAATATGGAATTAGAGATTATAAAGGTGGAGGTCGTTCATCAGCTAGAGAAACAACTATGCGTGTTGCTGCAGGAGCTATTGCTAAAAAATATTTATTAATAAAATATAATTTAAAAATTAAAGGATATTTATCTCAAATGGGGGATATAGTTTGTAATTTTGATAATTGGTCTGAAGTTAGTAAAAATCCTTTTTTTTGTCCAAATAAATATCAAATAAAAGATTTACAAAATATGATAAATATTTTAAAAAAATCTGGTAATTCTATAGGAGCTAAAATTACTATTATTGTAGAAAATGTACCTGTAGGGTTAGGAGAACCAGTATTTGATAAATTAGATGCTGAATTAGCTCATGCAATTATGAGTATAAATGCAGTAAAAGGTATTGAAATAGGTGATGGATTTAATTCAATAAATAAATTAGGAAGTAATTATAGAGATGAAATGGATAAAAATGGATTTAAAAGTAATAATTCTGGTGGTATTTTAGGAGGTATTAGTACAGGACAAAATATAATTATAAATTTTGTAGTTAAACCAACTTCTAGTATTTCTATTCCAGGAAAAACAATAAATTTAGTAGGAAAAGAAATGTCTTGTATTACACAAGGACGCCATGATCCTTGTGTAGGGATTAGAGCTGTTCCAATAGGAGAAGCTATGGTTGCTATCATTTTAATGGATCATTTATTACGTTATCGTGCACAATGTATTGATATTATTAAATAAATATATATATATATTTTTTTTTTTAAAATAATTCATTTATATTATTTGATAAATAATTAACAATACCTTTAGAATTAGGAGTTATACTTTTTTTACCCTTTTCCCATTGTGCAGGACATACATCTCCATATCTTTCATTGTGTTCTAAAGCATCAATTATCCGAATTATTTCATTTATATTTCTTCCAAATTGGAGATCATTAATTAATTGATGTCTTATAATTCTTTTTTTATCTATTAAAAATAATGCTCTTAATGCAACACCTAATTGAGGATGTTCAATTCCATAAGATTTCTGTATATTTTTTGTAATATCAGATATCATTATAAATTTAATATTTCCTATACCTCCTTTATTAATAGGAGTATTACGCCAAGCTTGATGAACAAATTGTGAATCACATGATATACCTAATATTTTAATATTTTTTTTATAAAAAATATCATAATGTTTATTTAAAGATATAATTTCTGTAGGACAAACAAATGTAAAATCTAAAGGCCAAAAAAATAGTATAGTTATTTGATTTTTTGAATATTCATATAAATTAAAATTATCTATAATTGATCCATCAGGAAGAACTGCTGAAGCATTAAAATCTGGAGCTTTTTTAGTTACTAATATCATATTTATCTCTCTTATTTATATTTATTGAAAAAATTATTATATATATTATTTTATATAAAATTTTTTTTTATATATATATTATATATAAAAAAATAAATAAAATAATATTATTATTTATATTTTTCTAAATTAATTTTTTTATAAAAAAATTAATTAATTTAAAATTAAATTTTAAAAAAAAAATTTTATTAAAATTATATAAATTATATTTTTTTTAAAAAATTATAAAAAATATTAATTTTTATTTAGAAAAAATATTTTTTAAAAAAACTAAAATACTATATAATTATGTATAATTTTTAATAATATTTTTTTACAAAAAATTTTTTATTAAAATTTATATATTTTTAATTCTAAATACAGAAAAATTTTTATTTTTAGATAAAATATAAATTTTTAATGGAAAATTATTAAATAATTTTTTATATGATATAAAATTATTTATTACAAATAATAATTCTCCTTTATAATTTATATTTTTTTTAAAATTATTTATCATTTGATAAATAAAATTTAATGAAAAAGATAAATTTTTATGAATAGGAGGATTAGATATAATTAAATCAAATTTTTCTTGAACATTAGAATAAATGTTACTAGGAAATACATGAACATTTTTTATCATATTTTTATTAAATGTTTTTATAGTTGAATAAATTGCTTTTGCATCTATATCAATAGCATAAATTAAATAATTTTTTTTAAAATTATTTTGTATAGCAGTAGAAATAATTCCAGAACCACAACCTAAATCTAATATTTTACCCTTTATAAGGAGGTTACTATTATTAATAGTAGAAATTAATAATTTACTCCCATCATCAATTTTTTTATTTCCAAATACTCCAGGTAAACTATATATTTGATAATTGTCATAATAATAATAATTCCAATAGTTTTTTATATTAAAATAAATATTTTTTGTTAAAATCCCATGAAAAATAATATGTTTTCTTACATTAAGAATTTTTTTTAAATTTAAAATTTCTAATTCTTTTATATTATTAATTTTTTTAACACCACAATTATTAGAACCAATAATGAATATTTCTACTTTTAAAGATAATAAAGATAAAATATTATTTAATATAAATAATGATTCTTGTTTATCTTTTAACCAAAAAAATATTAAAACATTAAAATTGTAATTTTTATATTTATTATCCATTAAGCCATAACATAAATAATTATTATTTATTTTTTTTTTTAACCAATTATAATAATCATAATTATGAGTATTTATAAAACTTATAAGAGTTTTTAAATAAATAGGTATTTTATCGATAATATTTCCAGCAAAAATAACTTTTTTATTTAAAAATTTATTTTTAAATAAACTTAAAAAATATTTATTTATTGATAATAATCTGTACATTATTTTAAATAATACAATTAATATTATAAAATTGTTTTTTTTCCCATGAATAAATTGTTAATTTCTTCCCCCAACAACATCCAGTATCTAATCCTATTATATTTTTTTGAGTATATTCTCCTCCTTGTAAATCAGACCAATGACCAAAAAATATTGTATATTTTTCATATAAAATATTTGGAATCCAAAACCATGGTTTTAATGTTTTAGAATTAATATCATTAGGCGCTTTTTTAGTTAACATTTCTAATGTACCATCTAAATAACAATATCTCATTTTAGTTAGTCCATTAATAATATAATTAAACCGTTTAAAACCTACTAATGTATTTTTTTTCCAATCAATTATTTGATATTTTTCATTATTTATATAATCTAAAAAAAAACTATTATTTTTACTTGAAATAATATTTTTTGCTTCATTAGAAGCAGATAATATAATATCTATATTATCCCATTGGGGAGGGATACCTGCATGTGACATTAAAATCTTTTTTTTTTTATCATATTGTATTAATGGTTGATATTTTAACCAAGTATTTATAATAAATATTATTTTTTTATCTTTTAATAAATTTAAAATTTTTGTATCATTAATATTATTATTTTTAGGATTTAATATAAGAAATATTAAATATAAATCATGATTTCCTAAAACTAATTTTATAGATTTTTTAATAGAATATAAAAAATATAAAACTTTTATAGAATCTGGACCTCTTGCTATAAGATCTCCTGTAATCCATAATTTATCATTTTTATAATCAAAATTAATTTTTCTTAATAAGGAAATAAATTCATTATAATGACCATGAATATCTCCAATAAAATAAGTAGTCATATTTTTTTATAAATTAATTATATTAGTGAATATAGGTTTTAATTGCTAAACGAAAAATAGGGATTTCTACATGATAAACATCATTATTTTCGTCTATTATTATATAATGTCCTTCTATAATTCCAATAGGAGTTTCTAAGATAGTTACATTAGTATAATGAAAATTATTCCCTGGTTTAATATATGGTTTTTTACTTATAATTCCTTCACCATATATTTGAATTTTTTTACCATTACCGTTAGTTATACTCCAATAACGACTAATTAATTGTAAAATTTTTTTTCCTAAATTGTGAATAGTAATTGTATAAGTAAAAACATAACGATTAACTGTAGGTATGGATTGTGATTTTATATAAATACTATTTGTTTTTATATAAATTTGAGATAATAATGATTTCATTAAATTATAACCTTTTATTATTAAATTCCAACCAATTAGCTAATTGACAATATTCTGATACCGAAACATCTTCAGCACGTATTTTATGATCAATACCTAAATAATTTAGTTCTTCTATAGAAAATAAATTAATTAGACTATTTCGTAAAATTTTTCTTCTCATACTAAAAGCTTGTTTTATAATTTTTTTTAAAAAGAAAATATTATTTAAATTATAAGGATTATTAATATAAGGTCTTAAAAATACCATATTAGAAATAATTTTAGGTTTAGGAAAAAAAGAATTTTCTTTAATTTCTATTAAACATTTTATTTTACAAAATAATTGAGCTATTATACTTAAACATCCATAATTTTTACCTCCAGGATAAGCAGTTAAACGCTTTACTACTTCTTTTTGCATAATAAAATTCATATCTTTAATATTATTTAAATATTTAAATAAATAAAAAATTATTGTAATAGAAATATTATACGGTAAACTACCAAATATACGTATTCTTTTTTTATATTTTTGAGTTAAAATTAAAAAATTAAAATTTAATATATTATTTAATATAATATTAATATTTGAATTTATTAAAATTTTATTTTTTTTTAAAATATTAACAAAATTTTTATCTATTTCAATAATAGAAAGATTTTTATTATATTTTATAATTGGAATAGTTAAAGCTCCTAAACCTGGACCTATTTCTAACATAATTTGATAATATTTTGGATTAATAAAAGATATAATCTGTTTAATAATTTTTTCATTAACTAATATATGTTGTCCGTATTTTTTTTTAAAAATAATTTTCATATTATTAATAAATAATTTTTTTATAAAAAATTAATTATTATTATATATATAATATTATATTTTAATATAAATTATATTTTTATTATTAATTTATATTTTTTATATATATTCTTTTAGCATATGTAAAAATAAAAAGGTTAGCTTCTCTTTCTATATGTTCTTGTAAAATAATATTATATGCTTTTTTACTAAAAAATAATTTATTATTTTTAATATTATCTTTATCTAATAATTGTATTATAAAAACTCCATCTGATTCTTGAATAGGTAAACTAAATTCATTAATTTTTAATTTTGTGATAATTTTTTTAAATTTTAAAGAAAAACTATTTAATAATATCCAATTTTTATTATTTTTATATTTAATTGATAATATATCATCAGAAAATAATTCAATTGCTTTTTTAAAAGTTATTCTTTTTTTTAAAAGATTAAAATATATATTTTTAATTTTTTTATTAAAATCCTTATTACTTAAATTATTTTTTTTTATATAAATATATCTTAATAAAACTTTTTCATTATCTGTATTATTATTAATAATAATATTATTTATTTTAAAAATAAATAATTTTGAATTAAAATATATTGGTCCAATTATATCTTTTTTTTTAACATTATCTAAATAATTAATAATATTATTTGGTAATTGATTTTCTTTTTTATTTTTAAAAAAATTTTTTTTTATATTAAAATGAGAAATAAATGTTTTTATATTATATTTTTTTAAATTATTATTTAATTTCTTATTTTTTAATAAAAATATTAATTGATTCAATAAAAAAATTTTATGATTAAATTTATTTTTTAAATATCCTTTATTAATTAAAAAATAAAATAATGTAATATCATATATTTTATTTGTTTTTTTTTTTAAATATAATCTATTACTTAATGAATCAATTTCTTCATCATAAATATTAAAATCTTCTAATAAAAATTTATTTTTTAATACATTAATTAATATAATATTTTTAAAAATTTTATAAAATTTTTTATAATTAATATTATTATCTAAAAAATTTTTTTTTAATAAGTTTTCATCAATATTATTTGATTGATATATATTTGAAATAAGATCATCAAAATCATCTTCTGGTAAAAAAAAATTATTATTTTTTATAATATGTAAAAAAATAAAATATTTTATTACATCTTTAGTATTTTTAATATTTAAAAATAAATATAATATTGGATATTTACTATTATAAATTTTTTTTGTAATAGATAAAATTTCATCTATTTTTTTTTTTAAAATCATATCATCATTTATAATAAATTTAATATTATCAATATTTTTAATAGGCATACATTGAGAAATATTGAATAAACAGAAATATAATATTATAATATAAATTGCTTTTTTGATTATCATTTTAATCCTATTAATAATTAATTTCATATCAATTTATAATAATAAACAATTATTATTATTAATAATAATATTTAATTATTGTAATTTAGTACAATTATTAATTATTATAGATAATTAAATTATAATTTAAATATATTTATTGGAGAATATATGTTTTCTTATTTACAATTATTATTCTTTTTAATAAATTTAATTATTAATTACTATATAAGTTTTAATTTATTAAATATTATTTTATTAATATTAATTAGTTATTTAATTAATCAAATAACTAATTCTTATAATAAAAAACATAATTATAGTTATAAAAATAATATAAAAAAATTATTTCTTCAAACTAATTTTGAAGTTATGGGTTATATAAGTAAATCAAAAGGTTTTATTAGTAAAAATGATATAAATTTTGCTATTCAATTAATTAAAAAAATGAATTTGAATAATGAAGAAATAAGTTTTGTAAAAAAATCATTTAATAACGGTAAAAAAAAAAATTATCCTTTAATTTATAAAATAAATAATTTAAATTATTTATTTTATAAAAATAAAAGTTTAATAAATAAATTTTTAGAAATACAAATTGAATTATCTTTCATAAATAATTTTTTAAATAATAAAAATAAAAAAATATTAAATATTATTTTTCAAGAATTACATGTATCATTTATTGATTTATTTTTTATAATAAAAAAGTTAAAATATAATAATAAATTTATTAATGAAAAAGATTTATTTGATAATTATTATCATCAAAATCAAAAAAAAACAGAATACTATTCTAGTAATTATGAATTTTTTTATAAAAAAAATAATTTTCGAAATAAAAAAAATTATAGTTCAGAATTAGATAAAGCTTATAAATTATTAGGAATTAATTATAATGATAATTTATTAACTATAAAAAGAGCATATCATAAATTAATTAGTAAATATCATCCAGATAAATTGATATCTAAAGGATATTCATCTAAACAATTAGAAATAGCAAAAGTTAAAACACAAAATATACATAAAGCTTATAATATAATTAAAAAACATATTACATAAATAAAATTTTATTTTTTTTCAATTATAACTATTGCACAAGTATATTTTTTTTCATCAGATAATGAAATATGAATATTATATTTATAAACTGTATTTTCTAAAAATTTTAATGCTTGATGATAAAGTTTTAATTTTGGTTTTCCAGTTAAATAATGAGATAACTCTATTTGATTAAAAAATATACCATTACTAAATCCAGTATTTAGTGCTTTTACAGTTGCCTCTTTTACTGAGAAATATTTTGCTAAAATTTTAATTTTATTATTATGTTTTTTATATACATCTAATTCATGTTTAGTAAGTATTTTATATGCAAAACGTTTACCAAAACGTATAAAAATTTTTTTAATTCTATTTATTTCTACTATATCAATTCCTATTCCAATAATTTTCATTTTATGTTTTAAATTTAAATAAATTTTTTATAAATTAATTATTTTATTTTTATCCATAAATTTACATTTATTTTTTTTTTAAAAAAATTTTCTATTTTTTTTTCAGATCTATATTTAATTAATTTTATTATTATAGAATTTTTACCTATTATAATTTTTTTTTGATTTATATTTTTTATTAATAAAAAAACATTTATTTTGTCTGGTAATATTTTTAATTTTTTAAAATAATTTACTTTAATATCTATTAAATATGGTAATTCTTTATGAATATATTTTATAATACTTTCTCTTATAATTTCTTTAAAAATAAATTTTTCTGTTTGATTAGTAATATAATTTTTAGGATAATTATGTTTTTTTTGAGGTAATTTTTTACAAATAGTATTATTAATATCATTAGTATATAATTTATATTTAGCTGAAATTATGAATAAATAAATAAATTTAATTTTTTTTTTAAGAAAATTAATATAAGGTAATAAAATACTTTTATCATTAATTTTATCAATTTTATTAATAATTAAAACTACTGGTATAGTTATTTTATTAAAAATTTTTACAAATTTTTTTTCTATATAATTCCATCGATTTCGATCTAAAATAAAAAAAATATAATTATATTTATTATGTTTTAATGAATTTAAAATTTTATTATTATAAAATATATTTCCTGGAGTATCAATATATTCTATTTGATAATAATTTTTATTATATATTCCTATAATATTATAATTAGTAGTATTAATTTTATGAGAAATTATAGATATTTTTTTACCTACTAAAGTATTTAGTAAAGTAGATTTTCCTGAATTAGATCTTCCCAAAATTAAAATATTACCATAATATGAAGATATTTTTTTCACATAAATTACCTTTGTTTGTTATAAAATAAATTATTCAAGACCAAGTTTTTTTAAAGCTTTTTCTGCTGCTGATTGTTCAGCTTTACGACGACTTGATCCTATTCCTATTATTATTGCTGATATTCCACTAATTTTACATTGTATTGTAAATTTTTGATTATGTACTTCACCATTTATTTGTATTATAAAATAATAAGGTAAAGGAAGATGTGATCTTTGTAAATATTCTTGTAATCTTGTTTTTGGATCTTTTTGATTATTACCAGGTAATATTTTTTTTAATCTAAATTGATACCAAAGTAAAATAATCTTTTCTACAACTTTTATATTACTATCTAAACAAATACTACCAATCAAAGCTTCCATGGTATCAGCAAGAATAGATTCTCTATTATATCCTCCATTTTTAAATTCTCCTGGTCCTAAAAATAAATATTCACCTAATTTAAATTCTCTTGCAATACTTGCTAATGTATTTCCTCTAACTAGAGTAGCACGCATACGACTCATATTACCTTCATTTACACTAGGAAATTTATTATATAATGCTTTAGCTATTATATAGCTTAATATAGAATCTCCTAAAAACTCTAATCTTTCATTATGTTTACTACTTGCACTTCTATGTGTTAAAGCTTGATATAATAAATCTTGATGAATAAAAATATAACCTAATCTTTTTTGTAATTGATTAATCATAATAAAATTCACATAATTGTATTTTAATCTATTATATAAAATAAGTTTTATTTTGAATAAATTAATTAACTTTATGTATTCGATTAAATCTAATTTTAAAAAACCATGAATTTGATTTCTTTTGAATATTTAACCAAATTAATATAGCTTTTCCTAATAAATATTTTTTATGAACAAATCCCCAATATCTACTATCAAAACTATCATCACGATTATCACCCATAACAAAATAATAATTATTTGGAATTATCCAAGTATATAATGGAACATTTTTTTGTTTATATATATTTAATGTTTCATTTTCTAATTCAGGCATAAATAAAATTTTATGTGATAATTTATTTATATATTCTGTATATTGGAATAATCTTAATCCACCCAAAATATGGTGTTTTTTAGAATTTTTAAAAATTTTAATAAATTTACTTTTTTTTAATTTTTTATATTTAAAAATATTTTTTTTAAAATTTTTACTCTTTAAAAGAGTTACTTGTTTATTTTTATAATTATAAACAATAATATCTCCTGGTAAACCAATAATTCTTTTAACATAATTTATTTTAGTATTTTTAGGATATTTAAAAACTACTATATCCCCTCTATTAGGTATTTTATTATTAATAATAATCTTATTATTCAAAGGATTTTTAATTCCATAAATAAATTTATTTACTAGAATAAAATCACCTTCTAATAAGGTAGGCATCATTGAATTTGATGGAATATAAAAAGGTTCATATATAAATGAACGAATTATAAAAATTAATAATATTATAGGTAATAAAAAACTTATTTGTTTTATCCAATATTTTTTTTTTAACATATATTTTTTATAGTAAAAGTTAAATATATTATTTTTTATATAAATAAAATAATTTAAATTTTTATTTAGTAAATAAATATATATATTACTATTTAAATTATATTTTATAAATAAATTATTTATTTATCTTTAACATAGCTAAAAAAACTGAAGTTGGTAATTTTATATTACCAATATTTTTCATTCTTTTTTTTCCTTCTTTTTGTTTTTGAATTAATTTTTTTTTTCTACTAATATCTCCTCCATAACATTTTGCAATAACATTTTTTCTTAATTGTTTAATATTTGTACTAGAAATAATTTTTTTTCCTATTGTAGCTTGAATTGTAATATCAAATTGTTGTCTTGGAATTAATTTTTTAATTTTTTCTATTAAAATACGACTATAAGAATAAATTTTTTTTTTATAAGTAATTGTTGTTAATGCATCAACATTTTTTTTATTAATAAGAATATTAATACAAATTAAATCAGATTTTTTAAAATTTATAAAATTATAATCTAAAGATCCATATCCTTTTGTAATAGATTTTAATTTATCAAAAAAATTTATAATTACTTCAATCATAGGTATTTCATAAATTAATATTACTTGATTACCATGATATATTATATCTTTTTGTATCCCATTTTTTGTTATACATAATTGAATAATTTTTCCTATATATTTAATAGGGGAAATAATTTTACATTTTAAAATAGGTTCTCTTATTTCTTTTATTAAGAAAGATGATGGAAATTTAGATGGATTATCTATATATAAAATATCTTTATTAATTGTTTCTATCTCATATTTTACAGAAGGTGCAGTAGTAATAATATTTATATTATATTCTTTTAATAAACGTTGTTGTATAATTTCCATATGTAATAAACCTAAAAAACCACATCTATATCCATAACCTAATATTTCTGAATTTTCTGGTTCAAAAAATAAAGCAGAATCATTTAAACTTAATTTTTTTAATGCATTACTAAAAATTTTATATTCGTCTGATATTATTGGAAATAAACCAGCAAAAACTTTAGGAACACTTTTTTTAAATCCAGATAACATTATATTAGATGGTTTTATATATGATGTTATAGTAGCTCCTACTGGAACTTCATTTATATTTTTTATACCTAAAACTATCCAACCAACATCACCACATTTTAATACATTTAAATTTATTTTTTTAGGAGTAAAAATTCCTATTTTTTCAACAACATATTTTTTTTTTGTATTTAAAATAATTATTTTCATTCCTTTAAAAATTTGACCATTTTTAATACAAATTAAAACTATAACTCCGAGATAATTATCAAACCATGAATCTATAATAAGAGCTTGTAAAGAGGTATTAATATTTCCTTTTGGAGGGGGGATATTTTTAACTAAATTTTCTATTATTTCTTTAATTCCTAGTCCAGTTTTAGCTGAACATTTAAGAATTTCTTTAGATTTAATACCTATTATTTCTTGAATATCTTCTTGAATTTTTTTAATATTAACAGTTAATAAATCAATTTTATTAATAACTGGTAATACTTTCAATCCCATTTTTAGAGCAGTATCACAATTAGACAAAGTTTGAGCTTCAATCCCCTGTGAAGCATCTATTAATAATAATGCTCCTTCACATGCAGATAAAGATCTAGAAACTTCATAAGAAAAATCTACATGACCTGGAGTATCAATAAAATTTAATTTATAAAAATTATTATTTTTTGCTTTATAATTTAAAGAAACACTTTGTGCTTTTATTGTAATTCCTCTTTCTCTTTCTAAATCCATAGTATCTAATACTTGTGATGTCATTTCTCTATTAGATAATCCACCACAAATTTCAATTAATCTATCTGCAAATGTTGATTTTCCATGATCAATATGAGCAATAATTGAAAAATTTCTTATATTTTTCATAAAATAATATTTTAAAACCTATAATATAAAAGAAAATTTTTTAATAAAATATATTATTAATTATAATTAATACCTCTTTGTATAAGTATAGAATTACTATTTAATTCTTTACCTCTAAATTTTTTAAATAAGATAAGAGGATCTTGAGAACTACCTAAAGATAAAAGATTATTTAAAAATTTTTTTCCAATTTTTTGATTAAATAGTCCATTTTTTTTAAAATATAAAAAAGAATCTGCAGCTAATTGTTCTGCCCATAAATAACTATAATATCCAGCAGCATATTCTCCACCAAATACATGATTAAATACATTGGTATATTTATACCAAATAGGCATAGGAGAAATAGTTATTAAATTTTTTCTTATTTCTGTAATTAAATCTGATATCTGATTTTTTTTATTTAAATTAAATTCGTTATGTATTCTAATATCAAATAAACTTAATTCTATTTGACGCATAAGTAATAAAGCAGAATTATATTTTTTAGATTTAATTAATTTATCAATTATATTTTCTGGAATATTATTTTTTTTTTTATAATGCTGAGAAATAAGTTGTAAAGATTTAATCTCCCAACACCAATATTCCATAAATTGACTTGGAAATTCTACAATATCTAAAGGTATTCCATTAATTCCTGAAATATTAGATATATTTATTTTAGAAGTAATATGATGTAAAGCATGTCCAAATTCATGGAATAAAGTTAAAACTTCATTATGATTGAGTAAAAAAGTTTTATTAGAAGATGGGGTAAAATTACAATTAACATAAGCAATTGGATATTGAATTATTCCATTTTCTTTTAACATTCTTGTTTGACATATATCCATCCAAGCACCACTACGTTTTTCTGTACGAATATATAAATCAAAATAAATACTTCCATATAATTGATATTTTGAATTAAAAACATCAAAAAACATAACACTTTTATGCCAAACGGATACTTTTCTTTGTTTAAAAATTAAACCATATATTTTATTAATAATATTAAACATACCTTTCATTACAATATTAATTGGAAAATAATCACGAATAATATTATCATCAATTCCATATAAATAAAATTTATATTTTTCTGAAAAAAATGCTATATCCCATGGATTTATTTTAACTAAATTATATTTTTTTTTAATAAAATTTTTTAAATCAAAAACTTCTTTTTCTGCTTGTTTTTTAGATAGTTTTATTAATTTATATAAAAAAGATAAAACTTTATCAACTTTTTTAGCAGATTTAACTACTAAAGATTGTTCAGAATAAGAATTATATCCTAATAATTTAGATAATTTTAGACGTAACGATAATTCTTTTATTATGATAGATTCGTTATTAAATTTAGATTTATTTTGGTCTAAAGAAGATGCTCTTGTATTATACATATAATATATTTTTTTTCTTAATACATTATTTTTACAAAATGTTATTATAGAAGAATAAATAGGAAAATCAAAAGTAATTAAATATCCTTTTTTATTTTTTAAAATAGCATTTTGATATAAAATATCTATTATATGATTAGGGATTCCATTTAATTCTTTTTTATCTAAAATATTTTTTTCTAACTTTTGAGTACTATCAAAAACATTATTATTAAAAATATTTTGTAATTTTAATAAATGTGTTACATATTTTATATATATTTTTTTTTTTTCTTGAGATAATAAAATTCCTGAAAATTTAAAATCACGTATTATATTATTAAGAGATGTAATTTTTAATTTATCAAAATTTAAATTTTTTTGATTATTTTTTAATTCTATATAAGCATTATATAAATATATATTTTGTTTAATCCATATATAATAATTAGTTATCATTTTAATAATAGTTTCATAATTTTTTCTAATTTGATTATTGTTACAAACATAATATAAATGACTTATGGGAGAAAAAATACGATATAAATTTTCATCTAATTCTAATATTTTTTGACAAAAATTTTCCCAGTTATAATTATGTTTATATTTATTTAAAATTTTATTAATTTTTTTTTTAGAATTTTTAATTGTAATTTCTATTGCAGAAATCATACAATCATTAGTTATTTTATCAAAAGGTGGTAATAGGAAATCAGATAATAAAGGATTACACATAGTAAAATTCCAGTTTATATATAAAATATGATTAAAAAATATTCATAAAATAAATGTATTTTATAAAATTAATTTTTAGGATTAAAAATAAAATTTTGTCTCATTATTTCAAATAGACAAATTCCTGTTGCTACAGAAACATTTAAAGAATTTAAATTATTAAACATAGGTATAGAAATTAATAAATCACATTTTTTTTTAATAGTATTTTTAATACCTTTATCTTCAGATCCCATGATTAAACATATAGGATATATTAATTTATTATAATAAATAATACTATTTTTTTTATTATTATCAGCTCCCATTATTTTAATTTTATAAGACTTTAGAAGATCAATAGTATTTTTTAAATTTTTTACAAAAATTATAGGTATATATTCTGATGTTCCACAAGATATTTTTTTTACCATAGCATTTATTTTAACAGAATTCTTCTTAGGTAAAATAATCATATTAACATTAAATGCAACAGCACTTCTTATGCATGCTCCTAAATTATGAGTATCTGTAATTCTATCTAAAATAAGAATAAATATTTTTTTTGAAATATTAATAATTTTTAAAATATCTTTTTCAGTGAAAGATTTTGATATATTTATTATTGCCATAATTCCTTGGTGAATACTATTATTAGTTTTTTTATTAAGCCATTTTTTATTTACTCTATGTATATTTATGTTATATTTATTAATATAATAAAATAATTCTTTAATTTTATTAGATTTTTTTTTACTATTTAAAATAAATATCTCTTTTAAAGAAAGAGGATTTTTTTTTAAAATATTAATAACAGAATGTATTCCAAAAATAATATCTTTCATAATTATTTAATAATTATTTTTAATAAATTAAATATATTGTAAAATAAAAATATAAATTTTAACTTTTTTTTAAAATTATGTAAAATTTATTGATTTAATTTTTCTTTTATAAATTTAATGATAAAATCATAAGCTTTATAAATAGAGTTGCTATCAAACCAATATATATTTTTCCAATAACGTAACCAAGTTAGTTGTTTTTTTGCTAAATGACGTGTATTAATAGTAGTTTGTTCAATCATTTCTTTATAAGAAATTTTATTTAAAATATATAAAAACATTTGTTTATATCCAATGCAACGTATTGCAGGAAAATCAATTTTTAAATATTCATTTTTAATAAGATCTCTTACTTCTTTTTCAAAACCTAATTCTAACATTTTAAAAATTCTCTTTTCTATATTTTTATATAAAATTTGTCTATTATAATAAGTTAATCCAAATTGATATATTTTATAAGGAATTTTAGTACCTATATTTTTTTGTAATTCACTTAATGGTTTACCAGTTAAAAAAAATATTTCTAAAGCTCTTAAATTTCTTTGTATATCATTACGATGAATCTTATTTGCAGATATAATATCAACTGTTTTTAACATATGATGATATGATTTATATAATTTATCTTTTATTTTATTAGTAATTATTTTACGTATTTTAAGATTAGATTTAGGTAATAAAGGAGAAATAGTATTAATTAATTTATTATAATAAAACATATTTCCTCCAACTAAAAATGGGATTTTTCCTCTTTTAATAATTTCATCTATGATTTTTAAAACATCATGATAAAATTCCATAACAGAATATAATTGATAAGGTTCTTTAATATCAATTAACCAATGTTTTTCATAAAAAAAATCATTTTTTTTTGGTTTATCAGTTCCTATATCTAATTTTTTATAAATTAAAGATGAATCTACACTAATTAATTCAATAGGTAAAATTTTTGCTAATCTAGTAGCTAAATAAGTTTTTTTAGATGCTGTAGTTCCCATTAAAAAAATAACTATTGGTAATTTTTTATTTTTTTTATTCATATTATCAATTATATGTTTATTAAACAAAATAATTTTTTTATAGAAAAATTATTTTCTTCTAATTTTAATAATTCTAATTCCATTAATAAATTTATAATTTTAGAATAATCCCATAATGTATATATATTAATTATATAATTAATTATCCATTTTTTAATTTTAATTAAAGAAATTTTTTTTATATTTATAAAATATTTTAATAAATTTAAAAAAAAATCTTTTATATTATAAAATGATATAAATATAGGGACACATAATATGTAAATATTCTTTTTATTATTTAATTTTAAATTAAAACCTAGTTTTATTAAAAAAAGTTTTATTTTATATAAAATAAAATATTCTTTTTCTTTTATTTTTATTTTAATATTTGTTTTTATTTTACTTATAATATTTTTTTTTTCTAAATGTAATTTAAATTTTATTTGTAATAATAAAAAAATTATTTTTTTTATTAAAATAGAGTATAAAAAATTTTCTTTTTCTATAATAATATAAGTATTTTTTAAAATTGTTAAAAATTTACCAAAATTTTTAAAATAAAAATTTGGTAAATTATCTAAATAGATTATCTTTTTTTTTTTAATATCATTAAATAATGATTTATTTGTAATTAATAACTTATTTTTGGTCAAAAAATATTCTAAATTTTGTTCATTTTCTTTATTATTTTTTAATAAACTAATATTTTTTGTATTTTTTAAAAAATTATTATTAAATAATAATTTTTTAATATTTTTAAATATAAAATTATATATTAATTTTATGTTATAAAAACATATATCATTTTTTTGAGGATGTATATTTATATCAATTTGATTAGGTTCTATTTTTAAAAAAAATATAAAAGAAAAACTATAATCATTATTTAAATAACTATATATTATTTCTTTAATAATACGATAAATAAAATTAGTAGATACTATACGATTATTAACATAAAGATATTTAAATAAGGTGTTTGTTGAATTTTCTTTTTTAAAAAAAACTATCCATCCATATAATTCTAATTTTTTATATATATAATCTATTTTTAATGCATTTTTTAAAAAATAATTACCACAAATAATTTTTATTCTATTTGAATAAGAAACATTATCAGTTACTTGTTTAAAATTATAAATAATTTTATTATTATATTTAAATTGTATTCCTATACCAAATTTCATTAAAATAATTTTTTTAATAATATTTTTAATATAAATAAACTCTATTTTTTCACTAGAAAGATATGATCTTCTCGCAGGAAAATTATAAAAAAGATCAGACAAAATAATAGTAGTTCCTATAGGATGTGAAATTGGTTTTAAATAAATAATTTTTTCATTAAACCCTTCTGTATATAATTGCCAAGCAATTTTTTGTCTTAATGTTTTAGATGTAATAGTCATTCTAGATATAGTTTTTATACTAGTTAAAGCTTCTCCT
Organism: Enterobacteriaceae endosymbiont of Donacia fulgens; assembly: GCF_012567545.1. Taxonomy (NCBI): domain Bacteria; kingdom Pseudomonadati; phylum Pseudomonadota; class Gammaproteobacteria; order Enterobacterales; family Enterobacteriaceae; species Enterobacteriaceae endosymbiont of Donacia fulgens. The sequence goes on from NZ_CP046182.1 coordinate 174,437, forward strand.
CTAAAACCAAAACTTTCAAAAGAATCTAGATCATCTAGATTATTTATCTTACTTGTAGCATATCTTTTAATACACAAAATTAAATTTTTTTTATTCATCCCTATCCCATTATCATTTATATAAATGTATTTTATACCTCCTTTTTTTATACATAAATTTATTTGTGATGCTTTTGCATCAATACTATTTTCAATTAATTCTTTAATAACAGTAGCAGGTCTATCTATTACTTCCCCTGCAGCTATCTTTTTTATAACATCTTTAGGTAAAATTTTAATAGACATTAAATATTATATTAATAAAAAAATTTGTAATATATATTATTACTATTTATTAATATATAAAGCGGGAAACGAGATTCGAACTCGCGACCCCAACCATGGCAAGGTTGTGCTCTACCATACTGAGCTATTCCCGCTAATATATAATTATAAATAATAATTTAATCATATTAAATTTAACTTTTATTTGTCAATCTATTTTAGATAATAATTTATTATTAAAAACAAAATTTTTATAAAATTTTAATTCATTTATAGATTCATATATATCATTATATGCATTATGTTGATGTTTTTTTTCTTCTAATTTAGAATAAATTTTAGGTTTCCATCTTTTAACAAGTTCTTTTATTGAACTAATATCAATATTTCGATAATGAAAATATTTTTCTAATTTAGGCATATAATTATATAAAAATATACGATCTTTATAAATACTATTACCACATAAAGGTGTGGTATTAGGTTTAATATAATATTTTAAGAAATCTAAAATATATATTTCTGCTTTTTTTTCATTAAATTTACTATTTTTAATTCTTTTAATTAAACCAGTTTTTTTATGTATATTTTTACACCATGAATTCATATAATTTAAAATATTATTTGATTGATATATTGGGATAACTATACCTTTATTTATAATATCTAAATTAATATTAGTAATAACTATAGCAATTTCAATTATATGATCTTTATTAGGATTAAGTCCTGTCATTTCTAAATCTAACCATATTAATAAATTATTATTAATTTGCACAAATATCCTTATTTTATTTATAATTTAAGTTTTTAAATATTATTATATATTGTTTTTTTATATTATATTAAAATATTTCATAAAATAATTAATTATAAAATGAAGAAAAAATATATATATATATAAAATTTATTACCAAAATTATTAATTACAAAATTTTTTAGTTATTTTTCAAAAAAAAAACTTAGTTTAATAACTAATTTTTTTATATTTCTATATATTAAAACATATAAAATAAATATGAAAGAAACACAATATCCTAATATTTTTTATTATAAAACTTTTAATAAATTTTTTATAAGAAAATTAAATATGAATAATAGACCAATTGATAATAATATAAATCACATAATTCAAAATACAGATGGTATTATTAATGAATTAGGTATTATAAAAAAAAATAAACTTTTGCAATTTAAAGGTTGTAAATATTTATTATATGATCTTTTAGGCCAAAATAAAAATATATATAAAATTTTCACTAATGGATATTTTATTAATATATATTTATCACCTAGAAATTATCATAGAATACATATATCTTATAATGGTTTTTTATTAAAAATGATATATATACCTGGAAAGTCATTTCCAGTTAATAATATATTTTCTGAAAATTTACGTAATTTATTTATTTTAAATGAAAGAGTAATTTTTTTATTTAAAATATCTTTTGGTTTTATGATTAAAATTTTAATTGGTACTTAAATAGTAGGTAGTATTTATAATTCTTGGTATGGTTTAGTTATTTCTTCTAAAAAAAATAATATTAAAACTTGGAATTGGCCATATATTAAAAATCTTTATAAAAAAGATTCTATTTTTTTAAAAAAAAGGAGAAGAAAGGGGTTATTTTAATTTAGGTTCAACTGTTATTACTTTATTTCCTCCTAAAACAATTAAATTTAATCCTATTTAAAAAAAGGATTAAATATTAAAATTGGAGAATTATTAGCTTATGTTATTTAACATAAAATATTTTAAAAAAAATATTAAGCATTTTTTATAGAAAAACTAATAGATTTATGAATAGATTTTTTTTTTAGTAAAAACATAATAAATCTATCTAAACCTATTGCCATACCTGAATAATTTGAAATACCATATTTTATTGCTTTTAAGAAATAAATATCAACTTTTTTAATTGGTAACCCTATTAATTTACGTTTATTATTATCTTCATTAAATCTTTTTTTTTGTTCTTTATAATTTGTTAATTCATGAAATCCATTGCCTAATTCAACACCTTTAAAAAATATTTCAAATCTATTTGCTATATTTTTATTTTTTATATTTATAGTTTCTGTAGTTTTTTGAGAGGCAGGAAAATTATATATTAATACAGGAGATTTTAATCCTAATTTAGGTACAATATATAAATCAAATAATATTTGTAAGTAATTATCTGTAATTAAAGTATTATTTTTATTTTTTACAAAACCTATTTTTTCTATTAAAAATAAAAGTTTTTTTTTACTTATATGAAAAGGATTTATTTTAAAATATTTTAAAAAAATTTTTTTATATGAATATCTTTTAAGTTTCTTAAATCCAAATTTTACAAAAAAATTATCTATTTCTGCCATTAATTGTTTTAAATGATAATTTTTATGATACCATTCTAGCATAGTAAATTCAGGATTATGATATTGACCTAATTCACCATTACGAAAACTATGACATATTTGATAAATTGAAGAATTTATTTTAGATGCAAGTATCCTTTTCATATGAAATTCAGGACTAGTAATTAAAAATAATTTTTTTTTATTTTTATTATTAATAAAATTTGTATTAAATTGTTGTAAATAAATATTTGTATTTTCAAATTGAGTTAATATTGGAGTTTCTACTTCAATAAAATTTTTATTATCAAAAAATTTTCTTATTTTTTTTATTATAATAGTACGTTTAATTAAATCATTTATTTTTGCACTAGTTAAGTAATTTAAATTTTTCATATTAATTTTTAAATTGTATATTTGATTATTTAAAACGAGAAATATATTTTTTTTTTCTTGTATCAATTTTAATTATATCTCCAATTTTAATAAAAGATGGAACTTTTATTATTTCTCCGTTACTAATTATAGCTTGTTTATTATTATTTACTGTATCTCCTTTTAAAATCATATTTGTACTTATTACTTTTAAATTTAAAAAATTAGGTAATATTAAAAATATTGGTGATTTATTCCAAAATGTTATAATATAATCATATTGAGAAATTAACCATTTTTTTTTATTTTTTATAATTTTACTATGAATTATAATTTGTTCAAAATTATTTTTATCCATAAAATAATAAAAATAATTTTTTTCATTGTATAAATATTTTAATTTTTTTTCAAAAATATCTGCTGTATTTAGATTATCAGTAGATTTAAATGTTTTATCAATTAATTTTTCCGTGATTAAATTTCTCATTTTTATTCTAACAAATGCTTGTCCTTTTCCAGGTTTAACAAATTCACTAGATTCTATAATATATGGTTGGTTTAAAAAAATAAATTTCATTCCAATTTTAAAATTATTACTATAATAGTTAATCATTTTAATCTTTTTTAAAAAAAAATATTAATTTATAATAATACATATTTATAAAAATAAAATTATTTTATGAAAGAATTATGGTTAAAACAATTATCAAATAATATCAATAATAATATTGATCTTATTAAGATTACAGAAATAAAAAAAAAAGATCATCATCAATTTTTATATAAAAAAAAAAATATATTTTTTAAGGTAAAAATACCTGTAATTTTTATAAAAAAGATAGAAAAAAAAAATTCTAAAGATCCTATTTTACTACAGTTTATTTTTAATAGAAAAGAATTAATTCAATATAAAAAATATAATAAAAATCCATTAAATGAAAAATTTATTATTCCTGGTATGATTCATAAATATAAAAATAGAATATTAATATTATTAACAGGAATATGTGCAGTACATTGTAGATATTGTTTCCGAAAAAATACTAAACAAGTAAATTCAATCACAATATGTAATTGGAATAAAATAATTAATTATATAAAAAAAAATTTTGAAATTAATGAAATCATTTTTTCTGGAGGAGATCCTTTAGTTTTAAATGATAATAAAATAAATTTTTTTATTAATGATATTAATAAAATATCTCATATTAAAATATTAAGAATACATACTAGAATAGTATGTATTCTTCCTCAAAGAATTTCTAAAAATTTATTAAAAATATTTAGTAAATGTAAATTTCATATTGTAATAGTGACACATATTAATCATCCTAATGAAATTAGTGATGAGTTATCTGAAAAAATTCATTTTCTAAAAACAATGGGGATAACTGTTTTAAATCAAAGTGTTTTATTAAAAAATATAAATGATAATCATAAAATTTTAATTAAACTAAGTAATAATTTATTTGATATTGGAATAATACCTTATTATTTACATCTTTTAGATAAAATAGAAGGAAGCAAACATTTTTATGTATCTGAAAATAAAGCTAAAATAATTATGAAAAAAATATTATTATCTTTATCAGGATTTTTAGTACCTAAACTAACTAAAGATATTTATGGAGGTAAAAATAAAAAATTTATTTTTTAATAAAATATAAAATTTAAAAAATAAAAAGCTGTGCTTAAAATAAATGCACAGCTTATATTAATATATTAATAAAATAGTAAAAAATTATATTTTAAATTTATTTAAATAAATTTAAAGTTTGTAATAAAAATTACATCATACCACCCATACCTCCACCCATACCACCTGGTGGGGTATTAGATATTTCTGATTTTTCATCTTTTGGTAAATCTGTAACCATACATTCTGTTGTAATCATAAGACCTGCTACAGAAGCAGAATATTGTAATGCTGATCTTGTTACTTTAGTTGGATCTAAAATACCAAATTTAATCATATCTCCATATTCTTCGTTTGCAGCATTATATCCATAATTACCATGTCCATCTTTAACATTATTTGCAATTACTGATGGTTCTTCTCCAGCATTAGAAACTATCTGACGTAAAGGAGCTTCCATTGCTCTTAAAGCTACTTTTATACCCATATTCTGATCTTCATTTTGACCAGTTAAATTCATTAATTTAGCAGCTACACGTACTAATGCAACTCCACCTCCTGCCACAACACCTTCTTCTACTGCAGCTCTAGTAGCATGTAAAGCATCTTCTACTCTAGCTTTTTTTTCTTTCATTTCTACTTCAGTTGCAGCCCCAACTTTTAATACAGCTACTCCACCTGCTAATTTTGCTACTCTTTCTTGAAGTTTTTCACGATCATAATCAGAAGTTGCTTCATCTATTTGTTGTCTGATTTGATTAACACGACCTGAAATATCTTTTTGTTTACCAACACCATCTATTATGGTTGTTGTGTCTTTATTTATAACTATTCTTTTTGCTTGACCTAAATCTTCTAATGTAGCTTTTTCTAATTCTAAACCTATTTCTTCTGAAATAACATTACCACCTGTAAGGATAGCAATATCTTGTAACATAGCTTTACGACGATCTCCAAAACCAGGAGCTTTAACTGCGGCAACTTTTACTACTCCGCGCATAGTATTAACTACTAATGTAGCTAAAGCTTCTCCATCAACATCTTCAGCTATAATTAATAATGATTTACTTGATTTAGCAACCATTTCTAAAATAGGTAAAATTTCTCTAATATTTGAAAGTTTTTTATCTACTAATAGAATATATGGATTATCAAGTTCTACAGTACCAGATTCTGATTTGTTTATAAAATATGGTGATAAATATCCTCTATCAAATTGCATTCCTTCAACAACATCTAATTCATCTTGTAATCCAGTACCTTCTTCAACTGTAATAACTCCTTCTTTTCCTACTCTTTCCATAGCTTGCGCTATTAAATTACCTACAGTTTCATCTGCATTTGCAGAAATAGTTCCTACTTGAGCTATAGATTTTGAATCAGAACATGGAACAGAAATAACTTTTAATTCTTCTACAGCTGCAATAACAGCTTTATCTATTCCTCTTTTTAAATCCATAGGATTCATACCAGCAGCAACTGCTTTTAAACCTTCACTAACAATAGATTGAGCTAATACACTAGCTGTAGTTGTACCATCACCTGCCACATCATTAGCTTTGGAAGCAACTTCTTTTACCATTTGTGCTCCCATATTTTCAAATTTATCTTCTAATTCTATCTCTCTAGCTACTGTTACCCCATCTTTAGTTATAGCTGGAGCACCAAATGATTTATCTAGTACTACATTTCTACCTTTTGGTCCAAGAGTAATTTTGACTGCATCTGCAAGTACGTTTACACCTCGTAACATTTTTACACGAGCATCATTACCAAATTTTACGTCTTTAGCTGCCATTTTAAATATTCCTTAAATTTATTTATATTAAAATAATTAAATTTTCTATAATTTTATTTATCTAATGACAAATTTTATTATTTAATAATAGCCAAAATATCACTTTCAGACATTATAAGAACTTCTTCATCATCAATTTTTTCTGTTTTTACACTATAACCATCATTAAATATAATTGTATCACCTTTTTTTACATCTAATGGTTTTACTGTTCCATTATCTAATATACGTCCTTTACCAACTGCTAATACTTCTCCTCTTGTAGATTTTCCTGCAGCAGAACCTGTTAAAACTATTCCACCTGAAGATTTAGATTCAACTTCTTTTCTTTTTACAATAACACGATCATGTAATGGGCGAATATTCATTAATAATTCTCCTTTTAAGAAGTTTAACTATTGTTAATTAATATTAATTTATTTTGAATAATGTGCACTGAAAGATAAGGACATATAGTCTCTGTTTCAAGTCTTATCTAAAAAAAATTATTTTAATAAAACTATATTTTAAAATTTAATTTATATTTAATTTATTATTAATAATAATAAATTTTAATTTATATTGAAATTTTATTTATTTTTTAATAAAAAATATTGACGTTTACTAATAAATATTGTCATAATGTAAATATATTTTGATTTATGCCCGAATAGCTCAGTCGGTAGAGCAGTGGACTGAAAATCCCCGTGTCGGTGGTTCAATTCCGCCTTCGGGCATTTTTATTTTATTATCTAAAATATCTTTATATTCTCCTTTCATAAATAAAAAATGCAGAAAATAAAATATTTTCTGCATTTTTTATTTAAAATAATTTAAATAAAAAAATATTTATTAAATATAAATTTTTTTGTAATCGATATATTTTAACTAATTTATTTTCTAAAAATAAATTATATTTTTTATATATAAAAAACTTATTTTTATAATTATGTAATCCATGATTAAAATAATTATCATTATCATAATTATTATGATCCATTAAAAAATGATTTTTATAAAAATTATGTTTTTTTATATTTTTTTTTAAAACTTTTAAAATTTTTATTTCTACATAACGATCTCTTACTAAACATTTTTTTAAAAATTCATAATTTTTTATTTTTTGACAAGTTTTATTAATTAATAAATTACTTCCTAATCCTTTTATAAAAATTATTTTTTTCAATAAATTTTTATCTTTAGATTTTAAATATTCGACAACTTGTTGAGCTCTTTTTTGAGATAATATATTATCATTATCTTTTTCTAAATAGTCAGAATGACCTAAAATTACAATTTTATTATCATTATCTTTAGATAAGTTTTTATTTTTAATATTAATATCTAATATTTTACTTAATTTTTTTTTATTTTGTGTTCCTAAAATAATTTCATTAGAATCAAAATAAACTTTTGTTTTAGATAAAATATCACTATTACCATAATTATTATAATAATTATTTTTTGCTTTTTTAATTAAAGATCTTATTGATGGTACATGATATTTATCAGTAAATTTATATATTAAACTAAGAGTAAACATAGAATTATTAGTTTCTTGACCTAAATTATCATTATCTTTATTTCCTATATTACCTGCAAATTGATATTCTACTCTAGATGAAAAATTATTATTTATAATATATTCTCCTCCTAAAACCATTAATGGAGATATATTATAATATTTATTATTTATATTTTTATTATAATTATTTTTATCATATTGTTGATTAATTGATTGAGTAAATAAACCACCTAAACGACTATATAAATATATATTTTTAAATATAGGATATCTAATATTAGATGTTAATTGAATACCTTTAGATTCAAAAAAATTTGTAGTATTCTTATCTTCTATATTTTTTTTAATAGCTCCTAACCAATCAAAACCCATTTCAAAACCTAAAAAATTATTTGATTGATAACCAAAAAATAATCCATTTCCTATTTTATTAAATACAGTATATTCTTTATCATCAATATCTTTTCCTAATAATTTAATATTATCATATTGTGATAATCCAAATTTAGAACCGAAATACCAATAATCTTTAAAATTAGATTCAGCATTAGCAATATTATACATATTCATTATAATCATTATAAAAATAATAGTCATCTTTTTCATTTTGATATAAACCCTTTATTATTAAAAGAATAATATTTAAATTTATATTTTTAAAAAAATATTTTTTAATTATTTAAAAATCTTAATAATAGAAAAAATACTTTTTTTATCTTTCTTTAATCTAATTAAAGAATTTTTAAAAATATTATTTTGCAATATAACTTGTATCCAAATTAAATTGGATTTAATCATTAATGATTTTAAAATAATACTACCTCTTATTATTTGCCATTTTTGAGTTTTATTTTCTTTAATTTCTAATAAATCATCAAATAATGGGCAAAATTTTGTTTTACCTTCTAATAAAAATAATTGTTTATTTTTCTTATTTTTAAATTTTAAACTACTAATTATTTCTTGCCCTAAATAACAACCTTTATTAAAATCAATTGAATTAAATTTTTCCATATTACTTTGTTGTGGGAAAAATAAATTACAATTTTTATTATTATCAATAATAGGATAACCTATTTTCATATAAAATTTATTCCAAAAATTATTGTTTTTAACAAAAATTATTTTTTTTATAGAAAAATCTTTCATTAATAATTTATTATTTTTTTTTGATAAAATTAAAAAATAATAATTATTAGAATAACAAAATTTTAAAAAAATATTTTTTTTAAAAAAAAATAATGTTTTTTGTTGATAAAAAACATTATTTTTTTTAAAAATTTTAAAAATTTTTTTTTTTAATTCTATATCAGATAATAAAAAAATTTTTTCTTGTGGATCTAAATAAATTTCTATGTCATAAATTAAAGTATATTTTTTAATATCTTCTAAATATTTTTTTACTATATTTTTTTGAATAATATATTTATAATGATTATTATCATTTTTTAATATATGCATATTTGTTAATATTTTACCCTGAGAATTACAATGAATAGCATTTAAAAAATTTTTATTATTATCTAATCTATTAATATCAATTGTTAGCTGATTTTGTAAAAAAATTTTACTATCAACACCTTTTATATTTATAATTTGTAAATTATTCAAATAAAAAATTTTTAATAAACTATATTTTTTTTCTTCTACATTCATTTTTTCTATATAATTAGACATTTTTTTATAAAAAATATTATTATTTTAAATATTAAAATTTTTTTTTAATAAAATTTTATGTAATTCTTGTAAAGAAAATACTCTTTGTTGAAAATTTTTTCCTATAGCAATTAAACTAGCTTTAGCACCATTAATAGTAGTATTATAATAAATATTATTTTGTAATGCTAAAATTCTAATTAATTTAGAATTAATAATAGATTCTTTTTTTTCTACAATATTAATTATATAAGTATATCTTTTATTTTTAATAAAATTAACTATATTAGGTTTTTTTTCTGTAGATTTTCTAACTGTTTTAACTAATAAATTTAATTTTTTTAAAAATTTAGCAGTTCCATATGTAGCTTCAATTTTAAAACCATAATTTATTAATTTTTTAACTATTGGAAAAATTAATTTTTTATCTTTATTTTGTACAGATACTAATATAGTACTATTTTTTTTTATACAAAATTTTGTTCCTAATATTGCTTTATAAAATGCTTCTGCAAAAGAAAACCCTATACCCATAACTTCTCCCGTAGATTTCATTTCTGGACCTAAAATAGGATCTATATTATCAAATTTATCAAAAGGTAATATTACTTCCTTTACAGCAAAATATGGTGGAATAATTTCTTTATTAAGATTTAAATCTGGTAAAGTTTTACCAATCATAACTAATGCACCCATTTGTGCTAATGGAATATTTATTGCTTTAGAAATAAAAGGGATTGTTCTAGATGCTCTAGGATTAACTTCTATTATATAAATTTCATCATTTTTTATAGCAAATTGAATATTTATTAATCCACATACATTAATTTTAATAGCTAATTTTTTTGTTTGAATTTTAATTTTTTTTAAAATACTTTTACTTAAAGTACGTGTTGGAAAAGAACAAGCAGAATCTCCAGAATGGATTCCTACATATTCAATATGCTCCATAATTCCACCTATAAAAATATTTTTTTTATCACAGATAGCATCAACATCAATTTCTATTGCATTTTTTAAAAATTTTTCTAATAAAACATGAATATTATCTTTTATATTTAATAAATAATAATTTTTTAAATCATTTTCATTATATACTATTTCCATAGATCTACCTCCTAAAACATAAGAAGGTCTAACTATAAGAGGAAAACCCATTATATTTGCTTTATTTAAAGCTTCATTTAAATTTTTTACTATATAATTAGGAGATTGTTTTAATTTTAAAGAATTAATAATATATTGAAATTTTTTTCTATTTTCAGCAAGATCTATAGATGAAGGACTTGTACCTAAAACATTAATATTCTCTTTTTCTAATTTTTTAGCTAAATTTAATGGTGTTTGTCCTCCATATTGTATAATTACTCCTTGAGGTTTTTCTATTCTAATAATTTCTAATATATTTTCTAAAGTAATAGGTTCAAAATATAAACGATCTGAAATATCATAATCAGTAGATACAGTTTCTGGATTACAATTAATCATAATTGTTTCAAAATTATTTTTACGTAATATCATAGATGCATGTACACAACAATAATCAAATTCAATACCCTGTCCTATTCTATTAGGCCCACTACCTAAAATAATAATTTTTTTTTTATTATTATTCGGATTAGCTTCACATTCTGTTTCATATGTTGAATATATATAAGCAGTATTAGTTTTAAATTCAGCAGAACATGTATCTACTCTTTTATATACTGGATGTATATTTAATTTATATCTTAATTTTCTTATTTTTTCTTCAGAATAATTTAATAAATTAGCTAATCTAGCATCAGAAAAACCTTTTTTTTTTAAATTAAAAAAAGATTGTTTATCATATAAATATTTTATACCTATTTTTTTTAACTTATTCTCAATATTAATTAAATCTTCTATTTGGAATAAAAACCATTTATCTATTTTAGAATAATGATATATATCTTTAATATTTATACCTATACGTATAGCATCTGCAATAAATCTGATTCTATCAGGACCTGGTTTTTTTAATTCTTTTATAATTAAATTATAATTTTCTTTATTTTTAATTAAATTAATTTTAGAATCAAAACCATTTATACCAATTTCTAAACTACATAATGCTTTTTGAATTGATTCTTGAAAAGATCGTCCTATAGACATAACTTCACCTACTGATTTCATTTGAGTTGTTAATCTATCATTAACATTATGAAATTTTTCAAAATTAAATCTAGGTATTTTAGTTACTATATAATCAATAGATGGTTCAAAAGCAGCAGTAATATGATTACTTGTTATATCATTTATTAATTCATCTAATGTATAACCAATAGAAAGTTTTGCTGATATTTTTGCAATTGGAAAACCTGTAGCTTTAGACGCTAAAGCTGATGAACGTGATACACGAGGATTCATTTCAATTACTATTAATTTTCCTGTTTTGGGATTTACAGCAAATTGTACATTAGCACCTCCTGATGTAATATTCATAGATTTCATAATTAATATAGAAGCATTTCTCATTATTTGATATTCTTTATCAGATAAAGTTTGTGCAGGAGCTACTGTAATTGAATCTCCTGTATGAATACCCATAGGATCTATATTTTCAATTGAACATACAATAATAGAATTACCATTTTTATCTCTTATAATTTCCATTTCATATTCTTTCCATCCTATTAATGATTCATCAATAATTAATTCATGATTATGAGATAAACTAAAACCATTTTTACAAATTTTTTTAAATTCTTCTATATTATTTGCTATTCCTCCCCCACTTCCCCCCATGGTGAATGATGGTCTAATAATACATGGAAAACCAATTTTTTTTATATTATTTATTGCTTCATTAAGATTATGGACAATTAAAGAATAAGGAACATTAAATCCTAATTCTTTTATAATATTTGCAAAATAATAACGATTTTCTGCTTTATTTATAGTTTCAATTGAAACTCCAATAGTTTCTACATTAAATTTATTTAAAATATTATTTTTATGTAAATCTAAAACACAATTTAAAGCTGTTTGTCCACCCATTGTTGGTAAAATAGCATCAGGTCTTTCTTTTTTTATAATTTTAGCTATAATTTTCCAATTCATAGGTTCTATATAAGTAATATCAGAAATATCAGGATCAGTCATAATAGTAGCTGGATTAGAATTAACTAAGATTAAATTATATCCTTCTTCTTTTAACGCTTTACATGCTTGAGTACCAGAATAATCAAATTCACAAGCTTGACCAATAACAATAGGACCGGAACCTAAAATCATAATGTTTTTTATATCAGTACGTTTTGGCATTTTATAATCTCTTATATTTTTTTTTACAATATATTTGAATTAATTTTATAAAATAATCAAATAAAATAGATGCATCATGTGGTCCAGGACTAGCTTCAGGGTGTCCTTGAAATCCAAAAGCAGGTTTATTAATATAATGAATTCCTTGTATAGTATTATCAAATAAAGATTTATGTGTAATTTCTAAATTTTTAGGAAAATTATTTTGATCAATAGTAAATCCATGATTTTGAGTAGTAATTAATACTTTATTATGTTTTAAATCCTTAACAGGATGATTACTTCCATGATGACCTATATCCATTTTTTTTATTTTTGCTCCACTTGCAATAGCTAATATTTGATGCCCGAAACAAACTCCAAATATTGGAATATTTGTTTTTAAAATTTTTTTTATAGTATTAATAATAGATAAACATGGAGTAGGATCTCCTGGTCCATTAGATAAAAAAATACCATCTGGATTTAATAAAATTAAATTTTCATAACTAGTAAAAGCTGGGACAACAGTAATTTTACATTTTCTATCAATAAACATTTTTAAAATACTTGTTTTAACACCGAAATCTATTACTACAATATGTATGGAAAATACACAATTTTTAATTATTTTAGTATTTTTATTTCCTTTAATCCAAGAATAATTTTTTTTTGTTGTAATATTTTTTATTAAATTAACTCCTTGTAATCCTTTATATTTATTAATTTTTTTAATAATATTTTTATAATTAAAAGATTCTTTAGTAACTATTAAACTTATTTTATTAATTTTTTTATTACGTATTAATCTTGTTAAATATCGAGTATCTATTCCTTCAATAGCAATAATGTTATGTTTTTTAAGAAATATATCTAAATTTTCAGTACTACGATAGTTACTTGATATTTTAGATAAATTATTAATAATAAGTCCTTTTAAATAAATTTTTGATGATTCATTATCTTCTAAATTAGTACCTACATTACCAATGTGTGGATATGTTAAAGTAACAATTTGCTTATAATAAGAAGGATCGGTAATTATTTCTTGATATCCAGTAATAGCAGTATTAAATACTATTTCTCCTATAATTATTCCTTCAACTCCTATAGATTTTCCAAAAAGTTTAGTACCATCTTCCATTAATACTATGGCTTTATTATTCAATTTATTCTCCATAATCTATATATTTATACTATTTTAGTATATAAATATTTTATATTAGAATTTTATATAAGAAAATACAATTTAAAATTAGATAAGAAGTTTTTTTGAAGTTTAAAAGATATAATTTTTAACTTAAATAAAATTTTAAAAATTAATTTTAAGAGAAATATTAATAAATATTTTTAAATATAAAACATATTACTCTCTTTATAAAATATAAAAAGAGAGCAAATTTTTAGTTTTATTTTCTAATATTAATTAAAGATTTCATATGAATCATATAATTTCTTAATATATATCCTACTTTTTCTATAGGATGATTTCTAATATTATAATTTAAATCACGTAAATATTTATTATTTATTAATTTATTTTTTATTTGAACAATACCTAGATCTTCTGATGTAAGATTATTTATAAAATTTTTTAATAACGGGATAGCATTATTAGAAAATAAATAATTACCATATTCTGCTGTATCTGATATAACTTTATTCATTTCATATAATTTTTTTCTTGCAATAGTATTAGCAATTAAAGGTAATTCATGTAGTGATTCATAATATGCTGATGCTGATGCTATACCTGATTCTATCATTAATTCAAATGATAATTCAATACTACTCTTAATTATAGCAATCATAAAAATCCCCTTATCAAAATAATCTTGTTCTTTTATATTATTATCTTGAATATTTTTAGTTTTTTCAAAATTATTATTTTTATATATTTTTCTCCATTTAATTAAATTAATATTATTATTATTCCAATCTTCTATCAATTTTTTTGAAAATTTTCCTGAAATTATATTATCTATATGTATTTTAAATAAGGGTTTTAATTTTTTTTTTAAAATTAATGATAATTCATAAGCACGTATTTTATTCAAATTATTTAATCTATCCATCATTAAACTAATACCTCCTTGTTTTAAGGCTTCTGTAATAGTTTCCCATCCAAATTGGATTAATTGTGAAGCATATGATGGATTAATATTTAATGTTAATAATTTATCGAATAATAAAATAGATGTTGTTTGTAATATTCCACATAATACTGTTTGTTCACCCATTAAATCTGATTTTACTTCAGCAGAAAAAGATGATTCTAATATCCCAGCTTTATGACTTCCAATAGAAAAAGCCCATGATTTAGCAATATTAAATCCATTATTATGTATACCATTTTGATGAACAGCAATTAGGGCTGGTACACCAAAACCTCGTTTAAATTCTTCTCTTACTTCAGTTCCAGGACATTTAGGTGCTACCATAATAACAGTAATATTTTTAGGAATTTTTTCTCCTTCTTCAATAATATTAAAACCATGGGAATATCCTAATGTTGCTCCTTTTTTTATTAAAGGTTTTATTTTTTTTAAAATATTATGATGATGATTATCTGGAGTTAGATTAATTATTAAATCTGCATTTGGTATTAAATCTTTATAAGAACCAATATTAAAATTATTTTTATATGCTCTTTGCCAAGATAAATTTTTATTTTTTATAGATTCTTTTTTTAATGCATATGAAATATTTAATCCAGAATCTCTCATATTTAATCCTTGATTTAATCCTTGAGATCCACAACCTATAATAACAATATTTTTATTTTTTAAATAATTTATACTGTTTGTAAATTCTTCAAATTGCATTAATCTACATTTTTGTAAATTTTTTAATTTTTTACGAAAATTTAAATTATTAAAATAATTATTCATTAAATAATCCTATATTTTATTAATAAAACTATTATTTAGTTGATTTTTTTAATTAATACTATTTTATTATTTTGTTTAAAAAAATTATTTTTAATCAAAAAATTTTTATTTTATTAATATATAATTAATTTTAATAAAAATATTTTTATTAAAAAATTTATATTTAAACAATTTTTTCTTAAAAATAGAAATTTATATATACTCTTAAATTTAAAAAATTAAATTTATTTATAATTTAATTTATTTTTATCTCGTACTGCACCTTTATCTGCACTAGTTGCTAAAAAAGCATAAGCTTTAAGTGCTAAAGAAATTTTTCTTTTTCTTTTTAGTAAAGGAGTATATGCTAAATTACCTCTTTTTTCTTCCTCCTCTCTTCTTTTATTTAATGTAAAAGATGAAATATCTAATTTAATAGATCTATTTGGAATATCAATTTTAACAATATCACCATTTTTTACTAATGCTATAGTACCCTTACTTGCAGCTTCAGGGGATATATGACCTATAGATAACCCTGAAGTACCTCCAGAAAATCTTCCATCTGTAATTAAAGCACAACTTTTATCTAATTTCATTGATTTTAAATAAGATGTAGGATATAACATTTCTTGCATTCCAGGTCCACCTTTAGGACCTTCATATCTTATAACAATTACATCTCCTGGAGAAATATTTTTATTCAGAATTGCATATACTGCTGACTCTTGACTATCAAATACTTTTATTTTACCTATAAAAACCATTAATTTTTTATTTACACTAGCAGTTTTAACTACACATCCATCTTCAGCAAGATTTCCATATAAAATAGCTAATCCTCCATCTTTACTATATGCATATTTATAGGAACGTATACAACCTTTTTTTCTATCTATATCTAAATCCCATATTTTATTTTGTTTAAAAGGATGTCTTGTTTTTATATTACCAGGAGCTGATTGATAAAATTTTTTTATTTTATTACTATTTGTAGTAGTTATATCATATTTATGAATAGTTTCTTCTATTGTTAATCCTAATATATTTTTAGCATCTTTATTTATTAATCCTATTTTATTTAATTCACTTAGAAGACTAATTACTCCTCCTGCTCTATGAAAATCTTCCATATAAAATTTATTTGTACTGGGAGAAACCATACATAACCATGGTGTATTTTTTGATAATTGATCAATTTTTTTTAAATCAAATGCTACTTTATTTTCTTGCGATAAAGCTAACATATGTAAAATTGTATTTGTTGAACCACCCATAGCAATATCTAACATAGTTGCATTTTCAAATGATTTTTGATTAATAATATTTTGGGGTAAAACATTAGTTTCGTTATTTATATAATATTTTTTTGTAATTTCTACTATTTTATGTGCAGATTCTATACATAATTTTTTACGATTTATATGAGTGGATAATAAAGATCCATTACCTGGTAATGCTAAACCTAAAGCTTCTACTATACAATTCATTGAATTAGCTGTAAACATTCCAGAACAAGAACCACAAGTTGGACATGCATTTAATTCTATTTCTTTTATATATTTATTTGATTGTTCTAATTTACCTGATTGAATCATAGCATCTACTAAATCAATTCTTTTTATTTTTGTAGTTCCTTTTATATTAATTCTTCCAGCTTCCATTGGGCCACCAGATATAAATACAGTAGGTATATTTAATCGTAAACTAGCCATTAACATTCCTGGAGTAATTTTATCACAATTAGATATACAAATCATAGAATCTACACAATGTGCATTTATAACATATTCTATAGAATCTGCAATAAGTTCTCTAGAAGGTAAAGAATACAACATCCCATTATGGCCCATAGCTATTCCATCATCTATAGCTATAGTATTAAATTCTTTTGGTACTCCTCCATTATTTTTGATTTCATTAGCAATAATCTTACTTAATATTTGTAAATGTACATGTCCCGGAACAAATTGTGAAAAAGAATTAACTATAGCAATAATAGGCTTATTAAAATCTTCATCTTTCATCCCTGTTGCTCTCCAAAGAGCTCTTGCTCCAGCCATATTACGGCCTTTTGTTGTAGTAAACGAACGATAATTAGGCATATTCTTTCTTTTTTGTAATTAGTAAAAATAGTTATTTTTTAATATGATCTAACCAATTCCATTTATCTTTTATTTTCCCTGTTAATAAATGTAAAAATTCTTTTTGTATATTTTTTGTTATTTTTCCTCTTTTACCATTATTAATTAATATATTATCTACACTACATACAGGAATAATTTCAGTTGCTGTTCCTGTTAAAAATATTTCATCAGCTAAATATAAAGATTCTCTTAATATTAAACATTCTTTTATTTTAAAATTAAGATTTTTAGCTATTTTTAAAACTGAATCTCTAGTAATTCCTGGTAAAATTGAAGAATTAAGTGGAGGAGTAAATAAAATATTATTTTTTATTTTAAAAATATTTTCTCCAGCTCCTTCTGAAACAAATCCTGAACTATCTAAAGCAATCCCTTCATCATATCCATTTCTTCGAGCTTCACTTCCAATTAATAAAGAAGATAAATAGTTTCCTCCTGCTTTTGCTAAACTAGGTATAGTATTAGGTTTAATCCTATTCCAAGAAGATATCATAGTATTAATCCCATTTTTTTTTGCATTATTACCAAGATAATCTGTCCAAGGAAATGCACTAATCATCATATCTGTATAATATTCTTGAGGGGGATTAATACCTAAACCAACATCTCCTATAAATACTAAAATTCTAATATAAGCTTCATTAAGTTTATTAATATTAATTATATTATGAACAGCAGTCATTATTTCTTTTATATTAAATTTTAATGGAAACCTATAAATTTTAGCAGAATTATATAAACGATTAATATGATCTTTATGACGGAAAATAGCTGGTCCTTTATATGATTGATAACATCTAATACCTTCAAAAACAGAAGTTCCATAATGTAATGCATGAGTCATAACACTAATTTTAGCATCTTCCCATTTTATAATATTACCATTTAACCAAATAAAATCTGCCTTTTTTATAGACATTATTATATTTCCTTATTTTGTGTAATAATAATGTTATCATAAAATTTATGTGATTATTACTATATCTAATACATCTATTAATTTTTTAATTTGTTTAACTAAAAAATCTATAGATTTATAACTTTTTACTATTAATGTAAAATTAATTTTTTCTAATTTATTTTTTACATTAATATTTATAGTCTTAATTAAAAATCTTCTATGACGAATAATTCTTATTATTCTTTCAATAATTTCAGGACTAATATTTGTTTTAATAAATAATTGATATTTATTCATTTAATTTTTCTCCATCATATGATCATTACTATATCCAGGAGGAACTAATGGCCATACATTATCATATTCATTAATTAAAACATGTAATATATAAGGTTTTTTAATAGAAAAAATTTTTTTTAAACTGTTGTTAATTTCATTTTTATAACTAATACTATGTCCTGAAATTCCAAAAGATTTAGCTAATTTTATAAAATCTGGATTATCATATAGAGTAGTTTCACTATATCTTTTTTTAAAAAAGAGTTCTTGCCATTGTCGTACCATACCTAATCTTTTATTATCTAACAAAATAATTTTTATAGGTAAATTTTTTCTTTTAATTGTACTTAATTCTTGAATATTCATTATAAATGAACCATCACCTGAAATACATATAACATCATTATTAGGTTTAGCAATTTGTGCACCAATAGCAGCAGGTAATCCAAAACCCATAGTTCCTAAACCACTAGAAGTGATAAAATTTTTAGGATTAGAAAAAGTTATATGTTGTGCAGTCCACATTTGATGTTGTCCTACATCAGTTGTAATAATAGTTTTTTTATTTTTAATATCTGATAATTTTTTAAGTAAGAGAGGAGCATAAATTTTATTATTTTTTATAAAAAAATTATATTTATAAGAATATCTTTTTTTTATTTTTTTTATATAATTTTGCCATTTTAAAATATTTTGAGGTTTTTTCAATAATGGTATTAAAAGATTTAAATTTCCTAATAATTCTACATTTACTTTACAAATTTTATTAATTTCAGCAGGGTCTATATCCATATGTATAATTTTTGCATACGGTGCAAATTTTTTTATATTACCTGTTACTCTATCATCAAATCTAGCTCCAATAGCTATTAATAAATCACATTTTTGAACAGTATAATTAGCTGCTTTACTTCCATGCATACCTAACATTCCTAAATAATAGGGATTTGTACTCTCTATCGTCCCTAATCCTTTTAATGTAACAACTGTTGGTATTTTAGAAATTTTTACAAATTTTCTTAATGTATAAACTGCATTACTTATATTTACACCTCCTCCTATATATAATATAGGCATAATAGATTTTTTTAATAAAAAATTAGCTTCTTTAATCTTTTTTTTTGAATATTCTTTTTTTTTAATAAAAAATTTTTTTTTATTTTTTAATTTTATTATTTTTGGTAATTTAGATAATTGTATATCTTTTGGTATATCTATTAATACAGGCCCAGGTCTATCAGATAATGCTATAAAAAAAGATTTTTTTATTATTTTAGATAATTCTAATGATGAAGTTATTGAAAAACTATGTTTAGTACATGATAAAGACATTCCTATAATATCTATTTCTTGAAAAGCATCAGTACCAATTAATGAAAGGGGTACTTGTCCTGTAATTGCAATAAGAGGTACAGAATCAACCATTGCATCGGCAAGGCCTGTTATTAAATTAGTAGCTCCAGGACCAGATGTTGCAATACAAACCCCCACTTTACCAGTGGTTCTAGCATATCCAATTGCAGCTATAGCAGCTCCTTGTTCATGTCTGCATAAAATATGTTCTATATCTTCATTATATAATGCATCATAAAGTGGCATAATAGCACCACCAGGATATCCAAATACTGTTTCAACTTTTTGTCTTTTTAATTCTTGAATTATACATTGTGCTCCATTCATATTAAAACCTCTTTAAATGTTATAAAATAATATGCATAATTCAATTTAATTTATTTAAATTTTTTAAAATTTAAAAAATATGATTTTTATTTTATTTTGATATGTTATTAAAATTTTGAAAATTATATAAATAATACTTAATATATCTTATATATATAAAAATATATATTTTTATTATTATTTTAATATAAATTTATTAAATTTTATTTTATATTAAAAGTTTTATATAAACAGGGGTGGAGGGATTTGAACCCCCAACCATTGGTTTTGGAGACCAATATTCTACCAATTAAACTACACCCCTTAATATTTTATAGTATACTATACTAAAATATATTTTATATATATATTATATTTATTAATTGAATAGATTCAATAAAAATATATAATTAAATCATTAATTTAAATTTTATTTGTCAATTTTTTATAAAAAATATATTATAGATTAATAATTATATTTTTTCTAAAATATTATTTTTTTATATAAAAGGATAAGATATGACAGAATGGAGTATTGGTAAAATAAAAAAAATAAAGTATTGGACAAAAAATTTATTTAGCATTATTTTAAATGCAAAAATTAATAATTTTTATGCAGGTCAATTTACAAAATTAGCATTAGAAATTAATAATAAAAAAATAAAAAGAGCTTATTCTTATATTAATCCCCCCCAAAGTAAAAATTATGAATTTTATATTTCTAATGTTAAAAAAGGTAAATTAAGTCCATATTTATATAATTTACAAATTAATGATAAAATTTTTATTTCTAAAAATTCATCAGGTATCTTAATTTTAGATAATATTAAATCTTGTGAAAATTTATGGATGTTATCAACAGGAACTGGGATTGGACCTTATCTTTCAATATTACAAGATAATATATGTTTTAAAAAATTTTCAAAAATAATTTTAGTACATTCTATTAGATATATAGAAGATTTTAGTTATTTAAATTTATTAAAAAAAATACAAAAAAAATCCTTTAATAAATTAATAATTCAAATTATTTTAACTAGAAATATTAATATAAATAAAAATATCTTATATGGTTATATTCCCAATTTAATAAAAAATGGAAAATTAGAAGAAAAAGTCGGATTAAAAATCAATAATAATAATAGTCATGTAGTGTTATGTGGTAATCCAGAAATGATTAAACAAACACAAGATTTTTTAGAAAAAAATAGAAATTTATCTAAAAATTTAAAAAAAAAAAATGGTAATATAACATCTGAAAGATATTGGTAAAATAAATTATAAAGAAAATAATATGAAAAAATTTTTAATTATTGCTAATTGGAAATTAAATGGTAACTTTTATTTTATAAATAAAAATATAAATTTAATTAAAAAAAAAATAGATAATTTATTATCTTTTTGTGATCTATCTATAGCACCTCCTTACTTATATATAAGTTATATTAATAATTTTTTAAAAAATACATCTATATCTTTAACTGCACAAAATGTTGATATACATACAGAAGGATCTTTTACTGGAGAAATATCAATTAATATGTTAAAAGATGTTGGAGTAAAATATGTAATAATTGGACATTCAGAAAGAAGATTATATCATAATGAAGATAATAATCTTATATCTAAAAAATTTATTTTAATTAAAAATAATGGATTAATTCCAATAATATGTTTAGGAGAAACAGAAAAACAAAAAGAACAAAATCAAACAGAAAAAGTTTGTATTCAACAAATTAATAACATATTAGAAAATAGTAATATTAATATTTTAAATAAAACTATTATTGCTTATGAACCTATTTGGGCTATTGGATCAGGAAAAAGCGCAAATATTAATGAAATAGAAAAAATTATTTTATATATTAAAAAATATATAGCATCTTTAGATGCTAAAATAGCAGAAAATATTTATTTTTTATATGGTGGATCTGTTAATTATTCTAATTTAGATATTTTTTTGAAAAAAAAAATTATTAATGGTTTATTAGTAGGAAAAGCTTCTTTAACAACAGAAAATTTTATATCTTTAGTTAAAAAAGCTGAAAAAATAATAAATTCATTAAATAGGT
The DNA here is from genome assembly GCF_012567545.1 of Enterobacteriaceae endosymbiont of Donacia fulgens. Lineage (NCBI taxonomy): Bacteria > Pseudomonadati > Pseudomonadota > Gammaproteobacteria > Enterobacterales > Enterobacteriaceae > Enterobacteriaceae endosymbiont of Donacia fulgens. The sequence continues at coordinate 197,204 of NZ_CP046182.1, forward strand.
CTTAACATTGGAAATAAAATTACATCTCTAATTGATTTTGTATCAGTAAATAACATTATTAATCTATCTATACCGATACCTAATCCTGCAGTAGGAGGTAAACCATGTTCTAATGCTTCTATATAATCTTGATCATAAAAATTTTCATAAGTATTTTTATCATTATGTATATTTTTAATATTTTGTTGTTCTTTAAATCTTTTTTTTTGTTCTTCAGGATCATTAAGTTCAGAAAAACCATTAGCTATTTCCATACCACAAATAAAAAATTCAAATCTATCGGTAAATGAAGGATTTAAATCATTATTTCTTGATAATGGAGAAATTTCAATAGGATATTCTGTAATAAATGTTGGTTCTATAATTTTATTTATAATTTTTTCTTCAAAAATTTCAAAAATAATTTTACCTTTACTCCAATCTTGATTTATTTTAACATTTAATAAATTAGCAATTTTTATTAATTTTTTACTATCTTCTAAATTTTCTAAAGAAAAATTAGGATAAAAATATATAATAGATTCTTTCATTGTTAATTTATTAAATTTTTTATTCAAATCAAAAATATAATTATTATATTTTAATAAATTATTTTTAAATATTATTTGATATATTTTTTTAAATAATTTTTCAAAAAAAATCATTAAATCTTTATAATTAGAATATGTTATATATAATTCCATCATAGTAAATTCAGGATTATGTTTTGTTGAAATTCCTTCATTTCTAAAATTTCTATTAATTTCAAAAATTTTATTCAAACCTCCAATTATGAGGCGTTTTAAATAAAGTTCAGGAGCAATACGTAAATAAATATTTTTGTTATAAGTATTATGATATGTTATAAATGGTCTAGCTAAAGCTCCTCCTGGAATATTATGCATCATAGGAGTTTCTACTTCTATAAAACCTTGTTTATTCATAAAATTACGAATATTTAATATAATTTGTGATCTTTTTTTAAAAATATAACGTGTTTTTTTATTAACAATTAAATCTAAATATCTTTTTCTATATTTTATTTCTTTATCTTGTAATCCATGATATTTATCAGGTAATGGTCTAATTGCTTTTGTTAATAAATAAATTTTTTGACAAAAAATAGATAAAATGTTAGTTTTAGTTTTAAAAATATAACCAATAATACCTATTATATCTCCAAGATCATATTTTTTTAAAAAATTTTTATATATTTTTTGTGAAACTTTATTTTGAGATATATAAATTTGTATCTTTCCTGTATAATCTTGAATATTAATAAAAGAAGCTTTTCCCATAATTCTTAAATTTACTATACGTCCTGCAATATTAAATATTTTTTTTTCTGAAAAAATATTTTTATGATTATATTTTTTATATATTTCATGTAATGAAATACTAATTTTAAAATTATTAGGAAAAACTATATTATTATTTTTTCTTAATTCTGTTAATTTTTTATGCCTAAATTTTATTTCATTATTATCAATATTTTTTATATTATTATTAAATTTTTTTTTATTTTCAGACATAATAAAATAATCCTATTATTATTTTTATTTATAAACCTAGTTTTAAACTAGCTTGAATAAATTTATCTAAATTACCATTAAGTATATACTGTACATCATTAGTTTCTATACCTGTTCTTATATCTTTAATTCTTGAATTATCTAGTATATAAGAACGTATTTGGTATCCCCAACTAATATTAAATTTTTTTTTTTCTATTTTTTTTTTTATTTTTTTTTTTATATTATTTTGTAATTGATATAACTTAAATTTTATTTGTTTCATAGCTTGAATTTTATTTTGATGTTGTGATCTATTATTTTGACATTGTGTTACTATTCCAGTTGGAATATGTGTAATTCGTACAGCAGATTCTGTACGATTTACATGTTGTCCACCTGCTCCTGAAGATCGATACACATCAATACGTAAATCTTCTGAATTAATAGATATATTAATATTATCTTTAATTTCTGGATATATAAAAGTTGAAGCAAAAGATGTATGCCTTCTCCCAGATGAACTAAAAGGACTTTTTCTAACTAAACGATGAATACCATTTTCTGTACGTAACCATCCAAAAGCATAATCACCTATAATATGTAATGTAGATGATTTTATACCTATAACTTCTCCTGGAGATTCACTTATTATTTTTACTTGAAAATTTTTTTTTTCTGCCCATTTTAAATACATTTTCATTATTATTTTTGCCCAATCTTGAGATTCTATCCCCCCTGATCCAGATTGGATATCCATAAAACAATTTCTTTTATCATTTTTTTGAATAAAGATTTTTTTAAATTCTAAATTATTTATTTTATTTTGAATATTAAATAATATTTTTATTGATTCTTTTAATATTTTGTGATCATTAGTATTAATTGCTAAATTAATTAATTCATTAATATCAATAATTTCTTGATTAATATTATCTAAACTTGATATTAAATTTTTAATATGTGTTTTTCTTTTATTTAAAGAACATAAATAATCAAAATTATTCCAAATATTAGGATTTTTAAGTTGATTTTTTATTATTAATAATTTTTTTTTATATTTTGAATAATTAAAGAAACCCCCTAATAAAAATATTCCTTTTTTTTATTTTTTTTAATTTATTTTTTATTAAATAAATTTCTAACATATTTCTCCTAATTTTTTAATTGAAATAAATTTTCAATTAAATTTAATATAGAAAATTAATTTTAATTATTTTATTTATATTAAAATTAATATATTTAAAATTGATAGAAGTTTAAATAAATTATTATATTAATAAAAAAAATGGCCCTTGTTGGATTTGAACCAACGACCTAACGATTATGAGTCGTTTGCTCTAACCACTGAGCTAAAGGGCCATTAATATTATATATTATGATATATTTTAATATATATTTCAATTAAATTTATATTTTTTTTTAATTAAGTAAATAAAATTTATTTTTTCCTCTTAAAATATATAATAAAATTAACGATGGATGTTTATCTAAAATTTCTTTAACTTTTTTTATATCAACAGTACGTTTTCTATTAATTGATAATATTATATCATCTTTTTTTAAACCTATTATTGCTGCAGGAGAATTAGGTAATATTTTTATAACTTTAACTGCAGTATTTTTTCCTATTTTAAAATATACATTTCTATTTTTTAAATCAGTATTAATTAAATAACTTCCTTCAATACCATAATACATCATATTATTTACAAAAAAATCATTATTACAATAATCATTTAATTTTATTTTTATATTTTTAAAAATACCTTTTCTTACAATTCCTAATCTAATAATAGTACCTCTCATAAAAGTACTTATTTTTGCTTTTAATAAAGCATAACTATTAACTTGTCTACCATTTAATGATACAATAATATCACCAGGTTGTAACTGATTATCTTTAAATGGTACAATATCACGCACAAAAGTACCTTTCCATACATTAGAAATATTCATAACTTTAGCTAGTTGAGGATCTAATTCAACTCCATAAATTCCTAAAGAACCTCTTTTTATTTTTCCAAATTTCATAAATTGATTAACTAAACTAACAACAGTATTGCTAGGTATAGCAAAACCTATCCCGATATTACCTTCATTAGGAGTTAAAATAGCAGTATTAATCCCAATTAAATCTCCATTTAAATTAACTAATGCTCCACCAGAACTACCACGATTAATTGCAGCATCTGTTTGAATAAAATTTTCAAAATTTTCAATATTAAGACCTGTACGTCCTAATCCAGATATAATCCCTGATGTTACAGTTTCACCTAAACCGTATGGATTTCCTATTGCTATAGTATAATCACCAACTTTTAAATTATCAGAATTAGCTATTTTTAAACTTTTTAACTTTTTTGTTTGATCTTTAATTTGTATTAAAGCTATATCCATTTGTGGATCTTGACCTATAATTTTAGCTTCATAAGTTTTACCATTATTTAATTCTACTGAAATATAGTTAGCATGATTAATAACATGATTATTAGTAATAATTATGCCTTTTTTAGAATTTATAATCACACCAGACCCAATTGCATGAAATTTTTGTTCAAGAATATTATTATTATTTCCACAAATAGGAGTATTTTCATATGGTGATCCTTCTTTACATAATGAAAAATGTTCATTTAAATATTCTTGTATTTTAGGAGGTAATCTAAATTGTGATACAAAAGTACTTCCTTGAACATCAATACTAACAACTGAAGGAGTAACTTTTGATAATACTTTTGATAAACTTGGTAATGAATTATTATTCCATTTTTTTATTAAATTAAATGGTAATAATTTAGCATTAACATGTTTTTGTTGTATTGTTATTACAATAATAAAAAAAAATATATAAAAAAATATTTTAAATTTTTTCATAAAAAATCTCTTAATAGAGTTTATTAAATAAAATTTATATAAAATCATTTAATTTTAATTAAATACTATTTTTACAATAAATTTTAATTTAAAATTTTTAAATAATTAAAATATAAATTTTTTTACAAATTATTATACTTAATATAATATATATTATATCTTATATAAAGATATAAATATGTATGTTTAATAAATTAAAAATTCTTGCAGCAAAATCAGCAATAAAATATATTAAAAATAATAATATTATTGGAATTGGATCAGGAACAACAATATCTCATTTTATTGATATCTTATTTACTAAAAAAAAGAATATTAAGGGAATAGTATCTGCTTCTAAAAGTTCTACAAAAAAATTAAAAAAATATAAATTTAATATTTATCAAATTAATAAAATAAAAAAAATTGGAATATATTTTGATAGTGCTGATGAAATTAATAAAAAAATGCAAATGATAAAAGGAGGAGGAGCTGCATTAACTAATGAAAAAATTATATCTAGTGTTTCAGATATATTTATATGCATAATAGATGAATCAAAATATGTAAAAAATTTAGGTATATTACATCCAGTACCAGTAGAAATTATACCTTTAGCAGAAAAATTTATTATTAGAAAATTATTACATATAGGAGCAATTGCTAAAAGACGAATAAATACAATTACAGAACATGGAAATATAATATTAGATGTATATAAATTAAATTTACATGAACCTATGAAAATAGAAAAGTATATAAATAATATTCCTGGAGTTATTACAGTTGGTTTATTTACACAAAGATGTGCTGATATAGTTATAATAAGCAAAAATAATCAGACAATCTCAATAATAAATAAGAAAAATTAAATTAATAATTTATTTTAACTATTTAGTTTTTTAAAAATTTAATACATTATATGAAAATAAAATTTACAAAAATGCATGCATTAGGAAATGATTTTATTATTATAAATAATATAAAAAAAAATTTCTTTTTAAAAAAAGAAATAATACAAAAATTATCTAATAGATATTTAGGAATAGGATTTGATCAATTATTATTATTAGAATTATCATCAAATAAAAATATTGATTTTAATTATAGAATTTTTAATTCTAATGGTAATGAAGTAGAACAATGTGGTAATGGAGCACGTTGTCTTGCATTATATTTAAAAATAAAAAAATTAACCTTAAAAAAAAAAATATGTGTAAGTACAAAAAATCGTTTAATATATTTAAAAATTTTAAATAATAATTTAATTTCTGTAAATATGGGTATACCTTTATTTAATCCAAAAGAAATTCCATTTATAACTAATAGTATTAAAAATACATATAAATTATTTTTTCAAAATAAATATATTTATTTTAATATTGTTTCGTTAGGAAATCCACATTGTGTTATTCAAGTAAAAGATGTTTTAAATACTCCAGTATCATTAATAGGTTCTTTTTTTGAGAATCATAAATTATTTCCTCAAAAAATTAATGTAGGTTTTATGGAATATTTAAATATTGATAATATCAAAATAAGGGTATTTGAACGTGGAGTAGGAGAAACTATGTCTTGTGGATCAGGAGCTTGTGCAGCTGTAGCAATAGGTATAAAAAAAAATATTTTATCTAAAAAAGTATACGTACATCTTACTGGAGGAGTTATTGTTATAACTTGGCTAGGAAATAATCATAATTTATATATGCAAGGAAGTGCTAATTATGTTTATGATGGTAAAATATTACTATAATAAATTTTATTTTAATTCTGGTACTTCAATTAATGAAAAATTTTAATTTATTAAAAAATTTAAATAATAAACAAAAAGAAGTTGTATCTGAAATAAGAAAAAATTTGTTAATATTAGCTGGAGCAGGTAGTGGAAAAACACTTGTATTAATTCGTAGAATAGCATGGTTAATTTATAAAGAAAAATGTTCTCCTAAATCTATCTTAGCTATGACTTTTACAAATAAAGCAGCATTAGAATTAAAAAATAGGATTAAATTTTTAATAGATAATGATCAAAAAAATGATATTTGGATAGGAACATTTCATAGTTTTGCATATTATATATTAAGAATTTATTATTTAGAAGCAGGATTAACTAAAAATTTTCAAATTATAGATACTTTTGATCAAAAAAATTTTATTAAAAAAATTTTAAAAAAATTATCTTTACAAAACAAAAATTATTCTATAGATAATATTTTAAAATATATAAATAATTTTAAAAATAATTTTTTTAATAAAAATAATAATTATTTTGATGAAAATAATTCTTCTTATAATGAAATTTTTTCTAAAATATATATTGAATATCAAAATTATTGTAAAATTACAGAAGTTATTGATTTTAATGATTTAATATTATGTTTATATAAATTATTTTTATATAATTCTCATATATTAAAAATATATCAACAAAGATTTAAAAATATTTTAATTGATGAATTTCAAGATACAAATGATATACAATATAAATTTATATCTTTATTATATAGTAAATATTATGATACTAAAATTTTTCTTGTTGGTGATGATGATCAATCAATTTATGGATGGAGAGGTGCACAAGTTGAAAATATGCATCGTTTTTTAAAAGATTTTGATAAAGTTAAAATAATTTTGTTAGAACAAAATTATCGTTCTACCTCAAATATTTTAGAAGCTGCAAATAAATTAATTTCTTATAATAATACTAGGTTAAAAAAAAAATTATGGACTCATGAAAATCATGGAAGACTTATTTATATATATTCTGCATTTAATGAATTTGATGAAGCTAAATATATTGCAAAATATATATACAAAAATTTTATAAAAAAAGATTTAGAATTAAATAATTGTGCAATTCTTTATAGAAATAATTTTCAATCTCGTATTTTAGAAGAAATTATGTTAAAATTTGCTATTCCATATAAAATTTATGGAGGAATACGTTTTTTTGAACGTCAGGAAATAAAATATATTTTATCATATTTAAGATTAATATCTAATTATAATGATGATAATTCTTTTGAAAGAATTATAAATATTCCTAAAAGGAATATTGGAGAAAAAACATTAAATATAATAAAATTTATTTCTAAAAAATATTCATTAACATTATGGAAATCTAGTATTTATTTATTAAAAAATAAAAAATATTTAAATACTATGTCATTTAATGCATTAAAAAAATTTATTGTTTTAATTAAATTTTTAAAAAATAATATAAAAAATAAGCCATTATCAATTATTATAAAAGAAACCATAAAAGATTCTGGATTATGGGAAATGTATAATAAAAGTTGTTTTAATGAAAAAAATTTTAGTAAAACAAATAATTTAAAAGAATTAATTAATGCTGCTGACGATTTTACAAAAAATTCATTAAAAAATCAAAATGAATTATTTTATACAAATATTAAAGAAAATTTATTAATAGATTTTCTTTCACAAACATTATTATTAACTGATGATGTTAATTCAAATAAAACAAATCAAAAAATTAACAATTATATCCAAATGATGACTATTCATTCATCTAAAGGACTAGAGTTTTCTGAAGTTTTTATTATAGGTATGGAAGAGGGTATTTTTCCTAATAAAATTTCTTTTACTAATAAAAATATAAATGAAGAAAGACGTTTAGCATATGTAGGAATTACTAGAGCAAAAAAAAAATTAACATTAACTTATACAAAAAAACGTTATTTATATGGTAAAGAAATTAATTCAATACCATCAAGATTTATTAGTGAATTACCAGAAAATTGTATAAAAAAAATTAGTTATTTAAAAAATAATATTTTATTTAAATCAAATATTATTTTAAATAAAAAAAAATATTTTATAGGACAAATAGTTTATCATAAAATTTTTGGTAAAGGAATTATTCTAAAAATAGAAGTTATTAAAAATAATATAAAATTACAAATTAAATTTAATAATAAAGTAACAAAATGGATAATATCTGATTATATACAATCTTATGTATAATAAATATATTTATAAAATAAAATTCAAAAAAAAATTAAAAAATATAAATTTATTTTAAATATTAATTATAAAATAATATCCTAATTAGGAGATTTTATGTTAAATGCTTATAAAATATATAACAAACATTTAATTTATATAAAATTAAATAATAATTATAATAATCTTTTAGATGCAATTTGGATTGATTTAATTAAACCTGAAGATAATGAAAGAAAAAAAATTTTTTATTTATTAGGACAAAATTTAGCTACTAGACCTGAATTAGAAGATATAGAAGCTTCTGCAAGATTTTTTGAAAATAAAGAAGGATTACATATTCATTCTTTCTTTTTTTATAAAAATAAAGATGAATATGCTGGAATTACTACTGTTGCATTTACAATTAAAAATAATAGATTATATACTTTAAGAGAAAAAGAATTATCTGCTTTTCGTTTATATAGAAAACGTATGTATAATCATAATGCCATGATATATGGTAATCCTTATGAATTATTATTAGATATATTTGATACTAAAATTGAACAATTAGCTGATAAAATAGAAAATATATATAGTGATTTAGAGTCTTTAAGTTGTATTATTATGAAAGGACATAAAAGTGATCAATTTAATAATGCATTTTCTACTTTAGCTGAATTGGAAGATATTGGTTGGAAAGTAAGATTATGTTTAATGGATACACAAAGAGCAGTAAATTTTTTAATGAGAAAAACTAGATTACCTAAAATTCAAATAGAACAAGCTAGAGAAATATCAAGAGATATTGAATCACTTCTACCTCATAATGAATCATTATTTCAAAAAGTTAATTTTTTAGTTCAAGCTGCAATGGGTTTTATAAATATAGAACAAAATAGAATTATAAAAATTTTTTCATTAGTATCTGTTATTTTTTTACCACCTACTTTAGTAGCATCTAATTATGGTATGAATTTTTCTTTTTTACCTGAATTAAAATGGAAATATGGTTATTTTTATGCCATCATCATAATGATAATTTCAGCATTAGCTCCTTACTTTTATTTTAAAAGAAAAAAATGGTTATAATATATAAAATATTTTTATATTAAAATTTATTTAATATTTTATTATAAATAAATATTAAATTTATAATAAAATATTAATTTAAGATAAATAAAACATAAAAAATTTATTTAGTATTTAAAAAAAAATAAAAAAATGATGAATTAGTTTAAATAATTCACCTATTTATTTTTTTTTAAATATTAAAAAAATATAATTTTAATTTATATTTATATATTGTTATAAACAATAATTATTAAAATTATTAAGTTATTAACTTAATAAAAAATATTATATACATAAAATATATTAAAAAAATAATAAAAAAATAAGATATTAATATTAATTATATTAATTAAAATATAAATTCTATCTAAAAATATAATTTTATAAAATATTACTAATAATTTTAGTAAAATTATTTTATAATTTTCACATTTTAATATTAAAATAATTAATTTTATATATATAAAGAGAGAAAAATTTATTTTTTTACATGATAATAATATAGAATATATTTTATGAAAAAATTTATTATATTTTCAATATTTATTAAAAATAATGAATATCATTAACATGGTTAATTTCATCAAAATTATATTAATTTTTATTTAATAAATTAATAATTAAAATTAAATTTTAATAAAATATTTAATTATAATAAAATTTTAAATTTTATACATAAAAACTACTGATATTTAAAATAAATAATCTAAAAAAAAATTATTCATTTTACTATATTAATTATTTTTATTTAAAATATTAATTATTATATTATTATATTTAAAATTTTAAATTATTTTTTTATTTATTATTATTTAATAATATCAATTTTTTATTATTAAATTAAAATTATATTTTTTATAATTTTATAAAATTTTAATAAAAAATATATTTTTTTAAAAATATTTTTTAATTAAAATAAATAATTATTTTTTAAAATTTTTTTTTAAAAAAAATGATTATTTTGTAAAAATACATTTATAATTATGTTTTAAATATATTTTTTTACTAATACTAAAATATAATAAATATTATTTTATTGAAATAAGAGATTATAATGAATGATAGTTACTTAAAAAAAAATATTTTATACGAAAATATTCTATATATTGAAAAATTATATCAAAATTTTTTAATAAATCCTAATTCTGTAGATCAAAATTGGATTAATATTTTTACAAATTTTAAAGAAAAAAATAAGTATTTAAATAAAAATAATAAATTTAAAAATAAATATTTTTATAAAAAAATATTTTTAAAAGAAAAAATTAATCAATTAATAAATAATTTTAGAATTTTTGGTCATTATTATTCAAATATAAATCCCTTAATTTTAAATAAAAAAAAATTAGGTAATCTTTTAGAATTAAAAAATTATCAGATTAATGAAAAAGATTTTCAAGAAAAAATTACATTAAATTCATTTTTTCAAAATGAAAAAATAATTAATATTTATAATTTTTTTAAAAAAAAATATTGTAATTTTATAGGTATAGAATTTTTTCATTTATTAGAAAACGAAAGAAAATGGATAAAAAGAAATATAGAAATTAAAAATTATAATTTAAAATCAATAGAAAAAAAAATATTTTTAGAAGAATTAATTGCTACTGAAATTTTTGAAACAAATATAGGAAAAAAATTTCCAGGATCTAAAAGATTTTCTTTAGAAGGTTGTGATGTTTTAATTCCATTAATAAAAGAAATAATACGTTATTCAAGTAAATCAAAAAATGAAACAAAAAAAATAATTTTTGCGATGGCACATAGAGGAAGATTAAATTTTTTAGTAAATATAATGGGAAAAAAAATAAAAAATATAATAGATGAATTTTTAAATATTTTACCAAAAAAAAATAATATAGATGATGTAAAATATCATTTAGGTTATTCTTCTATTATTGAAATAAATAAAAAAAAAATAGAATTAGAATTAGCATTTAATCCTTCTCATTTAGAAATTATTAATAGTATTACTATGGGTATTACTAGATTTAATAATGATATTTTAAAAAAAAAAAATATTAATAATTCTAATATTTTACCTATAAATATACATGGAGATGCTTCTTTTAGTGGACAAGGAATAATACAAGAAACTTTAAATTTATCTCAAACTAGAGGATATGGAATTAACGGTACTATTCATATTATTATTAATAACCAAATTGGATTTACTATCTCAAAAAATATAGATATGAGATCTAGTTATTATTGTACTGATATAGCAAAAATGATTCAATGTCCTATTTTCCATGTAAATGCAGATAATTTAGAAAGTGTTATTTTTGTAACAAGATTAGCAGTTAAATATAGAAATTTATTTCATAAAGATGTATTTATTGATCTCGTATCTTACAGAAGGCATGGACATAATGAAATGGATGATCCTTATATAACTCAACCACTAATGTATAGTTATGTTAAAAATCATAAAAAAATACAAAATTTATATTTTAATCAATTACTTTTACAAAATATCATAAATATTGAAGAAAAAAATAAATTATATCAAAAATATCAAACTTTATTTGATAAAGGTAATGTTTTTATTAAAACATTTTTTCCGATTAAAAAAAAACATAAAAATGTTTTTTATAAAAATATGAAAATTAATGAATTAAAAAAATTACTTTTTAAAATTAGTAGTTTTCCTAAAAATTTTAATATTCATCCTATAGTAAAAAAAATTTATTTAGATAGATTTAATATGAGTAAAGAGATAAGAAAAATAGATTGGGGGGCAGCAGAAAATTTAGCATTTGCAAATATTTTAAATCAAGGAATATCTTGTCGTTTTTCAGGAGAAGATGTTAAAAGAGGTACTTTTTCTCATAGACATGCTGTTATATATGATCAAAAGAGTGGAGTATCATATACTCCTTTAAATAATATTAATTTACAACAAGGAATCTTTAATATTTATAATTCTATTTTATCAGAAGAAGCCGTTTTAGGGTTTGAATATGGTTATTCTTTAAATAATAAAAATGGTATTACAATATGGGAAGCTCAATTCGGAGATTTTATTAATGGAGCCCAAATTATTATAGATCAATTTATTAGTTCTGGAGAAATAAAATGGAATTATAAAAGTGGGATAATAATTCTTCTTCCACATGGATATGAAGGACAAGGACCTGAACATTCCTCTGCAAGAATAGAAAGATTTTTACAATTATGTGCAAAAAAAAATATGAAAATTTGTATTCCTTCTAATGCATCTCAAATATATCATTTATTATGTGAACAAGCTTTTAATGCTATAAAAAAACCACTTATTATATTTTCTCCAAAATCTCTTTTAAGACATCCATTAGCATGTTCTTCATTAAAAAATTTTATAAATAATTCTTTTAAATTAGTTATAGATGAATTAAATACAAAAATTAATATAAAAAATATTAAACGTATTATTTTTTGTTCTGGAAAAATATATTATGATTTATTAGAATATAGAAATTTTATAAAAAATAATAATATTATTCTAATTAGAATAGAACAATTATATCCATTTCCAAAAAAAGATTTAAAAAAAATAATTGAGAAATATAAAAAAATAAAATATTTTTGTTGGTGTCAAGAAGAACCAAAAAATCAAGGACCATGGATATATATTCAAAATTGTTTTAAAAATAAATTAAATTTAAATATTAATTATTTTGGACGAAATAAATCTTCTTCTCCTTCAACAGGATATTTTATTATTCATAAAAAACAACAACAAAAAATAATACATTCTGTTTTTAATATTAATATAAAAAAATAAAAAAATTAATTTATAAGGATAAAAAAATGGATAATATTAATATAATTGTTCCTGAATTACCTGAATCAATAAATAATGCAATTATAATAAAATGGTATAAACAACCAGGAGAAGAAGTAAAAATTGATGATATTCTTCTAGAGTTGGAAACAGATAAAGTAGTATTAGAAATACCTTCAACTATTAATGGTTTATTAGAAAAAATTTTAGTAAAAGAAGGAGAAAAAGTAAAATCTCAACAAATAATTGGTATTTTAAAAAAAGAAAAATCTTTAAAAGATAAAGAAATTACTAATAATAATATAAAAAAATCAAAATTTATTAATAATATTATTAATCAAAAAAAAATATTAAAAAACTTAAATGATTTTAGTCCTTCTGTTAGAAGGACTATTAAAAAAAATCATTTTTCATTAAATGAAATAAATAATTTTAATAATAAAATTAATTCAAATTTAACAAATCTAGATAAATTAAAAGAAAAAAAAGAAAAAATTTTAAAAAATAATAATTTTGAAAAAAAAAAAATGAGTCCAATAAGAAAATATATTTCTAAAAAATTAATGGATTCTAAAAATAATACTGTTATGTTAACTACTTTTAATGAAGTTAATATGAAAGAAATTATTAATATAAAAAATAATTATAAAAATTTTATTTCTGAAAATTACAATATTAAATTAGGATTTACTTCTTTTCATATTAAAGCTGTTACACGAGCATTACAATCTTTTAAAAAAATTAATGCATTTATTGATGGAGAAAATATTATTTATAATAATTTTTATAATATAAATATTGCAATTGCTACAAAAAGAGGATTGATTGCTCCTATAATATATAATACAAATACATTATCATTAATTGATATTGAAAAAAAAATTAAAAAATTAATTATAAAAAGTAATAAAAATCAATTATCTATTAAAGATTTAGTTAGTGGTACATTTACCATTACTAATGGGGGAGTTTTTGGATCTTTAATGTCTACACCTATTATTAATCCCCCACAAAGTGCTATTTTAGGAATGCATGTTATTAAAGAAAGACCTATTGTTATAAATCATAAAATATATATCATGCCTATGATGTATTTAGCATTATCATATGATCATCGTTTAATAGATGGTAAAGAAGCTATAGGTTTTCTTATGTTAATAAAAACATTATTAGAAGATCCTATAAAATTATTTTTATAAATTTTATTTAATTATTATTAATATTTTATAAAAGTATTAATTTTATTTCTTTTAAAAATAAATAATTCAAATATTTATAAATTATTTTAAAAAAATTTTGTAAATATTTAAATCATATAAGGGTTTATAATGTTAAACGTTATTGATTTATCAAGATTACAATTTGCATTAACAGCAATGTACCATTTTATATTTGTACCCTTAACATTAGGACTTTCTTTTTTATTAGCTATAATGGAAACTTTATATATTTTATCTAAAAATAAAATATATAGAGATATGACCCAATTCTGGGGAAAATTGTTTGGAATAAACTTTGCCTTAGGCATAGTAACAGGATTAACTATGGAATTCCAATTTGGTACAAATTGGTCTTATTATTCTCATTATGTAGGAGATATTTTTGGAGCTCCATTAGCAATAGAAGGTTTAGTTGCATTTTTTTTAGAATCAACTTTTGTTGGTTTATTCTTTTTAGGATGGGATCGTTTAAATAAAATACAACATTTATTTGTAACATGGTTTGTTGCTATAGGTTCAAATCTTTCCGCTCTTTGGATTTTAATTGCTAATGGATGGATGCAAAATCCTATTGCATCTTCTTTTAATTATCATAATATGAGAATGGAAATGAATAATTTTTGGAAATTAATTTTTAATCCTATAGCACAAATAAAATTTTTTCATACTGTAACAGCTGGATATACAACTGGTTCCATATTTATTATTGGAATTAGCGCATATTATATTTTAAAAAAAAGAGATATAGAATTTTCAAAAAAATCTATTATGATTGCTTCTTGTTTTGGTGTATTTTCTATTATTTCAGTAATGATATTAGGAGATGAATCAGGTTATCAATTAAGAACTACCCAAAAAACAAAATTAGCAGCTATTGAAGCTGAATGGGAAACACAAAAACCTCCTGCATCATTTAATATTATATGTTTACCAAATCAAAAAAAAAAATTAAATAAATTTTCTATTAAAATTCCATATATATTAGGTATTCTTGCTACAAGATCTACCCATTTACCTATTTTAGGTATAAAAGATTTAATTAAAAATAATGAATTAAAAATTAAAAATGGATTAAAAGCATTAATTGCATTAGAAAAAATAAAAAATGGGGATTTAAATTTAAATAATATAAAAATATTTGAACAATATAAAAAATATTTAGGATATGGTTTTTTATTTCAACAATATTATCAAAATATTTATAATATTAATTATAAACAAATAGAAAAAGTAGCTAAAATAGCTATTCCAATAATTAGTCCCTTATTTTTTGCTTTTAGAATCATGGTTTTATCTAGCTTCATTTTACTTATTATATTAATAATAGTTTTTTTTGTTACTATTATAAAAGATACTATTGAAAAAAAAAAATATTTGTTAAAAATATGTTTATATATAATACCTTTACCATGGGTTGCATCTGAATCAGGATGGTTTGTCGCTGAATATGGCAGACAACCATGGGCAATAAAAGATATATTACCTACATATATGGCAGGTTCTTCTTTACAATTTACAGAAGTATTATTTTCAATGATAATTATTTTTATTTTTTATACAATTTTATTAATAATAGAATTATATTTAATATATAAAATATCTAGTATAGGACCAAGTATTTTAAAAACTGGAAAATATTTTTTTGAAAAAAACACTATAAAAAAAAATATTTTAAAAAAAAAAATTAATTAGGTTATTTAAATGTTAAATTATGAATTTTTATGTTTAATTTGGTCTATAATAATTGGTGTATTAATTACAGGATTTATAATTACTGATGGATTAGATATGGGAGTTGGTATTTTATTATTTATAATAGGTAAAAATAATATTGAACGTAGAATTATGATAAATACTATTGCTCCTCATTGGGATGGAAACCAAGTATGGTTAATTACAACTGGAGGTGCATTATTTGCTGCATGGCCTATTGTTTATGCAACAATATTTTCTCATTTTTATATAATGATGATATTATTATTAATATCATTATTTTTACGACCTGTAGGTTTTGAATATCGTTCGAAAGTTAAAAATAAAATATGGCAAAAAATTTGTGATTTGTGTATTTCAATAGGAAGTATAATACCCCCAGCTATTATTGGAATAATATTAAGTAATATATTAAAAGGGATTCCATTTTATATTGATAATTACTATCATATACATTCTCAAGGAGATTTTTTTAAACTATTTAATTTATCTAGCATTATTATTAGTTTTACAACTATAGTTTTAATTGTAAATCACGCTGCAGCTTATTTACAAATAAGAATAAAAGATACTAATATTAATAATAGATTAAAAAAAATATTAAAGTTTTCTTCTATATTATTATTAATATTTTTTATTTTATCTTTTATAAATATTTTATTTTTTATGAAAGGATATAAAATTAATTCTTTTATTCATAAAGAAACAAATCTCTTTTATGAAAAAAATTATCATATTATTTATAAAAAAAAAGCATGGATATCTAATTTTCAAAATCATAAATATTTATTTTTAATACCTTTATTAAGTATAATTTTACCATTTTTAACAATGTTATCATCTATATATAAAAAGTTATTAATAACATTAATATGTTCTTCTTTAACTATAATTAGTATTAACTTAAGTATTGGGATTATAATGTTTCCTTTTATTCTTCCTTCAAATATAAACTATAATCAAAGTTTAACAATTTGGAATGCTACATCAAGTCAATTAACACTAAATATAATGTTATATATAGTTATTATATTTATGCCTATTGTTTTATTTTATACTTTTTGGTGTTATAAAAAAATGTTTTTTTATCTTAATAAAGAAAAGATTAAAAAAAAATCTGATTTTTATTATTAAAAGTAAAATAATTATAAATTTTTTTTTAATTAATGGATAATGAAAAATGTGGTATTTAATATGGTTATTAATAATGTTATTTACATGTAGTTTTACTATTTTAATAGTTTTAAAAAAAGAATCTAAAAAATAGATATCTAAAATTTTTTAATTATAAAATAGAAAATAAAATAGATAATTTATTTTTTTTGAATAATTATGTTATAATAAGTAAGAATTTTACTTTATATATTCAAAATTTAATATAATATAATTATTTAAAATTATTAAATTAATTTATTTATATAAAAAATTTATTAAAATTAATTGACTTAAAATGGATTTTTTTTATATTTTAAATATAAAATTATTATATACTTAATAAAAATGAACCATTTAAATCAATATAACGCAGATTCAATAGAAGTTTTAGAAGGTTTAGATCCTGTAAGACGTCGACCTGGTATGTATACTGATCTTACTAGACCTAATCATTTAGCTCAAGAAGTAATAGATAATAGTGTAGATGAAGCATTAGCTGGTTATGCAAAAAATATTTTTGTTACTTTATATAAAGATCAATCATTAGAAGTTATTGATGATGGTAGAGGTATGCCTACTGATATACATTCTAGAGAAGGTATTCCAGCTATTGAACTTATATTATGTCGATTGCATGCTGGAGGAAAGTTTTCTAATAAAAATTATCATTTTTCTGGAGGATTACATGGTGTAGGTATTTCTGTGGTTAATGCATTATCAAAAAGAATGGAAGTTAGTATTTTTCGTAAAAATAAAATCTATAAAATAGTTTTTGAAAATGGATATAAAACTAAAAATCTTTCATTTTACGAAAATATGAATAATCAAAAAAATGGTACAAAAATTAGGTTTTGGCCTAATGAAAAATTTTTTGAACATCATACTTTTTTAATTTCTAATTTAATTAATTTATTAAAAGCAAAAGCAGTTTTATGTTCAAATTTAAAAGTATGTTTTACAAATAAAAATACTAATGATTATTATTGTTGGAATTATAAACAAGGATTATCAGAATATTTAATTAATTCTGTAAAAAATATAATTACAATACCAAGTTCCCCTTTTATTGGGGAATATTTTAATAATACTAAACATTTAAATTGGGCTTTATTTTGGATTCCAGAAAATAATAATAATATTATTACTGAAAGTTATGTTAATTTAATCCCTACTACTTATGGGGGTACACATGTAAATGGATTACGTTTAGGATTATTAGATGCAATACGTCATTTTTGTAATTTTCATAATATGTTACCCAGAAATATAAAACTAATAGGAGAAGATATTTGGTATCAATGTTCTTATGTGTTATCTATTAAAATTCAAGATCCTCAATTTACAGGTCAAACAAAAGAACGTTTATCTTCTAGACAATGTACTATATTTGTTGCAAACATAGTAAGAGATTCTTTTATTCTTTGGTTAAATCAAAATTTTAAAATTAGTTCTATTTTAATTGATCTTTTTATTACAAATGCTCAAAAACGTATTAGAGAATCCAAAAAATTTATAAAAAAAAAAAATTATAACACAAACTCAATTTTACCAAATAAATTATCTGATTGTATTATTCATAATAAAAAAACAACAGAACTTTTTTTAGTAGAAGGTGATTCTGCGGGAGGTTCAGCAAAGCAAGCAAGAAATAAAAATTTTCAAGCTGTGATGCCATTAAAAGGAAAAATTTTAAATACATGGGAAATAAATTCTGAAGAAATTTTATCTTCACAAGAAATATATGATATTTCTTTAGCAATAGGAATTTATCCAAATAATGAAGATTTAAAAAAATTAAGATATAACAAAATTTGTATTTTAGCAGATGCAGATTCAGATGGATTACATATTGCTACTTTATTATGTGCTTTATTTATAAAACATTTTTTACCATTAGTAAAAAACGGACATATTTATGTTGCAATGCCTCCTTTGTATCGAATAGATTTAGGAAAAAAAATTTTTTATGCTTTAGATGAAAATGAAAAAAGTAAAATTTTAAAACAAAATTATATTAAAAACGATAAACAACAAATAAATGTACAAAGATTTAAAGGATTAGGAGAAATGAACCCAACTCAATTAAGAGAAACAACTTTTAATCCTAATAGTCGTCGATTAATACAATTAGTATTAAATAATACTGATAAAGAAATTAAAAAAACATTTTCTTTAATGGATATGTTATTAGCCAAAAAAAGAGCGGAAGATCGTCGTAAATGGTTACAAGAAAAAGGTGATATTACAACAATAATAAATATTTAAATAATTAAAAATTAACAAAAAATTTATAAAATTAGTTTAAATAATTTTTATTTAAAAATTAATAATAAAATTTTATTTATTTATGATATTTTAATAAATTTTAATAAATAAAATATTTCATCATAAAATAATTAAAATTTAGTTATATATAATATAATTTATTTATCAAAATAAGGAATAATAACCATGTCAGATAATTATATTTTTTATAATGACGTGGATCCAATTGAAACAAATGATTGGATACAATCTATCGATTCTGTAATAAAAGAAGAAGGAATTGAAAGAGCTAAATTTTTATTAAAAAAAACTATAATACATCTTAATAAACATGGAATTAATTTTAATTTATATAATAATAATTATGTAAATTCTATTTCTAGAAAACAAGATAATATTTATCCTGGAAATTTAATTTTAGAAGAAAAAATAAGATCTGTTATTAGATGGAATGCAATAATGATTATTTTAAGAGCTTCTAAAAAAAATTTAGATTTAGGTGGGCATATTTCTTCTTATCAATCATCTTCATATATATACGAAGTTTGTTTTAATCATTTTTTTAAAGCATATAATAATCAAAATAATGGAGATATTATTTACTTTCAAGGACATATATCTCCTGGAATATATGCTAGATCATTTGTTGAAGGAAGGATAAGTGTTAATCATCTAAATAATTTTCGTCAAGAAGTTTTTGGTAAAGGATTATCTTCATATCCTCATCCTAAACTTATGCCTAATTTTTGGCAATTTCCTACTGTTTCTATGGGATTAGGACCAATATCTGCAATATATCAAGCTAAATTTATTAAATATTTAGAAAATAGAGAATTACAAAAAAAAATAAATAGAAAAATTTTTGCATTTTTAGGCGATGGAGAAATGGATGAACCAGAATCTAAAGGAGCTATAAATATAGCTGTAAGAGAAAAATTAGATAATTTAATTTTTGTAATAAATTGTAATTTACAAAGATTAGATGGCCCTGTATATGGTAATGGAAAAATTATTAATGAATTAGAGAATATTTTTAAAGGAGCTGGTTGGGAAGTTATTAAAGTTATCTGGGGTAATACTTGGGAAAATTTATTATTAAAAGATAAAACTGGTAAATTAATTGAATTAATTAATAATACTTTAGATGGAGATTTTCAAAATTTTAATTCTAAAAATGGATCTTATATTAGAAAAAATTTTTTTGGCAAATTTCCAGAAACATTAGAACTTGTTAAAAATCTTTCTGATCAAGAAATAGAAAAATTAAGTTATGGAGGTCATGATCCTAAAAAAATTTATACAGCTTTTAAAAAAGCCTATGAAATAAAAAATAAACCTATAGTAATATTATTTCATACAATAAAAGGTTTTGGTTTAGGTAAAATAGCTGAAAGTAAAAATATTGCTCATCAAATTAAAAAAATTGATATTAATACAATAAAATATATACGTGATAATTTACATATTCCTATTAATGATAAAGATTTATATAAATTACCTTATTTATCTTTTAAAAAGAATTCTTTAGAATTTAAATATTTACATAATCAACGTAAAAAATTAGGAGGATATGTTCCATCTCGAAGAATAAATTTTACAGAGAAATTAATTTTACCTAAATTAGAAGATTTTAATATTTTGTTTAAGAAACAAGATAAAATATCTACAACAATTATATTTGTACGTATATTAAATATATTACTTAGAAATAAAAATATTAGTAATAGAATAGTACCAATAATAGCTGATGAAGCTCGTACATTTGGTATGGAGGGATTATTTCGACAAATAGGGATATATAACTCAAATGGTTTAAAATATACTCCTCAGGATAAATCTTTATTAACATATTATAAAGAAGATATAAAAGGACAAATCTTACAAGAAGGAATAAATGAATCGGGAGCATTTGCATCATGGTTAGCTGCTGCTACTTCTTATTCTACAAATAATTTTCCTATGATCCCGTTTTATATCTATTATTCTATATTTGGTTTTCAACGAATTGGAGATTTTTGTTGGGCTGCTGGGGATCAACAAGCTAGAGGATTTTTAATTGGAGCAACTTCAGGGCGTACTACTTTAAATGGAGAAGGGTTACAACATGAAGATGGACATAGTCATATTCATTCTTTAACAATTCCTAATTGTATTTCATATGATCCTACTTATGCATATGAATTAGCTGTTATTATACATAATGGTTTAAAAAGAATGTATGGTAAAAAACAAGAAAATATATATTATTATATAACTACTATGAATGAATTTTATAATATGCCTACAATGAATATAAAAAATATAAATGGTATTTGTAAAGGTATATATAAAATTTCTTCTAAAAAAAATATTATAAATAAAATTACTATACAATTATTAGGTTCCGGGGCAATATTACGTAATATGTTTAAAGCTGCTAATATATTATATTATGAATATAATATTAATTCAGATATTTTTAGTGTAACTTCTTTTACTGAAATTGCTAGAGAAGGACAAGATTGTGATCATTGGAATCTATTACATCCTTTTGAAAAACGTCGTATTCCTTATATTACAAATATAATGAAAAATTATCCAACAGTAGCTGCAACAGATTATATGAAACTTTTTGCAGAACAAATTCGTAAATATGTACCAACCAATAATTATTTTGTTTTAGGTACTGATGGTTATGGTCGTTCTGATAGTCGTCAAAATTTACGTGATTTTTTTGAAATTAATGAGTTATATATAGTACTCGCTGTTTTAAATATATTATTAGATTTAAATCTAATTAATTTAAAAAAAATTTTATATTTTATTAAAAAATATAAAATTAATATAAATAAAGATAATCCTAGAACTTCATAAAAAAGGGATAATATGTATAAAAAAATAAAATTTCCTGATACAGGAATAGAGGAGATGAAGATTACTGATATTTTAGTAAAGGAAGGAGACGAAATTTTACAAGAACAATCGATTATTACAGTAGAAGGAGATAAAACATCTATAGAAATCCCTTCTACACAAAAAGGTATAATTAAAAAAATTTTTATAGCTGTAGGTAATAAAATACGTAAAGGAGATATAATATTAGAAATAATAAATAATGAAAATAATAATTTAACTATTAATTCTCATAAAATATTAGAAAATAAAAAAATAAAATTAGAAAATTTACATTTTTCTAATGAAAAAAATCAAAAAATAAAAAATTTTAATATTTTAGAAGAAAAAAATAACATAATTAAAAATAATAATTTTGAAAAAAATAAAATTTTAAATATAAAAAAGAAAAAATATATACATTCTTCACCAATTATAAGAAAAATGGCAAGAAAATTAAATATTAATTTAGAAAATATAAAAGGAAGTGGTTTAAAAAATAGAATTATTAAAGAAGATATATTAAAATATATTAATAATAATAAAAAATTAGAAAATAATAATTTTGAAAAATTTTCATCAATTTATACAAAATTTGGATCTTGTGAAGAAATTATTTTAAATAATATACAAAAAATTACTAGTAAAAATTTATCTAATAATTGGAAAAATATTCCTCATGTTACACAACATATTGAAACTGATATCACAGAATTAGAAAAATTTAGAATTAAAAAAAATAATGAATTTTATAAAAAACAAAAAAATATCAAGTTAACTTTATTAAGTTTTATGATTAAAATATGTGCACATGCATTAAAAAAATATCCTAATTTTAATTCTTCTTTATCTAATTCAAACCAAAATTTAATAATAAAAAAATATTTTAATATTGGTATTGCTATTAATACAAAAAAAGGTTTATTAGTTCCTGTAATTTTTGATGTTTTAAATAAAAGTATTAATGATTTATCTAAAATATTAATTAGTCTAGCTAATAAAGCAAAAAAAAATAAATTACATCCTCTTGATATGAAAGGAGGTTGTTTTACAATTTCTAATTTAGGACAATTTAAAGGTAGTTTTTTTACACCTATAATTAATGCGCCAGAAGTAGCAATTTTAGGTATTTCACAAGCAAACATAAAACCAATATGGGATAAAAATAATAATAAATTTATTCCAAAATTAATTTTACCATTATCATTATCTTATGATCATAGAGTAATTAATGGGGTTGAAGGTATTAACTTTTTAAATTACATTTGTATGTTAATATCTGATATTAGAAATATATTAATATAATTTTTTTTATAAATTAAAACATATCATTATTAATTAATAGAGATTATATCATGAATAATATAATAAAAACTCAAGTAGTTGTAATTGGTGGAGGACCTGCAGGATATTCTGCAGCTTTTCGTTGTAGTGATTTAGGATTAAAAACAATAATAGTTGAGAATTATAAGAATTTAGGTGGAGTTTGTTTAAATGTAGGTTGTATTCCCTCTAAAACATTATTACATATTGCAAAAATTATTAAAGAAAATCAAAATTTTTTAAAAAATGGAATATTTAATAATATTCCTGAAATTAATATTAATAATATTATTAAATTTAAATACAATACTATTAATAAATTAACAAATGGTTTAAATTTTCTTGCAAAAAGACGTAATGTAGAAATTATAAATGGTATGAGTTTTTTTGAAACAGAAAATTGTTTAAATATTATTCAATATGATAATAAAAATCTTCAAATTATATTTGAAAATGCCATAATAGCAACTGGTTCAAGTCCTATTAAACTACCATTCATTCCTTATGAAGATAATAGAATTTGGAACTCTACAGACGCATTATTTTTAAAAAACATTCCTAAAAAAATGATGATTTTAGGAAGTGGTATTATTGGTTTAGAAATGGCAACAATTTATCAATCTTTTGGTTCTAAAATAGATATAGTAGATATCTCAAATAATTTTTTACCAGAAGTTGATGATGATATTATTAAAGTATATAAAAAAAATATACAAAACAAATTTAATTTTTTATTAGGAACAAAAGTAATATCAATAGATAATAATAATTTATTACAAGTTCATATGACTAGTGATGATAATAAATCTATTTATTCAAAACAATATGATAATATTCTTATTGCTATAGGTAGAAAACCTAATTCTAATTATATTAATAAAAAATTTAATAAAATTAAAATTAATAATTATGGTTTTATTAATGTAGATAATCAAATGAGAACTAATATTCCTAATATATATGCAATAGGTGATGTTGTTGGAAATCCTATGCTTGCACATAAAGGAATTCATGAAGGACATTTAGCAGCTGAAGTCATTGCTGGTAAAAATCATTATTTTATCCCTAAAGTTATACCATCAATAGCTTATACTAATCCAGAAATAGCTTGGGTAGGTATAACAGAAAAAAAAGCTATAAAAAATAATATAGATTATAAAGTTTCTTCTTTTTCTTGGAATTCATTAGGAAGAGCAGTTTCTTCTGATGAATCAAACGGATTAACTAAATTAATTGTAGAAAAAAATTCTAGTAGAATTATAGGAGGTAGTATTATTGGATATAATGCCGGGGAATTATTAGGAGAAATAAGTTTAGCTATTGAGATGGGGTGTGATATAGAAGATATTGCCCTTACTATTCATGCTCATCCAACTTTTTATGAATCCATAGGTATAGCTGCAGAAATATATACAGGATCAGTAACAGATATTATTAATTATAATAAATAATTCTTATTATTATAAATTTATAATAATTTTTTAATAAAATAATCTTTTTTTTATTAAAAAAATTTTAAATAAATATTTTAATTCTAAAATAAATTTATTTTTTATTTTTTTTAAGAAGAAAAATTTCTTTTATTATTTTATAATATATTTTATATAAAATATATAAATCATTTATATTAACATGTTCATTTATTTTATGAATAGTTGAATTAATTAAACCTAATTCAATTATTTGTGCTTTTGTTTTTATTATAAAACGTCCATCAGAAGTTCCTCCATTATTAATTAAAGTTGGATATATATTATTAATTGAATAAATACTTTTTTTAACTATTTCTATTAAATTTTTTTCTTTTATATAATTTTTTGAAATACTTAAAAATGGTAATCCTGATAATTCCCATTTAATTTCATATTCAACTATATATTTTTTTATAATATTATTAAAAATTTCTAATATATTTTTATAACATATTTCATTATTAAAACGAAAATTTATAAATATAATAATATTTCCTGGTATTATATTATTATTTTTTATATCAGAACTAATTTTTGTTATTTGCATACTAGTTTCTGGAAATAAATTATTTTTTTTACTCCAGTTTATTAATATTAATTTATTAAGTAAAGGTATAACCATATGAATAGGATTTTTTGCTAAATTATGATATGCAACGTGTCCTTGTACACCTATTATTTTTAATTGAATATTTAATGATCCTCTTCTACCATTTTTAATATTATCTCCAATAATTTTATTACTTGTAGGTTCACCTAATATACAAAAATCCAATTTTTCTTTTTTTTCTAATAAATTATTTACTATTTTAGTAGTACCATTTTTTGCATTACCTTCTTCATCAGAAGTAATAAGAAAAGCTATACGTCCATTATAATTATGATATTTTGTAATAAATTTTTTAGCCGCAAAAATCATTGCGGCTAAAGAACCTTTCATATCACAAACTCCTCTACCATATAAAATATTATTATCTAAAATAGCTTTAAAGGGATTAAATTTCCATTTTGTAATTTCTCCAGGAGGAACTACATCAGTATGTCCAGCAAAAACTAAAGTATTATACATACTTTTATGTTTATTATGTATTGCCCAAAAATTTTTTGTATCCTTGATATTCATTAAATTTATATTAAAATTTAATTTTTTTAAAAATTTAATTAAAATATCTTGACATCCTGCATCATCAGGACTAATAGAATGACATTTAACAAGTTGTTTAGTTAAACTAATAATTTTTTTTAACATATAAAATTTTACTTTAAATTTAAATATTAATATGGTTTATTTTGTAAAGCTAATAGTAATACTTCTTCAATATTTTTTACTGTTAAAATTTTTAAATCTGTAATAATATTTTTTGGTATATCTTCTAAATTTTTTTTATTTTGTTCTGGTATTAAAACCATATTAATACCTCCTCTATGAGCAGCTAATAATTTTTCTTTTAATCCTCCAATAGCTAATACTTGACCTCTCAAAGTAATTTCCCCAGTCATAGCTATATTAGCTTTAACAGGATTATTAGTTAAACTAGAAACAAGAACTGTACACATAGATATACCTGCACTAGGTCCATCTTTAGGTGTAGCTCCTTCAGGAACATGTATATGAATATCTATATTTTTATATAATTCAATATTAATATTTAATTTTTTTGTTCTTGCTTTTACTACAGTTAAAGCTGTTTGTATTGATTCTTGCATAACTTCACCAAGAGATCCTGTATATGTTAATTTTCCTTTACCAGGTATACATACAGCTTCAATAGTTAATAATTCTCCTCCAACTTCTGTCCATGCTAATCCAGTAACTTGACCTACTAAATTTTGATTTTCTGCTTTACCATAATCAAATTTTTTTACACCTAAATATTTTTTTAAATTTGAACAATTTATTTCAATAGATTTAATATTTTTTTCTATTAAAATCGCTTTAACAGTTTTTCGACATAATTTAGATAATCCTCTTTCTAATCCTCTAACTCCTGATTCTCTAGTATAATATCTGATTATATCTATAATAGCATTATCATTGATAATTAATTCTTTTTCTTTTAAAGCATTACGATTAAATTGTTTTGGTAATAAATATTTTTTTGCTATATTTAATTTTTCATCTTCTGTATAACCTGTAATTTTAATAACTTCCATTCTATCTAAAAGAGGTAACGGTATATGTATAGAAGAATTTGAAGTTGCTACAAACATAACATTAGATAAATCATAATCTATTTCAAGATAATGATCATTAAAAGCAATATTTTGTTCTGGATCTAAAACTTCTAATAAAGCTGCTGCAGGATCTCCTCTCATATCATATGATATTTTATCAATTTCATCTAATAATAATAATGGATTTTTTACACCTACTTTTACCATTTTTTGAATAATTTTACCAGGCATAGAACCAATATATGTTCTACGATGACCTCTAATTTCCCCTTCATCTTTTATACCTCCTAATGCAATTTTAATAAATTTACGTCCTGTAGCTCTTGCAATTGATTTTCCCAAAGAAGTTTTTCCTACACCTGGAGGACCTACTAAACATAAAATAGGGCCTCTAATTTTATTAGATCTATTCTGAACAGCTAAATATTCTAAAATATGTTCTTTAACAGATTCTAAACCAAAATGATCTTGATCTAAAATTTTTTTTGCTTTACATAATTCTTTTTTTAATCTACTTTTTATATTCCATGGAATCTGGATCATCCATTCTATATATCCTCTAACTACTGTTGCTTCTGCAGACATAGGAGACATCATTTTTAATTTTCTTAATTCAGAATATGTTTTTTCTTTTGCTTCTTTAGGCATTTTTGCTAATTTTATTTTTTTTTTTAAAATTTCATTTTCATTAGGATGTTCATCAATTTCACCTAATTCTTTTTGAATAGCTTTCATTTGTTCATTTAAATAGTATTCTTTTTGACTTTTTTCCATTTGTTTTTTAACTCTATTACGGATCTTTTTTTCTATTTGTAATAAATCAATTTCAGATTCCATAATAGCCATTAAATATTCTAATCTTTCATTAATATTAAACATTTCTAATATTAATTGTTTATTAGCTAATTTTAAAGGAAGATGAGCTGCTATAGTATCTGCTAATTTAGCAGCTTCATTAATATTATTTAATGAATTTAATACTTCTGGAGGGATTTTTTTATTTAATTTTGTATATCTTTCAAATTGATTAATAGATGTTCTTATTAAAATTTCTTGTTCTTTAGTTTTAAGAATTGGAGAAGATAAATATTCTATTTGTGCTGTAAAATAATTATTATTATCAAATACAATAGTTAATTTTGCTCTTTGTAATCCTTCTACTAAAATTTTAACAGTACCATCAGGTAATTTTAACATTTGTAAAATAGAAGTAATTGTTCCAACACTAAATAAATCATTTAAACTAGGATTATCATTAGATGCATCTTTTTGTGCTACTAACATCACTTTTTTATCATTATTCATAGCAGCTTCTAAACAACGAATAGATTTATCTCTTCCAATAAATAAAGGAATTACCATATGAGGATATACAACTACATCACGTAATGGTAAAACAGGAATTACAATATTTTCTGAATTCTCAGAATTCATAAATTTCTCCCTTTATTAAAATATGTTAAAATTATATTTATATATATAAAATAATTAATTTTTTTTATATTTAATAATAGGTTCAGCTAAATTATTAATAACTTTACTATTAATTTTAATTTTATATATATTTTTTATTGAAGGCATATCATACATTATGTTTAACAATGCTTTTTCTAAAATAGATCTTAATCCTCTAGCTCCAGTATTTAATAAAATAGATTTTTTAGCAATTGCTTCAATTGCACTATTATCAAATTCTAATTTAATATTTTCATATTTAAATAAAGTTTTATATTGTTTAATAAGAGCATTTTTAGGTTTTAATAAGATTTGTACTAATTTTTTTTCATTAAGTTCATTTAATGCAACTCTAATAGGTAATCTTCCTATAAATTCTGGTATTAATCCAAATTTAATTAAATCTTCCGGAAGCATTTTTTTTAAAAGTTTATATTTATTTGTAACTTTATTAATATTTTTTTTTATTTTTGAATGAAATCCTATATTAGTAGATATATTAATTCTGTTAGAAACAATGTCTTCTAATCCATAAAAAGAACCAGCACAAATAAATAAAATATTTTTAGTATTTATTTGTATAAAATCTTGTTGGGGATGTTTACGTCCTCCTTTTGGAGGTACAGAAGCAATAGTACCTTCAATTAATTTTAATAAAGCTTGTTGAACCCCTTCTCCAGAAACATCTCTAGTAATAGATATATTTTCTGATTTACGTGCAATTTTATCAATCTCATCAATATATATTATACCATATTCTGTTCTTTTTATATCATAGTTAGCATTTTGTAATAATTTTTGTATAATATTTTCTACATCTTCTCCAACATATCCTGCTTCTGTTAAAGTAGTTGCATCTGTAATTACAAAAGGGACGTTAAGAAAACGTGCAAGTGTTTCAGCTAATAATGTTTTTCCACTTCCTGTTGGACCTAATAAAAGAATATTACTTTTTTCAATTATATTATCTTTTTTATTATAATTATTTAATTTTTTATAATGATTGTATACAGATACTGCAAGTATTTTTTTAGCCTGTGATTGACTAATAATATAATTATTTAAATAATTAAAAATTTTATGCGGAGTTATAAATTTTAAATCTTTATTTTGAAAAAAAATATTATTTTTATTTATATTTTCTTTTTCTAAAATATTATAATATAATTTAACACATTCATCACAAATAAAAACAGATTGGTCTCTTGAAATTATTTTTTTTACTTCATTTTGATTTCTTTTACAAAATGAACAATAAAATTTTATATTTAAATTCTCCTTATTATCTGTCATTAAAAACCTCATTTTAATAAAAAAAACAATAAATTTTATAATTATATTTTAAAAAATTTAAAAAATATAAATATTATTTTTTACTAGTAATAATATTATCTACTAAACCATATTCTATCGCTTCTTGAGCTGATAAAAATCTATCCCTATTTGTATCTTTTTCAATAATTGAAATAGATTTTCCTGTATGTAATGACATAAGCTTATTTATAGAATTTTTAATTCTTAAAATTTCTTGAGTATGAATTTCTATATCCGTTACTTGTCCTTGATAACTACCTATAGGTTGATGTATCATTATTCTGGAATTAGGTAAACAAAATCTTTTTTTTTTATTACCAGCAGCTAATAAAAAAGCAGCCATTGAACATGCTTGACCAATACAAAGTGTACTGATATCAGAATTTACAAATTGCATAGTGTCATAAATAGACATTCCTGATGTAATTATACCTCCTGGACTATTTATATATATAAATATATCTTTATGTGAATTTTCTGAATCTAAAAATAAAATCTGAGCAACTATTAAATTTGCCATATTATCTTCAATAGGTCCTGTTAAAAAGATAATACGTTCTTTTAAAAGTCTAGAATAAATGTCATATGATCTTTCACCTCTAGAAGTATTTTCAATTACAATTGGGATTGTATTAGTTTGATTTTTTTGAATAATTTTATTATTTTTTTTATATGACATTATTATCCTTTAATAAAAATGTTGTAAATTTTTTATAATTATAAAATAAAAATTTTATATATTCTGAATTTTTTCCCATTCAGATACTGTATAAGTATTTAATGATACTGAATGAATACTATTTATTTTTTTTCCTATAATATGATAAATTAATCTATGACGAGTAATTAATGATTTTTTAATAAAAAAATTACTTACAATAATAATTTCTAAATGTGTTATTAAATTTTTAATATCATTATTATTATTTTTTATATGATTATGATACTGACTATTATCATTAATTTTTAAAAATATAGGTTGTAATTTAGATATTATTTTTTTTTTTATTTTTTTTATAATCATTATTATTGTATTTCCAAGATATTTAATTATTATTAAATAGAGAAATTTTCTTATGTTAAGTATTTTAATATTATTAATAATAATTTATTTAATATTTTAAATATTAGAAATTACTAATTTTATAATATTAGAATTACCAGCTAATATATTTGAAGAATTTTTATAATTATAATTCCCTATAAAATCTGTTATTAATCCTCCTGATTCTTTTATTATTAATTCTCCAGCAAGTAAATAATTAAAATTTTTTACATTATTATTAATATAACAATTAATTTTATTTGCGGCTAAATAAGCTAAATCTAAAGATATAGAACCACTAATTCTGATTGAAATTAAATTATTTTCAAATAAATTAATTAAATTAATATTTTTTTTTTTAAAAAAAAAATAATTAGTATTTAAAGCAAATAACAAAAAATTATTTTTTTTGTATATATCACAACGTAATTTATATCCATTTAATTGAGCATTTTTACCTCTTATTGCAGTAAATAAATCATTTTTTAATGGATCATATATTAAAGCAATTTCTGTTTTTTCTTTTATACAAATAGCTATCGATATTGAAAAATGAGGTATTTTTTTTAAAAAATTCATAATTCCATCTAAAGGATTAATAATCCATATAGTTTTTTTATACTTAATAATAAAAAAATTTTCTTTATTTAAAATAATAATATTTTTTGAATATATATTATAAAATATTTTTGTAATTATATTAATTAAATTTTTATTAATTTTTTTTATAAATACATTACTATCATAATTATTATTAAATATATCGATATTTTGTATCTCATAATTTTTTATAATAAAATTTCCAATATTTCGTATTATACGTATAGCAATATTAAGCATTGGAGAACGCATATATTATTTCTCATTTATATTTATTATAATATTATAAATTAAATAATTAAATAACATTTTTTTTATTTTATAATAAAAAATTAATATTTAAAATATTTATTTTAATAAAAAATTTTTTATAAAAAATATTGTTTTTTTTTAAAAAACATATATTATTTAAAATAAATATTTTAAATAATTTATTTTATTAATTATGTTACAAATAACAAAATCAGCTCAAGAATATTTTTTAAAATTATTATCAAAAAAAAATAAAAATATATGTATTAGAATTTCAGTTTTAATTAAAAATAATATATTTAAAGGAAATGTTTCTTTTTGTGATATACAAAAAATTAAAAATAATGATATTAAATTAAATTTTAAAAAATTAAATATATTTATAGACTATAATAGTAATAAATTTTTAGAAGATATAAAAATAGATTTTATAAAAAAAAAATTATCTACAAAATTAGAATTTATAGTTTTAAATAATAAAAAAATAAAAAATAATAAAAACATACAAAATCTTAAAAAAGATATTGATAATTTTTTAAAAAATATTATTAATCCTAAATTATTAAATCATGGAGGATTTATTACATTAAAAAATATAACAATTAATAATATTTTATTATTAGAATTTCATGGTGGATGTCAAGGATGTTCAATGAGTAATCATACATTTAAAAATTGGATTGAAAAAGAAATAATATATAATTTTCCAAATATTAAAGGAGTATACGATATAACTTTTCATAAAAAAAATAAATTATCTTATTATTAAATAAATAAGTATATCATTTTTTATTTAAATATTTTATGATTCTTAAAATATATAATTACTATTAATTTATTAGTATAAAAATATTTATTTATTCAATATTTAAATAAGGAATAAAGATATATGCCAGTAATAGTTCCAAAAAAATTACCTGCTATTAATTTTTTAAAAAAAGAAAATATATTTTTATTAATAAAATCTAAAAAATATCAAAAATATTCAAATTCATTAAAAATACTTTTTTTAAATTTAATGTTTAAAAAAATTGAAACAGAAAATCAAATAATTAGATTATTATCTAATTCTTCTTTATTTATAGATTTATCATTATTATCTGTAAGAGATAATAAATCATCTAATAATTTATCAATAAATCATATTAATAAATATTACTTAAATTTAGATCAAATTTATAATAAATATTATGATGGTTTAATTATTACAGGAGCTCCTTTAGGATTAATTAATTTTACAGATATAAGATATTGGAAAGAATTTGTAAAAATTATACATTGGGCAAAAGAACATGTTAATTCTATTTTTTCTATATGTTGGTCTGTACAGGCAATACTAAATATATTATATAATATACCAAAAAAAATTAATCAATCAAAAATTTTAGGTATATTTAAACATAAAATTTTATTAAAAAAAAATTTTTTAGTTCAAGGATTTGATGATTATTTTTTTGTTCCTCATTCTAGATATTCTGATTTTTCTTTAAATTTTATAAAATATTATACTGATTTTAAAATTATTTCTTATTCAAAAAAAGCTGGTGTATATATTTTTTCAAGTAATGATAATAAATATATATTTATTACTGGTCATCCGGAATATGATGCATTAACAATAAATCAAGAATATTTAAATGATTTAAAAAATGGATTAAATATTAATTTACCATATCATTATTATCCTTTAAATAATCAAAAATTAATACCAAAAATTAATTGGAGAAGTCATGGTAATTTATTATTTTTAAATTGGTTAAATTTTTTATTTTATAAATAAAAATATTTTATATAAATTTTTTTAAAATATTTAATTTTAAAAGGAGTTTAAATGTTAACAAGTAAATATTTATTTTTTACATCTAAAAATAAAATACATAATAATAATATGAATAGTTATTCCTTAATGATTAAAGCAGGAATGATTAGAAAATTATCCTCAGGGATATATACTTGGTTACCTACTGGATTAAGAGTAATTAATAATTTTAAAAAAATAATACATTATTTTATGAAAGATATAGGAGCAATAGAATTATTATTACCTATATTACATCCAAGTAATATATGGAAACAAAGTGGACGTATAAATGATTATGGTGATGAATTATTAAAAATTTTAGATCGTAAAAGACATAGTTTTATTTTAGGACCTACACATGAAGAAGTTATAACTTATTTAATAAAAAATGAAATTAAATCATATAAATATTTACCTATTCATTTATATCAAATCCAAACAAAATTTAGAGATGAAATTAGATCACGTTTAGGAGTTATACGTTCTAAAGAATTTTTAATGAAAGATAGTTATTCTTTTCATATAGATGATTTATCTTTAAAAGAAACTTATAATATTGTATTAAAAACTTATAAAAAAATATTTAATATTATTAAAATAAATTTTTTAATGATAAAAGCAAATAATAATGTTATTGGAGGTGATATTTCTCATGAATTTCATATTTTTTCTCATAATGGGGAAAACTCGATTTATTTATCTAAAAATAAAAAATTAATTTTAAATAAAGAATTAGGAGAATATTTTATTTATAAAAAAAATAATATAAATAAAAAAAAAATTCTTAAAAAAAAAATATTAAATTTAAAAAATTGTTTATCGTATAAACATTTAGCTAAAATTTGTAATACATCAATAAAAAATATTATTAAAACAAATATTATACAAACATCAGATAAAAAAAATCCTTTTATTGCTTTATTAATTAGAGCTGATTATAGATTAAATTTACATAAAATTCAAAAAATTAATAATAAAATAATTAAAATTTTATCAGAAGTAGAAATAGAAAATTTTTTTAAAATAAATATAAATTCAATAGGTCCTTTTAATTTAAAAATTCCTATTATTGGAGATTATTCTATAATTAATATGTATAATTTTATTATAGGATCTAATATTAGAGATACATATTTAATTAATGTAAATTGGAAAATAGATTTACCTATACCTAATAATATTAAAGATATTCATGATGTAACTAAAAATAGTTTAATTTTAAATAATAAAAATTTAGTAAAAATTAAAAATACTATTGAAATAGCACATATTTTCCAAATTGGAACAAAATATTCTAAAACAATGAATGCATATATTTATGATAAAAATAAAATTAAAAAACCAATATATATGGGATGTTATGGAATTGGAATATCAAGATTAATTGCAGCTATAATAGAACAAAATTATGATTCTCAAGGGATTTATTGGCCAAATTCATTATTAGCTCCTTTTTTAGTAGCAATTATTCCAATTAACATGAATAAATATTCTATAGTTGAAAAATATTCTTTTTTACTTTATGAAAGATTTAAATTATTAGGAATAGATGTAATACTTGATAATAGAAATTTAAATCCTGGAGTAATGTTTACAGATATAGATCTTATTGGAGTACCACATATAATAATTATTAATAATCATAATATTCTTAATAAGAATATCGAATATAAATATAGAAAAACAGGATTAAAAAATATTATTTCTGTTGATTTAATTGTTGATTGTATTTTTAATAAAATTAAGTTAAATAAATGTTTTAATATATTTTATTCCAAAAAATAAAAAAATTATCTTTTTTAAAAAGAGTTGCAGTACCTTCTTTAGTAATTAATTTATTTTCTAGTTCTGCAATTAATATATTATTATAAAATAATAATGGGATTTGTTCTCTTTTCCATTTAGGAATGGATAGTTTTTCCCATATAGAATTTATATTATTTTTATTTTTAAAAAAATATTTTTCTGAAATATTAAATTTTACATATATAATTTCATTATTTTTTGGTTTTCTAATATATATTGATTCTTTTTTATAATTTAAATTAGTATTTAGTACTATCAATTTTCCTAGTTTATTAGGTAAAATAAGAGGAACTTTAACATTATTCCATAATAAAATATTATTTTGTAAATTAGGAAAATATTTTATACAATATAAATAATTTTTATATTTACGAATAATATATGTACCAATTTTAATTTGGGAATTATTATTATTTTTACAACAAACAATTTCATTCCATATCATAAGTAATATTTTTCTAGAAGGTAAATAACAATATTTGTTATATTCTATCCATTTTCTAATAATAAAATTTCTTTTTATTATATTAAAATTATATAATGGTTTAATAAATAAACTATTATCTTTTTGTATTAATTTGATTAATATCGGATTTATTAATTCTGTTAATAATTCCTCTTGTTCTTTATAATTTTTTATAGATCTAATAACTGAATTTTTAAAAAATGGCCATCTATTAGTTATTTTAGGTAAAATAATATTACGTAAAAAATTACGATCATATTTTGTATTTTTATTACTGGGATCTTCTATCCATTTTAATTTTTTTTGTATAGCATAATTAATTATTTGTTTTTTACTTATTTTCAGTAAAGGACGAAATAAAATTAGATTATCAAAAATTTTAATTCTAGATATTCCTGATAACCCTTTTGGTCCACTTCCTCTTTTTAAGAATAAAAAAAAATTTTCGCATTGATCATCTAAATGATGAGCAGTTACTAAAATTTCATTTTTATAAATAATATTTTTAAAAATTTGATATCTTTTTTTACGAGCAGATTGTTCTATACTATTTTTACATTTAATATTTATATTTTTATAAATAAAAGATATATTCCATTTTTTACATTGTAGAAAACATTTTTCCATCCAAAAATTTGATTTATAATTTAAATTATGGTTAATATGAATAGCCCTTAATAATAAGGGATATTTATCTCTTAATTTAAATAAATTATACAGTAATACTGTAGAATCTATACCCCCACTATATGCTATTAATATTTTTTTATATTTATATAAAATTTCTTGTATTTTTTTTTCTATCAACATATTTTAACATTTTTATTTTAAAATTAAAATAATAAAATTTTAGTTAAATTCTAATTTAACATTATTATCTAATAAATTAATAAATTTATCAAAATTATTTTCTTCTATAGAAATAAAATAAGATTTTTTATAAAAAATTTTATTTTTAATATTGGAATTTTTATAAAAAAAGTATATTGGTATATTTTTTATATTTTTTTTTTGAAAAAATAAAATTTTTTTTAAATTTTTAAAAAAAAACATATTTTTCAAAATTTTCTTATTTGTAAAAATAATTTTTATACTATTTAAATATTTTTCTCGTATAGTTGTTATTTTTAAAATACTATTAACATCACAGATAAATAATTTTAATAAATTATTAAAATATAAAATCCCGTTTATAATAACAATATTATTTATCATAATAATATCATTTTTATTATTTAAAATATCTAATGATAAATGTACTTCAAGAATATCAGAACTATCATCTAAATCAAAAAAAATAAATTTTTGTTTTTTTTTATTATAAAAAGTACGTAAATTACTAATAATTCCTCCTATTGTTATTCTTTTAGGTAATTTACTAGTTTTTTTAAAATTAATAATAATATTTTTTATATTATTTTCTTTTGTATAAAATAAAATTTCTTTTAAATATTTTTTTAATGGATGTCCTGTTAAATAACAACCTAAAATATTTTTTTCTTTTATAAGAATATCTTTTTTAGTCCAGAATAAATTTATATTATTATCAATATATTTATTATCTTGTAATAATATTTGATTTTTTTTATTAAATAAATCTATTTGACCTGTTTTTTTTTCTTCTAAATATTTATTAATAATTTTTGTAATTTTTTCTAAATTATTTATTAATAATCCTCTATTAAAATTAAAATCATCTAATGAACCAGATAATATTAATACTTCTATAATCCTTTTATTTATTTTTTTAAAATTTATTTTAGTAAAAAAATCAAATATAGATTTAAAATAACCATGTTTTTTTCTAGCTTTTAAAATATTAAAAGCTTGTTGCTGACCAATACCTTTAATAGCTCCTAATCCGTATATTATATTACCATTTTTATCTACATGAAATTTATATAAACTTTTATTAATATTAGGTGGTAAAATATTAATTTTTAAATTTTTACATTCATTAATTAAATAAATAATTTTATTTATATTATCCATTTCTGATGTTAAAACAGCAGCCATAAATTCAGAAGGATAATATAATTTTAACCATAAAGTTTGATAAGATATTAAAGCATATCCAGCAGAATGAGATTTATTAAAACCATATGAAGCAAATTTCGCCAAAAAATCAAAAATTTTCATAGATAAAGTTATATTAATTTTTAATTTTTTTGAACCATATAAAAAACGTTTTCTTTGTTTTTCCATTTCTTTATGTTGTTTTTTACTTATTACTCTTCTTAAAATATCTGCTTCTCCTAAACTATATCCTGCTAATACTTGGGCTATTTTCATTACTTGTTCTTGATATAAAATAACTCCATAAGTAGATTGTAATATTGGTTTTAATTTTTTATGTTGCCAATTTTTATCAGGATATGAAATGATTTCTCTACCATGTTTTCGGTTAATAAAATTTTCAACCATACCTGATTGTAATGGACCTGGTCTAAACAAAGCTAATAATGCAATTAAATCTTCAAAATTATCTGGTTTCAATTGTTTAATTAATTTTTTAATACCTTTTGATTCTAATTGAAATATACCCGTAGTTTTAGCTAATTTTAAAAAATTAAAAATTTTTTTATCATCTAATATAATATTATTAATATTAATTAATTCTTTGTTGTTTTTAATTAATTTTTTGTTAATCATATTTATAGCATGATTAATTACAGTTAAAGTTCTTAATCCTAAAAAATCAAATTTTACTAAACCAATTTCTTCTATATCATTTTTATCAAATTGAGTAACTATATTCTCTCCATTATAATCACAATATATAGTTGTATATTTTATAATATTATCAGGACATATTACAACTCCACCAGCATGTTTTCCTATATTTCTTATTGTTCCTTCTAATTTTATAGAAGTCAGTACTAATTCTTTGATATTATTATCTGATTTATATAAATCAGATAATTTTTTATTATTCATAAATGCTTTTTTTAAATCAATGCCTAAATCAAAAGGTATTAATTTTGAAATACGATTAATAAAATCATATGGATATCCTAAAACTCTACCTACATCTCTTATAACGGATTTTGCAGTCATAGTCCCGAATGTTATAATTTGCAATACTAATTCCTTACCATATATTTCTTTTACATGATTAATTACTAAATCACGTTTTTCCATACAAAAATCAATATCAAAATCTGGTAATGATATTCTTTCTGTATTTAAAAATCTTTCAAAAATTAAATCAAATTTTATAGGATCTAAATTAGTAATATCTAAAACATAAGCTACTAATGAACCAGCTCCAGATCCTCTTGCAGGTCCTACTGGGATATTATTTTTTTTTGCCCATCGAACAAATTCCATAACTATAAGAAAATAAGAAGGAAAACCCATTTTATTTATAATATTTAATTCATGATTTAATCTTTTTATATATATATTTTTTTTTATTTTAAATAAATTTGATTCAGGATATAAAATTTTTAGTTTTTTTTCTAAACTTATATAAGATTTTTTAATAATATATTTTTCTGGAGTTATGTTTTTTTTTATATAAAAATTTGGTAAAAAATATTTACCAAATGATAAAAAAACATTACATCTTTTAGATATTTCTACGCTATTAGATAGCGATTCAGGAATATCTTGAAATAAAAAACACATTTCTTCTGTATTTTTTAAAAATTGTTCTTTACTATAAAGATATTTTTTATTAATTTTATTTAAATTATATCCTTTATTGATTGCAACTCTAATTTCATGATGATAAAAATCTTCTTTATTTAAAAAACGTACATTATTAGTTGCAACTATAGGAATAGAAAAATAACGAGATAATTTTAATATTGAATTAATATAAATTTCTTCATTATCAAAATTAGTTCTAGTTATTTCAAAATAAAAACAATTGTAAAAATATTTTTTAAAGAAATTAATTATTTTATTTATTAAAAAAAAATTTTCTTTTATAATGTTTATTCCTATCTCTCCCTGTAAACTCCCAGATAAAATAATTAATCCTTTATTATACTTTTTAAGTAAATTATAATTAATAACAGGACCTAAGTTATTATTATACCCATCTTTATAAGCATGGAAAATTAATAATTTAATATTTTGTAATCCAATATTATTCATTGCTAATATAGTTAATATTGAATATTTATTTGAATTAATATTTTCAAAATTTTTAATTTTTAAATCTACACCAATAATAGCTTTTAATCCTAATTGATGAGCTATTTTATAAAATTTTATTAAACCAAAAATATTATTAAAATCAGTAATAGCTATTGCTGGCATATTTAATAATACACTTTTTTTTAATATTTGTTTAATTTTAGCTAGCCCATCTTTAATAGAATAATCACTATGTACATGTAAGTGAATAAATTTTGGATAATTCATATTTTTTTATTTTAAAATTTTCATACACATTATTTTTGATTGACAAATAATTTTATTATTAATTTTTGCTACACTATTAAAATATATTAATGAATTTTTTTGTTTTTCTAAATTACTTTCTATTATTATTTGATCTCCAGGAAAAGCTGGTTTTTTAAAACGTACTTTATCAATACCAGTAAGATAATAAAATAATTTTTTTTTTAATTTTTCGTTATTTGTACTTTTATATAATAAAAGTCCTGTAGTTTGTATCATAGATTCTAATAATAATACTCCAGGATAAATTGGATTATGGGGAAAATGACCTTGAAAATAAGGTTCATTTATAGAAATATTTTTTATAGCATTTAAAAATGTAAATTTTTTAAATGCTATAATACGATCTACTAAAATAAATGGATATCTATGTGGTAAAATAGATAATATTTCATGAATATCTGACATATTATTTTAATTATTTTAATAAATATAAATTTATTATATAATTTTTTTGTAATTAATCTATTTAAATTTTTTTCATTAAAAAGAAAAAACATTATTTTGTTGATTTGCTAAATCAATTACATCATTTGTAATATCTTTAACATTTTTCATATAAGCTACTGCAGAAGTATCTAATACAAGATTATAATTTCCTTTTTTTGCAATAATATTAATTAAATTATATATAAAAATTAATATTTTATTACGTGCTTTTTCTTGTTTTTGAGTATTTTTTTTTGTAAAAAATTTTATTTTTTTTAATAAAATTTTTTTTTCATATATAATTTCTTTTTTTATTCTTTCTTTATCTTTTTTTGATAATTTTGAACTTTCTAATTTTTTTATTTTAGATAAAAATAATTTTTTCATTTTTTCAATTACTAAAAAATCAGAACGTAATTCTTGTTCTAATTTTTTAGACATAGTATTTTTTTGAGGTATTGTATAAAAAATTTTTGCAATATTAATTATTACTATTTTAGGACAACAATAAGCATTATCAAAAGGGATAATTAAAATTATCATTAATAACATTATTTTTAAAAAATATTTCATATAATCATATACTCCTATTTATTTTAAATAAAATTAAATTACCATTTTTTTAAAAAATTAAATTGAAAAAATTGAGTCTTATCTGTTTTATATTTTTTAAATGGATATGCAAAAGATATATTTATATCTCCAAAAGGAGTATGAAATTGAAAAGATAAACCAATTGAAGATCTTATTTGTGAAAAAATATTAAAATTTGGAATTTTATATAATTTAAACAAATAATTATTTTTCCATGAAGTATCTATTAAATTACCAATATCTAAAAAAAAAGAAGATCTTATTTGTTCTATATATTGATTATTCAAAAATGAAATAGGGATAATTAATTCATTATTTAAATTAAATAAAAAATTACCTCCAATTGAATTATTAGATAAACAAATAGTTTTTCCATCATTACAATGATATTTTTTTGAAGAATAATATACAGCTTTAGGACCAATACTATTTGTTTGAAAACCTCTTATTGTATTAGCACCTCCTAAATAAAAATTTTTATAAAAAGGATATTTACCACCTAAAAAACCATTTCCATAACCAAGATTACTTTTAAATAAAATTACTAAAGGATTATTTTTAAAATAACTTTTAAATATTTGTAAATTTAAAGGAATATATCTTGAATAATTAAAATTAATTTTATAATTACGATTTTTACTATACCAAGGAATTGAAAAATATGTTTTTAAAGAACTTAATATACCATTTTCTGGTATCAGATCTAAATTTTTTAAATTACTATATAAAAAAGAATAATTAACTATAAATTCATCTAATAAATAATTATCATATAATTTATTATATATTTTATATCCTATATATCTAAGATAATTCCATAAATATAATTGTGGTTCAATATTACTAATTTTATTTTGTACAAATCCAATACTATTAGTTATAATATAATTATTATTAATAGGAAATTTTAAAATTCCAAAAAAACCTTTATTTTTATTAATATAATTATAAAAAAAGTTATCATCTTCATTAATTGTATTTAAAAATATTTTTATACCAGCATTAATTTTTTTAAAAAAAATATGATTTTTCATAATAAATAACTGTAAATAAGAATGATAAAAATCTTTACTAAAATTAATATCTATATCATATCCAGTACCTATAAAATTATTTTGTTGTAAAATAGTATTAAATCCTAATAAACCTCCTTGAATCATTCCTAATCCTGATCTTAAAAATCCTTCATTTTTCTCATCTATTTGATAGATTATATCTAATGTATTATTTAAATCATAATTTTTATGAAAAAATATTTCTACTTTATTAAAGTATCCTAAAGAATATAATTTTTCTTTAGTTTTTTTGACTAATTCAAGATTAATTGGTTTTCCTTCTATTTGTAAAAGTTCATTTCTTAAAATAGAATCTTTAGTAAAATTATTTCCTAAAAAATTAATTTTTCTGACATAATATTGATGATTAGTGTTAATTTTAAAAATTATGTTTATTTTATTATTTTTTTCATCTAAAATTGTTTTTATTTTAATTTGTGAATCTAAAAATCCATTTTTTTCTAAAAATTTTTTTATTTTATATTTTAAATCCATAATTTTTTTATTTTGATAAATTTTACCTGGTAAAATATTAATTATATTTTTAATATATTTATAATATTTCTTTTTATCAATATCTAATAATATTTTATTAAAAAAAAACCTTTTATTTTCTTTTATTTTTATTATTAAATAAATTTTTTTTTTATTAAATGATAAATTTTGAATAATATTTTCTATTTTAAATTTTACATATCCATTATTTATATAAAATTTTTTTAAATTATCTAAGATTTTAATAATATAACTAATTTCATATTTATTTTTTTTTGAAAAAATAAATAAAAAATTATTATTTATTTTTAAATAATTTAATAAAAAATTAGTTGTATAATGATTATTACCTATAATATTAATTTGATGAATTTTTGTAAAATTATCTTCTTTTAAAGTTATTAAAATATTTACTTTATTATTTTTATTTTTTATAATTTTTATTTTTACAAATGAAGAAAACATTGAAGATTTTAAAAAAAATAATTCTATATTTTTTCTTAAAAAAAATATTGAATTATTATTCAATACTTTACCTTTTTTTATTTGTAATTTATTTAATAAATAATTAATAATATCATTATTAAATATTTTACCTCCTTTAATAATAATATTATTAATAGTTGGTTTTTCTATAACTTTTATAAAAAAAAAATTTTTATTTTTAAAAATATTAATATTATTTACCATATTAGTTATAAATAATGTATGCATAATATTAGATATTTCTTTAAAAGAAATACATTTTTTTGTATTTATATATGAAGATATTCCAAGATCTTTTAATTTAATTTTATTAAGACCAAAATATATTATATTATTAATACAATATTTTTTTTTTAAAACAGCTGAATAACAAATATTATTCATATTAAAAAATAATAAAAAAATTAAAATGTATTTATAATATTTAAATTTTTTTGTAAAATATTTTTTTTTATTAAAACTGTTTGAAATCATTTATAAATGTAAACCCCATGATTATAGTTAAAATAACTATACTAATAGTATAGATTAATTGTTTAATTTTATATGGTATTTTTTTACCAATAATTTTTTCATAAATTAAAAATAATAATTGTCCACCATCTAAAATTGGTATAGGAAATAAATTAATTATACTTAAATTAATATTTATTAAAGATAAAAACAAAAAATAATAAATAAAATTATTACGAACTAGTATACTTGCAATATGACCTATTGAAATAGGACCATTTAATTTATAAATATTTTTTTTATTATTTAATAAATGAATAAAAGAATGAATAATCAATTTAATTGATTTTAAAGTTTCACTAATAGCTTTTTTTAATGATTTAATTAAATTTAATTTATATATAATTTTTGAAGTATCTTTAATTTTTATTAACTGGGGTAAAAAACCTAAAAAACCAATTTTTTTAGATTTTCTAAAAGAAGTTAAAATAATAAAATTCATATTTTTTTGTTTTCTTTTTATTTTTATATGAATAAATTTATGTGGATTATTATATATTAATTTTTGAAAATTATACCAATTAATAAATTCTTTTCCTTCTATACTTAGAATTTTATCACCAATATGTAACTTTGATTTATCTGCTGGAGATCCAGGTATTATATATGTAATAATAGGATTAATCTTTAATCCTTTAG
This sequence comes from Enterobacteriaceae endosymbiont of Donacia fulgens, assembly GCF_012567545.1. NCBI lineage: Bacteria > Pseudomonadati > Pseudomonadota > Gammaproteobacteria > Enterobacterales > Enterobacteriaceae > Enterobacteriaceae endosymbiont of Donacia fulgens. Next base: position 241,895 of record NZ_CP046182.1, read on the forward strand.
GTATAATACCTAACATTAATATTAAGTTTTTTTCTTTTGAAAATTTTATAAAATTATGATCAATATTAAATTTTTTATTTTTAATAAAATGATATTTTTTTTTATTAATCTCTAAATTTATTTTATGATTTAAATTAATAAATTGATTAAATTTTAAGTTTAGAAAATGCCAACTATTAATATTTATTCCATTAATTTTTTTAATTTCTAAATTAGATTTTAATCCAATTACATTAGCAATTGAATTATAATTAATTTCATTGATAATATTTTTTTTTATAGGTAATCCTATAAAAAAAATTATCCAATAAACTATTATTGCAAAAATAATATTTGCAATTGGACCTCCTAAAACAATTAATACCTGCTTAAAAAAAAATATTTTTTTAAAAAATAATAATTTAAATTTTTTTATATATTTTATATTATTATCCGTAATAATATCAGGCATTTTAACATACCCACCTAATGGGATTAATCTTAATACATAATTAGTTCCATACTTATCACGATATTGAAAAATTTTTTTACCAAAACCTATAGAAAAACATTCTATATAAATATTAAATAAACGTGCTATATAAAAATGTCCATATTCATGTATTATAACTAAACTACTTATAGTTATTATAAATATAATTATGTCATATAAAATATTAAACAAAATTTGAACTCCTAAAATCAGGATTTATTAATTTATATTAATAAAATATAAATTAAAATTTATCTATAAAATTCATTTTTAATAAAATTTTAATTTTATTAATCTCCACCAAAACGACGATTTCTTTTGATAAAGGAACTTAATGCTTTTTTAAAATCTTTTTTATTAAAATCAGGCCATAATTTTTTAGTAAAATATAATTCTGAATATGCAATCTGCCAAATTAAAAAATTACTTATACGATATTCTCCACCTGTTCTTATTACTAAATCTACTGGAAAAATATCATTTAAGCAAATATAGTTATTTATAATATTTTCATTAATATTTTCAGGATTTAATAATCCTTTATTAATGTTTACAGCAATTTTTTTTACACTATTTACAATATCCCAACGACCACCATAATTAGCCGCTATATTTAATAATAATTTATTATTATTTTTTGTTAAATTTTCTGCTTTAATAATTGATTTTTGTAAATTAAAATTGAATTTATTTTTATTACCAATAATTTTTAAACGTATTTTTTTTTTTTTTAAATTTTTTGTTTCAACATCTAATATTTCTTTAAATAAATTCATTAAAAATGTTACTTCATCACTAGATCTTTTCCAATTTTCGCTACTAAAAGCATATAAGGTTAATGCTTTTATATTATATTTTAAACATAAACCAATTATTTTTTTTACAGTTTTAACTCCTTCTCTATGACCTAAAAAATTTAATTTTTTATTTTTTTTAGCCCATCTTCTATTACCATCCATAATAATTGCAATATGATTAGGATAAGAGAAAATATTATTTTTTTCTTTACTAATTTTATTTATTTTCATTTTTTCTTAAAATTAAAAATTTTATATTATAATAATAATATAAAAAAATTTTATTTTTTAAAATCTAGCTTATTAATTAAATAATTCTTTTTCTTTTTTTTTTAAAAATTCTTTTATATAGTTAACATAAAATGTAGTTTGTTTTTGAATAAGATTATATAATTTTTGTTCTTGATTTTCATCAATATATTTTTTTTTTAAAGAAAGTTTAATTTTATTATTTGTTTTTCTACGTATATTACGAATATTAATTTTATTAAATTCTGCTTCTATTTTTATATTTTTAAAAATTTTTATTTTTCTACTTTCTGTCATAATAGGAATTTTAACATAAATATTAGAATCTATTATTTTTGTTGTTACATCTAAATTTGAAAGTACAATACTTTTTTCTATGTTTTTTATGATTGTATAATCAAATGGAGTTATTTTAAGAGTAGAAGAATTTTCTACAACTATAGAAGATATATGATGAATTAATATAAATTTATTATTTAATTTTACAGAAATATTATTTAATAAATAAGGAGATAATCTATTTTGTGATAAATTATTAATTTTATTTATAAATAAATCTAGACATTTTTGCATATTTTTTTTATTATTATTTATAATATTATTATACATACAATATCCTTAATTTAAATTATATATTTTACTTAATTATTTTTAATCACTGTTCCTTCAATTTTTCCAGTTAAAATTCTATAAAGTGATCCTGGTTTTTGAATATTGAAAATATGTATAGGAACATTATAATCACGTGCTAAAATAAAAGCTGTATTATCCATAATTTTAATTTTTTTTTTTATTACATAGTCATAATCTATTTTATTAAAAAATTTAGCATTAGAATAATTAATAGGATCTTTTGAATATACTCCATTAACTTTTGTTGCTTTTAATATAGCATTAGCTTCTAATTCAATACCTCTTAAACATGCTGTAGTATCTGTAGTAAATAAAGGATTACCAATTCCTCCTGTTAATATAATTATATTTTTTTTAATTAAATCAATTGCTTTAAAAGCATTATATCCTGTACATATTCCTGGTATTGGTAAAGATGACATTAAATATACATTAATTAATTTATTTTTAATAGATTGATATAATAGTAAACCGTTAATAATAGTTGATAACATACCAATTTGGTCACCTAAAACTCTTTTTAAATTATTATTTCCATTACAATATTTTCCTCTAAATAAATTTCCTCCTCCTATTACTATTGCTATTTCAATACCTAAAGGTAAAATACTTTTTATTTCTTTTATAATATAATCTAATAATTTATTATCTATACCAGATAAGTTTTTACCTTGTAAAAATTCACCACTTATTTTTAATATAATACGATTATAAATTATTTTTTTTTTAATATTCATATAGTACTTATTATATTTTTTATATAAAATATATTTTATTAAATTAAATAAATCAAATAATTAATTTTTAATTATATTTGAACCTAATTCAAAACATATAAATTCAAAAATTTTCATTTTATTTTCATTTAAAAAATGAAATACCGTTTTATTATTATCTAATAAAAATTTTTGATTATATAAAGTAATATTATTTATAAATTTTTTTAGACGGCCTTCTATTATTTTTTTTATAATTATTTTTGATTTATTATTTTTCATTGCAATACTTTTTTGTAAACTATATTCATGATCTATAATATTTTTTGGAATATTTTTTTCACAAATATAATCAGGTTTTAACATTGCTATATGCATAGAAATTTGTTTCATTAATATATCATTATCTATATTAGATCTAATTATTACCCCTATACGTTTACTGTGATGTATATATTTACCTATAAATTCTCCATGAATATAACCTAAACGATTAATATATATATTTTCTTTTAAAATCCCAATTAATTTTATTCTTTCTTGATCAAAAATTTCTCTTATTACAGAAATATTTGTTTGTTTATGTTTAAAAATATATGTTAAAATATTTTTTCCAAAATTTATTATTTGTAATGATTTTGCTACAAAATCTGTTTGACAATTTATTTCTAATAATATTCCAAAATTTTTAATTACATAATCTAAAATTATTCCTTCTTTTGTTTCATTTTTTGATTTTTTGATAGATTCTATTTTTGCATATTTTCTTATATAATCTATTGCTTTATTAATATCTCCTTTTGTTTCTATTAATGCTTTTTTACATTCTATAATACTAATATTCGTTATATTCCTTAATTCTTTAATTTTATTAATGTTAATTTTCAATTCTAACTCCTAATTAATTTTTAATTCTTTTTTATTATTAATATTAAAATTATTATTTGATATAGCTTTAGTTACATAATATAAATATAATTTTATTGCACGAATAGCATCATCATTAGCAGGTATAACAAAATTAATTCCTTCAGGATTTGAATTAGTATCTACAATTGCAAATATGGGAATACTTAATTTTTTAGCTTCTTTTATAGCAATTTTTTCATAATTTGCATCAATAACAAATATTGCATCAGGTAATCCTCCCATATTTTTTATACCACCTAAACTTTTTTCCAAATTTAATAATTCTCTATTACGTGTTAATACTTCTTTTTTTATTAATTGTTTAAATATTCCATTTTTTTTTTGTAATTCTAATTCTTTTAATTTTTTTATAGATTGTTTCACAGTTTTCCAGTTAGTTAACATACCTCCTAACCAACGATGATTAACAAAAAATTGATTACAATTTATTGCTGTTTCTTTTATAAGATTAGATGCAGCTTTTTTGGTTCCAATAAATAAAATTTTACCTTTACGAGAACTTATTTTTTTTAATTCTTTTAATGCATTATTAAACATCAGAATAGTTTTATCTAAATTAATAATATGTATTTTATTTTTATATTTAAAAATAAATTTTTTCATCTTAGGATTCCAATAACGAGTTTGATGACCAAAATGTGCACCTACTTTAAACATTTTATTAATAGATATAGGCATTACTATTTATCCTTATTTATTAGATTATTAAAATAATATTATAAAATTAATATTTATACAAAAAATAATTTTATTAATTATTATTAATAATATTTTCATTTAGTTTAAATATTTATAATATAACATTTAATGTATAAGATTAATAAATCTATAAAATAAAATAATGAAAATATTAATTAAGAATTCTAAAGAAATAAAAAAAATTCATAAATCTTGTCAATTAGCTGTAGAAGTATTAGAAATGATTGAAAATTATATATTACCAGGTATTAGTACAGAAGAAATTAATAATATATGTCATAATTATATTACAAAAATTCAAAAAGCTAAACCTGCAACTTTAGGATATAATGGTTTTCCAAAATCTATATGTATTTCTATAAATGATACTGTATGTCATGGAATTTCAAATAAAAATGATATATTAAAACAAGGTGATATTGTTAATATAGATGTAACTGTTTTATATAATAATTATTATGGTGATACATCAAAAATGTTTTTTGTTGGGAATAAAATTTCTAAAAAATCTAAATTATTATGTTTAACTGCTCAAAAAAGTTTATATAAAGCAATTAGTATTTTAAAACCAGGAATTAGATTATATAAAATTGGTCAAGTAATTCAAAAATATGTAGAATCAAAAAATTTTTCTGTTGTAAGAAATTATTGTGGACATGGTATAGGAAAAAATTTTCATGAAGATCCACAAATTTTACATTATGAATCATATGATTATGGTATTTTATTAAAACCTGGAATGATATTTACTATTGAACCTATGATCAATATAGGACATCATGATGTATATTTAACTAATGATAATTGGACTGTTAAAACTAAAGATAAAACTAATTCAGCTCAATATGAGCATACTATACTTATTACTAATATAGGATATAAAATTTTAACTTTACGTAAAGAAGAAAAAAATATATTCAAAAATATATAAATTTGATATAGTTAAGTAATTATAAATTTATAGTTGCTTAACTATATCAAAATTTATTTCATTATTTTTTAATTATCTAAAAAACTTTTTAATATTTCTGATCGACTAGGATGTCGTAATTTTCTTAATGCTTTGGCTTCTATTTGTCTAATTCTCTCTCTAGTTACATCAAATTGTTTACCAACTTCTTCTAAAGTATGATCGGAATTCATATCAATACCAAATCTCATTCTTAATACCTTAGCTTCTCTTGGAGTTAAACTAGATAAAATATTATATGTTGCTGTTTTCAAACTTTCTGAAGTTGCTGAATCTAATGGTAATTCTAAAGTGTTATCTTCAATAAAATCACTTAAATGTGATTCATCATCATCCCCTATAGGTGTTTCCATTGAAATTGGTTCTTTAGCTATTTTTAATACTTTTCTAATTTTATCTTCAGGAATAAGCATATATTCAGACAATTCTTCAGGAGTAGGTTCTCTACCTAATTCTTGCAAAATTTTTCTAGACACTCTATTAAGTTTATTTATAGTTTCAATCATATGTACAGGAATTCTTATTGTTCTAGCTTGGTCAGCAATAGATCTTGTTATAGCTTGTCTAATCCACCATGTTGCATATGTAGAAAATTTATATCCTCTTCTATATTCGAATTTATCTACTGCTTTCATTAAACCTATGTTACCTTCTTGAATTAAATCAAGAAATTGTAAACCTCTATTTGTATATTTTTTAGCAATAGAAATAACTAATCTTAAATTAGCTTCAATCATTTCTTTTTTTGCTCTTTGTGCTTTTAATTCACCTATAGAAATTTTTTTATTAATATCTCTAATTTCTTTAATTGTTAATCCTGTTTTTTTTTCAATATTAACTAATTTTATAATACTTTTATTTATTTTATTAAAAAAATTTTTTTTATCATATGAATAAAATTTATTTTTTAATTTAAAATTTTCTAATTTTTTAAAAAAAAAATCTTTATTTGTTTCATTATTATAAAATATATTTATAAATTTTTTTTTTGATATATTATATTTTTTAAGACATATTTCTAATATATTATATTCTTCTATACGTATATTAAACATTATAGAACGTATTTTAGATACTAAATAATTAAATTCTTTTGATACTAAACGAAATTTTTTAAAAATTTTTGCAAGATTTTTTAATTCAATTAATGATTTATTATGATTTCTACCTTTTTTTTTAATAAAAATTAATGTTATATAATATTGCTTTTCTAGTTCTAAAAATTTTTCTTTAGCTAAGTTATAATCTATAATATTTTCATTATTTTCTGTTTGAATATTATTAGATAACTCTTGATGATTAGAAGATATAATTTTTTCTTTAATATCATAATTAATAAAACCATGTATTAAATCTGATAAACGAATATCTCCAGATTTAACTTTATCATATTTATTTAATAAATATTTAATCGAATCAGGATATCCTGCTATAGAATATTGTACTTGATTAATACCTTCTTCTATACGTTTAGCTATATTTATTTCTCCTTCTCTTGTTAAGAGTTCTACAGTACCCATTTCACGCATATATATACGTACTGGATCTGTAGTTTTACCCATTTCTGATTCTACATTAGATAATACTTGTACTGCATCTTCTGATTCTGTTAAATTATTTGTATTATTATTTAATATTAAATCATCATTATCAGGAGCTTCTTCCATTACCTGGATACCCATATTATTTATTATTTGAATAATATTTTTTATTTGATCAGAATTAATAATATTATCAGGTAAATGATCATTAACTTCAGAATAAGTTAAATAACCTTTTTCTTTTCCAAGTGTTACAAGAACTTTAAGCTGTGATTTTGAGTTATGATCCATAAGTAGTTCCATACTTTTATTTATTAATATTTAAATAAATTTTTTATTAAATAAAATTAAAAACAAATTATTTAATTAATAAATAAAATTTATTTATTATTAATAATATTTTAAATATATTTTATTAAATTTTTCAAATTATTTTTTTTTAATTAATATTTGATTTAAAGACCATAATTCTTTTTTTTTTTTATAATCTAAACCTTTTTGTCTATCTAAAGAAATTAAATAATTTATCCTATCTTCTAAAATATTTATTTTTAATTTTTTTATTAAATTTATAAAAAATTGTTTTATTTTATGATCGGGAATCATATGGTTCCATGTTACTAAAATTTCAAGAATTTTTTTTAATTTTGTACCCCTATATTGTTCTAATATATTAACTGTTGTTATTTTTTTATTTTTATAAAAATTTACAAATTTTATTAAAAAAAATAATCCATTAATATTTGAACTTTTAAAAAGTTTTAATTTTGGGACAAATTTTATTAATTTAGGATTTTGTATTAATAAACTTAATAATATACGAATAGTAGTTTTTTTTAAATTATTATGTATAACTATTTTTTTTTTAAATTTTAATGAATTATATATATCTACAAGATTAGTAATACCTATTTTTTCTCCTAATTTTTTGATTAAATTAATTTGAAAAAAATAATCAGGAATTAATTTAATTAATGATAATGCTTTATAAATAAAATTTGTTTTTTCTTCACAAGAAGAAGATAAATTTTTTAAAAATAATTGTTTAAAAAAAAATTTTGAAAATGATAAATTATTATTAATTCTCTTTTCAAAAAGAATTTTTCCTTCTTTTCTAATTAGACTATCAGGATCTTCTCCACTAGGTAAAATTATAAATTTTATTTCTTTTCCATTCACTAAATGTGGTAAACTAATTTTTAAAGATTTCCATTGTGCTTCTATACCTGCTTTATCTCCATCAAAACAATAAATAATTTTATTTGTTATACTAAATAATTTTTTTATATGGCTATTAGTAATAGCAGTCCCTAATATAGATACTGCGTATTTTATATTAAATTGAAATAAACTAATAACATCAATATATCCTTCTACTATTAGTATTTTTTTTATAATATTATTTTCTTTTTTAGTTTCGTATAATCCATATAATTCTTTACTTTTATGAAAAATATTATTTTCTGAAGAATTTAAATATTTAGGATTAATATTGTGAAAAACTCTTCCACCAAATCCAACAATATAACCTTTTATATTTTTGATTGGAAATATGATTCTATTATAAAAAATATCATAAAAATTATTATTTCTAGTATTTATTCTTAAAATACCTAATTTTTCATATAAAATTTTTATAATTTTTTTATTATTTAAAATTTTTTTTTGCCAATATAAAGGAGAAAATCCAATAGAAAAATATTTTATAATATATAAATTTAATCCTCTATTTAATAAATATTTATATGCTTCTTTACCTAATGGATTTAATAAAGAATTTTTATAAAAAATACTTAAATTAAAAATTAATTTATAATAAATTTTATTTTTTTGAAACACTTTTTGTGAAAAATTAGATTTATTATTATAAATAATAGGAATATTAAATATATTTGCTATTGATTCTATACTTTCAAGAAAAGATAAATTGTCATATTTCATTACAAAATCAATAATATTACCATGCACACCACACCCAAAACAATGATATAATTGTTTTAAAGAATTAACTACAAAAGAAGGATTTTTTTCTAAATGAAAAGGACAAATCCCAAAAAAATTTTTTCCTTTTTTTTTTAATTTAATTTTATTTTTAATTAAAAATACAATATCAATTTGGTTTAATAAATTATTAATAAAAATACGAGATATATATCTAGACATAAAAATAATTTTTCATAATTTATTATTTTGTATAAAAAATAATAATTCTAATATAAACGTATTCTTTTAGCATTTTCTCTAGATATTTTTTTAGCATGTCTTTTAATTGCAGAAGCTTTAGCTCTTTTTCTTTCAGTTGTTGGTTTTTCATAGAATTCTCTACGTCTTACTTCAGCTAAAATACCAGCTTTTTCACATGAACGTTTAAAACGTCTTAAAGCTAAATCAAATGGTTCATTATCACGTACTTTTATAATCGGCATATATAAATTACCTATTTTATATTTATTTTTTTATAATAATAAATTATTATAGTATATAATAAAAAATATATAAATAATTTTTTTATATTACTTAAATTTAAAAATAATTAATTAATTAACAGAAGATTAAATATGATTGTAATGGGTATAGAAACCTCATGTGATGATACAGCAGTAGCAATTTATGATAAAAAAATAGGAATATTATGTAATAATATTTACACGCAAAAAATTCATTCTAAATATGGAGGTGTTGTACCTGAATTAGCTGCAAGAAACCATTTAAAAAAAATTATTCCTTTAATTAAAAAATCATTAATAAAAATAAAAAAAAAATTATATGATATTAATGCAATAGCTTATACTTCAGGACCGGGACAAATAAATTCTTTAATAATAGGAGCAATTATTTCTCATACTTTAGCTTTTTCTTTAAATATCCCTGCTATCCCTGTAAATCATATGGAAGGACATCTATTTTCTATTATGTTACAAAAACAAAAACCAATTTTCCCTTTTATAGGGTTATTAATTTCTGGTGGACATACTCAATTAATTTATACATCTAAATTTAGAAAATATAAAATATTAGGAACAAGTATAGATGATGCAGTAGGAGAAACTTTAGATAAAGTATCTAAATTATTAGGACTAGATTATCCTGGGGGTAAAAATTTATTCAAATTATCAAAATTTGGAACTCCAAAAAAATTTTTTTTTCCAAGACCCATGACTTTTAAAAAAAATAATTTAAATTTTAGTTTTTCTGGATTAAAAACTTTTGTAACAAATTTTATAAAAAAACAAGATTTAAACAATTTTCAAATTAAAGCAGATATTGCTTCTTCATTAGAAGAAGCTGTTATAGAAACTCTTTATATTAAAAGCTTATGGGCTTTAAAAAAATATAATATTAATCAATTAGTAATAGCGGGGGGAGTTAGTTCGAATAAAAAATTAAGAAAATTTTTATATAAAAATTTAAAAAAAAATAATATTAAATTATTTTATAGTAATAAAAAATTATGTACTGATAATGCAGCCATGATTGCTTATATTGGGGCAAAAAATTTTTTTTTAAAAAAAAATAAATATGTACTAAACAATATTAGTATAAATTCTAAATTATCTTTAGAAGATAGAATTTGAATTCTATAAAAAAGTTTTTACAAAAAATATTTTAATTAAAATATTTTTTATTAATTTAATTGAGAACATATAATGTTATTAAATTATTTTTCTTGTATAATATTAAGTATTATACAAGGACTAACAGAATTTTTACCTATATCTTCAAGTGCTCATATTATTATTTTTTCTAAAATATTAAATATTATAGAAAATAATAATTTTAAATTTTTTAAAATTATTATTCAATTAGGACCTTCATTAGCAATATTAATACTTTTTTGGAATGAAATGATAAAAATTATATTTAATACAATTAAATATAATTTTTTTTCTCAAAAAAAAATAAATATTTTTCATATCTTTATATCTATTTTACCAATAATATTTGTTGGATTAATTTTTTATAAAAATATTAAAACAATAAATAATATTAATTATATTATTTATGGATTACTTATTGGCGGAATATTATTATATATTTCTGAAGAATTTAAACCTAATAAATATAAAATTAATAATATGAATTATTTATCATATAAAAATATTTTTTTTATTGGATGTTTTCAATGTTTAGCTTTATTACCAGGGATTTCAAGATTAGGTGCAACATTATCAATTAGTTTATTACTTGGGATAAAACGTACTGTTGCAACTAAATTTTGTTTTATTATATCAATACCTATTATTTTTGGTGTTAATTTATTAGAATTATATAATAATTATACAATAATAGACTTTCTTAATATAAAAGTATTTTTTATAGGTTTTTTTATTTCATTTTTTATTAGTTTAATTATCATTAAAAAATTTATTTATGTTATAAATAACATTTCTTTGAAATGGTTTATTTTATATCGTTTATTTTTAATAATATTACTATTTTTTTTAAACTAATTATTTTTTACAAAAATATTTTTAATTTTTCATTTTTAGAAAATGTTTTATTAATTTTAATCTTTCATCTTGAATTTTTTTATTTATATTATATCCTTTTAAATTATTATTATTAATTATGTTTTTTATATTTAATTTAGAAATATATTTATACATACTAATAAAATATTTTCCTTGTTTATATTCAAGAGATTCTAATGTTAATCTACCTCTTGCATCAGCTTCACTAATTAAAGCTATTTGTTTTACTCTTTCAGGTTTTCTCCAAGCATCAATTATATTATATATATTTAATATATTTTCCGGAGTTTGATTATATATATCGTGAATAATATCATGTATTTTAGCGGTTAATATAGATAATTTTTTAAAATTACTAGGAATTTTTAATCTATCACATAACTTCTTGATTAAAGGTATTCCAGCTTCTCCATGTCCAGGATGTCTTGGCCATAATCTTTTTGGAGTTAATCCTTTACCTATATCATGACATAATGTTGCAAATCTTGTAGATATATTTTTTGTAAGTTTAGATATCATTTTTAATGATAGCATAGTATGTATTCCTGTATCTTTTTCTGGATGCCATTTTAATGGAGCTGGGATACCATATAATGAATTTATTTCTGGGAAAATAATAGATAAAGCATTACATTTTTTTAAAATTTGAAAAAAAACTTGAGGATGTGTTGATTGTAAAGCATTATATGTTTCTTTCCAAATTCTTTCTGGTTTTAAATATGCTAATTCTCCTGAATTACTCATAATTTTCATTAATTTTAATGTATTATCATGAATACGAAAATTTAAATATTTTAATTTTGCAGCAAATCTAGCTACACGTAAAACTCTCAATGGATCATCCTGAAAAGATGAGGAAACATGTTTTAATAAACGATTTTTAATATCTTTTAATCCATTATATGGATCATAAAAATTTCCTGATTCATCTTTTGCAATAGCATTGATAGTAAGATCTCTACGTAATAAATCTTCTTTAAGAGTAATTTTAGAGGATGCACAATATTTAAATCCTTTATATCCATGTCCAAATTTATATTCTGTTCTTGCTAATGCATATTCTTCATGAGTTTTTGGATGTAAAAAAACAGGAAAATCTTTACCAACTAATTTAAAACCTAATTTTAACATTAAATCAATACTTGATTCTACAACAACCCAATCTTTATCGGTTACTTTAATATTTAAAAGATCATCACGTATAGCTCCACCTACTAAATAAATTTTCAATTTATTACTCCTTAAAATAATATTTTAATTTATAATTAATATAATAAATTATCGTACTACTATTATTATAGTATTTGTATTTTTTTTAAAGAAAATTTATTTAATAAAATTAATATATAATACTATTAAACTATAAAAAAAAATATTATATATATGAATATACTTAATAAAGAGTTTGGTAATTATAAAGTACGCATTAAAAATGCTATTAATTCTTTAAAAAAAGGATATGGTATCTTAATTTTAGATAATGAAAAAAGAGAAAATGAAAGTGATATAGTGTTTGCAGCAGAAAATATTTCTGTATCAGATATAGCTTTTTCTATTAGATATGGTAGTGGTATTATTTGTTTATGTATTACCGAATATTTACGTAAAAAATTAAAATTACCTATGATGGTAAAAAAAAATACCAGTATTTATAAAACAGGATTTACAGTTACTATTGAAGCAGCAAAAGGTATTTCTACTGGAGTATCTGCAAAAGATAGATTTACAACTATTAAAACAGCTATTTCAAATAATGTTGTTCCTGAAGATCTAAATAAACCTGGACATGTATTTCCATTAAGAGCAGTTAGTGGAGGATTATCAAAGAGAGAAGGACATACTGAAGCAACAATAGATTTATTAAAAATTGCTAAAATGAAACCTACTGGAGTATTATGTGAATTAACAAATAAAGACGGATCTATGGCGAAAATATTTGATACTATATCTTTTGCGAAAAAAAATAAAATGATATTAATTACTATTAATGATATTAAAAAATATATTATTAAAAATAATATTATAATATAATTTATAAATTATGAAAAAATATCGGCGAGAGAGGATTTGAACCTCCGACCCACTGGTCCCAAACCAGTTGCGCTACCAAGCTGCGCTACTCGCCGCGCTATATTTAATGTTTATTTTGGGTGGTTAATGGGAATCGAACCCATGACAACCGGAACCACAATCCAGTGCTCTACCAACTGAGCTATAACCACCATTAAAATTAATTTAAAATTACAATAAAAAATCTTATAATTTTGCACCCGACAGGAATTGAACCTGAGACCTCTGTTTTCGGAAAACAGTACTCTATCCTACTGAGCTACGGGTGCAACATATTATCTTATCAATAATAACAAATTAATTTCTTTAATGTCTAGTTTTTTTTATAAAAAATTTTTAATAATTTTTATATTTATAAATAATAACATAAATTAAATAATTTAATTTAATATAATTTTTGATAAAAAATATAAATATAATAATATTAAGATCTTTTCATCATATCAAAAAAATCATTATTAGTTTTTGTCATTGATAGTTTATTTATTAAAAATTCCATTGCATCTATTTCATTCATAGGATGAATTATTTTTCTTAAAATCCACATTCTTTGTAATTCTTCTTGTGAACTTAATAATTCTTCTTTTCTAGTTCCAGATCTATTATAATCTATAGCAGGGAAAACTCTTTTTTCTGCAATTTTACGTGATAAATGTAATTCCATATTACCAGTTCCTTTAAATTCTTCATAAATAACATCATCCATTTTTGATCCTGTATCAATTAATGCTGTTGCTATAATTGTTAAACTTCCTCCTTCTTCTACATTCCTTGCTGCTCCAAAAAAACGTTTAGGACGATGTAATGCATTTGCATCAACACCACCAGTTAAAACTTTTCCAGATGCAGGAGCAACAGTATTATATGCTCTAGCTAATCTTGTCATAGAATCTAATAAAATAATAACATCTTTTTTATGTTCTACTAACCTTTTAGCTTTTTCAATAACCATTTCTGATACTTGAACATGTCTAGATGGAGGTTCATCAAAAGTTGATGCTATTACTTCTCCTTTAACTAATCTTTGCATTTCAGTAACTTCTTCAGGTCGTTCATCAATAAGTAAAACTATTAATACACAATCAGGATGATTATATGCTATACTTTGTGCTATATTTTGTAATAACATAGTTTTTCCTGCCTTAGGAGGAGCTACTATTAAGCCTCGTTGTCCTCGACCTATTGGTGAAGCTAAATCTAAAACACGTGCTGTTAAATCTTCTGTAGAACCATTACCTCTTTCCATACTTAATCTAGAATTTGCATGTAATGGTGTTAAATTTTCAAAAAGAATTTTACTTCTAGCATTTTCTGGTTTATCAAAATTTACTTGATTTACTTTTAGTAATGCAAAATATCTTTCTCCTTCTTTAGGAGGCCGTATTTTACCAGAAATCGTATCTCCTGTACGTAAATTAAAACGTCTAATTTGACTTGGAGATACATAAATATCATCAGGTCCTGCTAAATAAGAACTATCAGAAGAACGTAAAAATCCAAATCCATCTTGTAATATTTCTAATACTCCATCACCAAAAATATCTTCTCCACTTTTGGAATGTTGTTTTAATATAGTAAAAATAATATCTTGTTTCCGCATTCTAGCTAAATTTTCTAGATAAATATTTTCACCTAAATCTATTAATTCAGATATTGGTTTATTTTTTAATTCGGTAAGATTCATAATGGTGAGGTCTTAAACTTTGAATAATTCTTAAATATTTATATAAAATTTAAAAAATATAATAACATCTCTATTTAAAACAATAAAATAACTAAAATATTTTATTATTTATTAAGAAAAAATTAATTATCATATCTTTCCCTCTTTTTAAAAAGTATAAATACATTATTTTAAATTTTTATCTAAAAAATTTTCTAATTGTGTTTGATTTATGGAACCAATCATTTTATCAATAATTTCTCCATTTTTAAATAATAAAATTGTTGGGATACTACGAATATTATATTTTTCTGCAATATTTTTATATTTTTCAATATTTAATTTAGTAAAAACTATATTTTTATATTTATAACATACTTTTTCTAAAACTTCAGAAAATATTTTACATGGATTACACCATTCTGCCCAAAAATCAACCAAAACTAATTTTTTTTTTTTTATTTCAGATTGAAAACTTTTATCATTTAAATGTATTAAAACATTAGTCTTATATTGCATGAATTTAATATTCCTGTATGGATATTATATTTAATAATTTTTTTTATAAAAAAAAATTATAAATATTTTGATATTATAGTAGATTACTTTAATTAAAGTTAACTAAAATTTTATCTTTATTATATATTAATAATAATAATATTACAAGATAATAAATAGTATTTTAAAAATATAAAAAATTGGTATAAATATATATAATATTATTATAAAATACTATTATTTATTTATAATAAATAAGTTTTAAAATATTCTTATATTTTTTTTAATAATTAAATTTAAATTTTTTATAATTTAAAAAACATTTTTTTATTTAATAACTAATTTGGAGACTATATGAAAAAAAATAATAATTTTTTATCATCTTTAAATATTTTATCTCTTGCAGGAGTATCGCCATATAAATTAAAACCTAACGAAAAATACATGAATAAAAAACAATTATCACATTTTAAAAAAATTTTAGAATCATGGAAAAATAAAATAAATAATAAATTTAATAATACAATATCTTATATAAAAGATGAAACATCTAATTTTCCAGATCCTATAGATAGAGCTTCACAAGAAGAAGAATTTAGTTTAGAACTAAGAAATAGAGATAGAGAAAGAAAATTAATAAAAAAAATAGAAATAACATTAAAAAAATTTGATACTAAAAATTTTGGTTATTGTGATTGTTGTGACATTGAAATTGGAATAAAAAGATTAGAAGCACATCCTACTGCAAATTTATGTATCGATTGTAAAACATTAGCAGAAATACGTGCTAGGCAAATAGCTGAATAAAATATTTATATAAAAATACTTAACTATAAATGTTTTAAATATAAGATATTTTTATAAATTTTATTTTTTTAATTTCTTAATCCTACACCTTTTTTAATTAAAATAAAAGTAAATAAATATAAAATAATAATAAAAAAAAGTAAAATATTTATGGTTAAAAATAATGATACTGTTTTTATTCCTAAAAAACTATAACGAAATCCTGAAATAATATAATATATTGGATTTATTTTTAATATTTTTTGCCAAAATATAGGTAAAATTGAAGGTGAATAAAATATTCCTCCTAAATATGTTAAAGGAGTTAATATAAATGTAGGAATAAAATTAATATCATCAAAATTTTTAGCAAAAATAGCATTTAATAAACCAGCTAAAGAAAATAAAGTAGATGTTAAAATAACAATAATTATAAAAAATATATATGAATATATATTTAAAGAAATAAAAAATATAGAGATAAAAGTTAAAATTATGCCAATAATAATACTTCGTATTATACCTCCACTAATATATCCTAATATAATAATATGAATTGGTATAGGAGCTATTAATAATTCTTCTATATAATGTTGAAATTTAGCTCCAAAAAAAGATGATGCTACATTAGAGTATGAATTATTGATAATACTCATTATAATTAATCCAGGTATAATGAATTGTATATAATTAAATCCTGATATTTTATCAATATGTAAATTAATTAAATTACCAAATATTATAAAATATAATATTACATTCATAATAGGGGGGAATATAGTTTGTATCCAAATACGCATAAAACGATTAATTTCTTTTCGTAAAATAGTAAATAATATAATTAAATATGAATTAAATATCATTTTAATAATCCTATTTATAAAAAAATTCCATAAATAATTTTTCTAATCTATTATATTTATTTTTAATACTAATAATTTGAATATTTTGTTCATTTAATTGTTCAAAAATATTATTTAAATTTTGATTTTTCATTACTGTAATTTCTAATTGATAGTTATTAATTATTTTATATTTATATCCATAAATTTTAGGAAAAATATTATTTAATTTTTTATAATCTAATATAAAAACTTCAAATTTTAATTTGTTTAATAATTTATTTATTGAACAATTTTCTATTAATATACCATTATTTATAATTCCAATATTACGACATAAAAATTCTGCTTCTTCTAAATAATGAGTTGTTAAAATTATTGTTATTTTTTTCTTAATATTTAATTTTTTGAAAAAAGACCATATATAGTAACGTAATTTAAGATCAATACCTGCGGTAGGTTCGTCTAAAATTAATAATTTAGGATCATGAATTAATGCTCTAATTATCATTAGACATCTTTTCATCCCTAATGATAAATTATTAGCTTTTTGGTTTCTTTTTTTCCATAGTTTTAATATTTTTAAATATTTTTCAATTTTTATAATAACTTTTTTTTTTGTAATACCATAATATCCAGCTTGATTAATTAATATTTGTAATACTGTTTCAAATGGATTAAAATTAAATTCTTGAGGTACTAATCCTATTTTTTTTTTCGTTTGATATTCATTTTTTTTAATATCTAATCCAAAAATTTTTATTTTTCCTGAAGATTTATTAATCAAAGAAGTAATTATCCCTATAATTGTTGTTTTGCCAGCACCATTTGGTCCTAATAAAGCATAAAAATCTCCTTTTTTAATTCTTAAATTAAAATTTTTTAAAACTTTATAATTATTAATATAAATTTTAGATAAATTTTTAATTTCTAATGCATAAGACATAATAATATTTTTAATAATTTATAATCATTATTTAATTATATAAAATTTTTAAAAAAAATAAATTTTTTTTAAAAATGATGTATTTTATTTTTAATAAAATACATCATAAATAATTATTTATTTAATAATAATTGTGTAATTTTATCCCAATTTAAAACATTCCAAAAAGCTTTAAGATATAAATTTTTTTGATTTTGATATTTTAAATAATATGCATGTTCCCATAAATCTAATCCTATAATAGGTATATTTATTAATTTATTATCATTATCCATTAATGGATTATCTTGATTTATTGTTGTGATTATTTTTAATATATTTTTTTTTTTCACTAACCAAATCCATCCTGATCCAAAAAAATTTAAGGCTTTTTCTTCAAATTTTTTTTTAAAATTTTCTAAATTACTAAATTCATTTTTTAAAATATTTAAAATAATATTATTTGGTTGAGTATTTTTTTTTAAAATTTTCCAAAAAAAGCTATGATTAGCATGACCTCCTGCATTATTACGTAAAAATTTTTTTTGTGAAGATGGGATTGATAATTTATTTAAATTAGATATTAATTTATTAATTTCAATATCTTTTATATTATTTTTTTTAAGTATTAAATTTGTATTATTAATATAATTTTGATGATGTTTTTTGTGATGTATTTCCATTGTTTTTGTATCAAAAAATGGTTCTAAATCGGAATATTTATATAATAAATTAGGTAATTTATATGTCATACAAAATCCTTTATTAATATAAAATATAATTATTAATTATATTTTTTATATTTTTTAATTATTATTTTAGTATTTGGCATAATACCATGCCATAAATAAAAAGAATATGCTGCTTGTTCAATTAACATACCAATCCCATCTGATATTCTTTTAGCTCCATGAATAATACACCATTTTAAAAATGGTGTATTATTAAAATTATAAAAAAGATCATAACAAAAAACATCAGGTTTAATAATTGAAGAAGGAATATTAGGAATATTTCCTTTAATACTACTAGATGTAGCATTAATAATTAAATTATATTTAAATTTATTACTAATACTAAATAAATCTTCTTCTTTTAAAGAATTAATATTTTTTATATTTTTAAAAAATTTAATAATCTTTTTAGTATTTTGATAAGTACGATTAATAATTGTAATATTACAACCAAATTTAATTAATGGATATATAATTCCTTGAGCAGCTCCTCCAGCACCTATTAATAAAATATTACTTTTAGTATTAATAAATTTTAAATTTTGTAAATCTTTTAATAACCCAACACCATCAGTATTATCTCCTAAAATTTTTTTTGAATTAAGAATTTTTATTGTATTTACAACACCAGAATATTTAGCTCTTTTTGTTAAAATATCACATAATTTATATGCCCTTTTTTTAAAAGGGATTGTAATATTTGCTCCTATACCCCCATTTTTAAAAAAATAAAAAAATTTTTTATAAAAATTATTTATTGGAACATAAATTTTTCTATAATTTTGTAATACTCCTGTTTGTTGTGCAAATAATTGATGTATAATTGGAGATTTACTATGTTTTATAGGATTACCAAATACTGCAAACATTTTCATATTTATCCTTTACGTATAACTAAATTTGTAAAACTATCTCTAATTTCTGATGGATTTAAATAACCTCCTGTTTTTCCATTTAAAATTAAAATATGTTCTTTAATATCATAAAAATGAAATAATACATCTTGATATGTTAAACATGGTTTTTTACCTGAAATATTTGCACTCGTAGAAACAATAGGTTTTCCAAAATAATTACATAATTTACTTGTTAAATAATGATTAGTTACACGAACTGCTATAGAATTAAAATTTCCAGTTAACCAATAAGGAGTATTTATTGAAATAGGCATAACCCATGTAATAATACCAGGCCAAGTAGATAATATTTTTTTTTTTTGATTTTTAAGAATTTTTTTTTCATTTATATATTTTAATAATTGATTATATTTAGATGCAATTAAAATTAATCCTTTTTTTATACTACGTTTTTTTATTTTTAATAATTTATTTACTGCTTTTTCATTATCTGGATCACATCCTAATCCAAAAACAGATTCAGTTGGATAAGCTATAATTTTACCCATTTTTAATGCATTAATAAAAATTTTTATATCCATAATTTTTTTATAAATTATTTGATAAAGTTATAAATGAATTATATATTATTACTATAAATATGTTAAAGATTAAAAAATTATATTATTTTATAAATTTTTTTTTAAAAAAAAAGATATTAAATATGTCTATACTTAAATTATTATATTTTCCTAATAAAAAACTAAGAAATATAGCTAAATCAATTAAAAATATTAATAATGATGTTAAATTATTAGGAAATAATATGCTTAAAATTATGTATTCTTATAATGGGATTGGTTTAGCAGCAACACAAATAGGAATAAATAAAAGAATTATAGTTATTGATATCACTAAAAAGAAAAATAATCCTATTATTCTTATTAATCCTAAAATAATAAAATTTAATAAATTAAAAATTAATAGTAAAGAAGGTTGTTTATCTATACCTATAAAACAAAAATATTTTGTTTTAAGATTTAATGAAATAAGAGTTCAAGCTAAAAATTTAATGAATGAAATTATTGAAATAAAAGCAAGTAATTTATTATCTTTTTGTATACAACATGAAATTGATCATTTAAATGGGATTTTATTTATTGATTATTTATCAAATTTAAAATATCAAAGAATTTATGATAAAATAAACAAAATTAATCATAAAATAATGTTTTTAAAAAAACAGAATCATATAAAATGAAAAAAAAAATAAAAATTATTTTTATAGGTACTTCAAAATTTGCTGCTTATCATTTAAGAGGTTTAATAAATAATATTTACACAATATCTTGTGTCATTACTAAACCAGATACTTATGCTAATAGAGGATATAAATTAACTTCTAATTCTGTAAAAAAATTAGCAATAAAATATAAAATTAATATATTACAACCAGAATCTTTAAATTCTTTAAAATTAATTAAAAATCTTATTAATTATCATTGTGATATTATAATAGTTATAGATTATGGTTTTTTAATACCTAATAAAATACTAAATATACCTAAATTATTTTGTATGAATATACATGCTTCATTATTACCTAGATGGAGAGGTGCTGCTCCTATACAAAGAGCGTTGTTAGCAAATGATTTAAAAACAGGTATTAGTATAATCAAAATAAATAATTTTTTAGACGAAGGTGATATTATTTATCAAATTGAATATAATATTTTACTTTATGATACATATGGATCATTATATAAAAAACTAGCTGTATTAGGATTACAAGGTTTACTATTTATTTTAAAGAAAATTTCAAAAGGCGAACAAATAAAATTTAAATCTCAAAATATAAATATGATAAAACCTACATATGCAAAAAAAATATCTAAAATAGAGTGTAAATTAAATTGGAATTTACCTGCTAAAAAACTTGAATGTATGGTTCGTGCTTTTAATCCTAGACCAGGTACTTTTTTTATGATAAAAGATCAAAGATTTAAAGTATGGCAAGCAGAAGTTATTAATAATTTTAATAGTAATTATGCAACTAAAGTACCTGGTACAATATTATTAATTAATAGATATGGTATACAAATAAATACTACAAATGGAATTTTAAATATTCAAATTATTCAACCTAGCGGGAAAAAACAAATGAATATTCAAAATTTTTTAAATCTTAATCAGTATAGAAATATTTTTCGAAGAGATGTTGTAATTACTTAAGATTTTTATCTTTTAGAATTATTTTTCTTTCTATTAATTCTATATATGCCATAGGTGCTTTATCTCCATTACGAAAACCACATTTTATTATACGTGTATATCCACCTAATCTATTTTGAAATTTAGGAGCAATAATATTAAAGAGTTTAATAATATTAATTTTATTATTTATTTTAGCTCTTATTAATCTTTTATTAGAAATAGTATTTTTTTTAGCAATAGTAATCATGGGTTCTATTATTTTTCTGAGTTCTTTAGCTTTCATTAAAGTAGTTTTAATGATTTCATTATTAATTAATGAATTAACCATGTTAATTAACATTGCATTACGATGTGAACTATTTTTGTTAAAATAACGACCTGTTTTACGATGACGCATTTTTTTTACCTAATTAAATTAATTATTTATGATTGTTTTTAGTATTATTTTTTTTTATAACTGGAGGCCAATTATCTAGTCTCATTCCTAATGATAATCCTCTAGATGCTAAAATATCTTTTATTTCTGTTAAAGATTTTTTTCCTAAATTTGGAGTTTTTAATAATTCTACTTCAGTTCGTTGTACTAAATCTCCAATCAAATGAATTGATTCAGTTTTTAAACAATTTGCAGAACGAACAGTTAATTCTAAATCATCCACAGAATGTAATAAAATAGGATCAAATTCTGGTTTTTCTTCTTTAATTTCTTTTTCTTGTTGAATATCCTTTAAATTTACAAATGATTCTAATTGTTCAGCTAAAATAGTAGCTGCTTTTCTAATAGCTTGTTCTGGATCAATTGTTCCATTTGTTTCCATTTCTATTATTAATTTATCTAAATCTGTTCTTTGTTTTACTCTAGCTGATTCTACATTATAGATTATTTTTTTAATAGGACTATAAGATGCATCTAATAATAATCTGCCTATTTTATGATCTTTTTCAAAACTATTATTATTAATTTTTGTATGGGCTGCTATATAACCCCGACCTAATTCTATTTTTATTTTCATATTAATTGATGTATTTATATTAGTAATATGACAAATAATATGTTCTTTATTTATAATTTCTATATCATTTCCGTGAATAATATCAGAAGCTTTTACAATTCCAATTCCTGTTTTTTTTAAAATTAAAATAACCTCCTTTTTATTATTTTCTATTTTTATAGCTAACTTTTTTAAATTTAAAAGTATTTCAATAATATCTTCTTTAATTCCTTCTTTAGTACTATATTCATGTAATATTCCTTCTATTTCTACCTCTGTTACTGCATAACCAGGAATTGAAGATAATAAAATACGTCTTAATGCATTTCCTAAAGTATGACCAAAACCACGTTCTAAAGGCTCTAAAGTTACTTTTATATAATTGTTACTAATATGTTCTATATCTACTAATCTAGGTTTTAAAAATTCTGTTACAGAATTTTGATCCATTTATATGCTCTCTTATAAAAAATTATTTTGAATATAATTCAATAATTAAATGTTCATTGATATCTGCAGGTAAATCAGAACGTTCAGGAAGTCTTTTAAAAACACCTTCCATTTTTTTATTATTTATTTCTAACCAGCTAGGTTTTTCTCTTTGAGAATATAAATCAATTGAAGCATTAATTCTTAGTTGTTTTTTAGATTTTTCACATACAGAAATTTTATCATTTAGAGATACTTGATAAGAAGCTATGTTAACAATACAATCATTAATTTTTATAGATTTATGAGAAATTAATTGTCTAGATTCCGCTCTTGTAACTCCAAAACCCATTCTATAAACAATATTATCTAATCTTTTTTCTAATAAACATAATAAATTAAATCCAGTATTTCCTTTTATATGCGAAGCTTTTTTATAATAGTTATGAAATTGTCGTTCTAATATACCATATAATCTACGTATTTTTTGTTTTTCTCTTAATTGAATACCATAATCAGATAATCTAGATTTTTTTATACCATGTTGTCCTGGAGTTTGTTCTAATTTACATTTAGTATCGATAGCACGTACATTAGATTTTAAAAATAAATCAGTACCTTCTCTTCTAGATAATTTTAATTTTGGTCCTAAATATCTTGCCATTATATTTTTCCTAAAATATTTTAATTAATTATTAATAATAATTTATACTCTTCTTTTTTTTGGAGGTCTACATCCATTATGAGGAATAGGAGTAATATCAGTAATATTAGTTATTTTAAAACCAGCATTATTTAATGCTCTAATTGTAGATTCTCTTCCTGGACCTGGTCCTTTTACCATAATTTCTAAATTTTTAATACCATAATGTTTAACAATTTCAGCACATTTTTCAGCAGCTACTTGTGCAGCAAAAGGTGTTGATTTTCTTGACCCTCTAAAACCAGAACCTCCTGCTGTTGCACAACCTAAAGAATTACCTTGTCTATCTGTAATAGTAACAATTGTATTGTTAAAAGAAGCGTGTATATGTGCAATACCGTCTATAATTTGTTTTTTAATTTTTTTTTTAGAATGTAAAGATTTTTTTTTCATTATATATACCTATTATAGTTATAATATTATTTTTTAAAATACTTATAGAATTTTTTTCTAGTATGTGCATTAGTTTTAGTACGTTGACCTCTAACTGGTAATCCTTTTTTATGACGTAAACCTCTATAACAACTAAGATCAATTAATCTTTTAATATTTAAATTTATACTTCTTCTTAAATCCCCTTCTACTTTAAATTTTGATATAATATTTCTTAATAAATCTATTTTATCTTCAGTAAGTTGATTAATTTTAATATTTTGAGAAATATTAGTTATTTTACATATATGAGCAGCATGAGATTTACCTATCCCATAAATATATTTTAATGCTATTATTGTACGTTTATTATCAGGAATATTTACTCCAGCTATACGAACCATTTTAAATCCTTTATTTAATTTTTATAGTTTTTATTATAAAAAATAGAAAATAATTATCCTTGACGTTGTTTATGTTTAGGATCTGTTTTACAAAATACATATATAACTCTATTTCTACGAATAATTTTACAATTACGACATATTTTTTTTATTGAAGCTCGAACTTTCATTATATTATATCTCCAAAAATATTTTATAAATATTATCCTTTTAAATTAATTTTTTTAAGTATAGACTCATATTGAGTAGACATAATTAATGTTTGAATTTGTGTAATAAAATCAATGATGACAACTATTACTATAAGTAATGATGTACCACTTAAATAAAATGGGACATTAATTATATTTCTTAAAAATTCTGGAATAAGGCAAATAAAAGTGATATATAAACTTCCAGTAAATGTTAATCTCATAATTATTTTTTTTATATATTTAGCTGTTTGTGCTCCTGGTCTAATACCAGGAATATATGCCCCAGATTTTTTTAAATTATCAGCAGTTTCTTGAGGATTAAAAACTAAAATAGTGTAAAAAAAACAAAAAAATATAATTGATAAAATATATAAACCAATATATATTGGTTGTCTAGGTTGTAAAGATATAGCAATTTTTTTAAGTAAATTAAAATTAGTAATATTACTAAGCCATGAAAATGTAGTAGAAATAAATAAAATAATACTAGAAGAAAATATTGCTGGAATAACCCCAGACATATTAATTTTTAATGGTAAATGAGTGCTTTGTTGTGTATTATAGATTTGTTTTCCAAAATATCTTCTAGCATATTGTACATTAATTTTTCTTTGTCCTTTTTCCATAAAAACAATAAATAAAATTATTAAAAATATTAAAATTAATAAAATAAAAATAATAAAAAAATTTAAATTTCCATATTTTATTTGTTCTATAATTTGTCCTATATTTAAAGGTAAAGTAGTAATTATACCAATTACTATAATAATAGAAACTCCATTTCCAATTCCTCTTTTTGTTATTTGTCTTCCTAACCACATTAAAAATATTGTACCTGTAATTAAACTTAAATTAGCAATTATAAAAAAACTAATACCATGATTAATAACTAAATTATTCATACCAGGTAATTTAGGTAATCCAGTTGAAATTCCTATAGCTTGAATAAAAGCTAAAATTAATGTAGTATATTTAGTATATTTATTAATTTTTTTTTTCCCTTCCTCTCCTTCTTTTTTTAAAAGAATAAAATATGGATGAACTACTGTTAAAAGTTGCATAATGATAGATGAAGATATATAAGGCATAACTCCTAAAGCAAAAATGGAGGCTCTACTAAGAGCACCTCCAGAAAACATATTAAACATATCAATAATAGTACCATGTTGTTTAATAATTAAAGAATGTAAAATACTAATATTAATACCTGGAATTGGTATAAATGAACCTATACGGAAAATAATTATAGATGTTATTAAAAATATAAGTCTTTCTTTTAATTCAATAAAACCTTTTTTAGTACTTTGAAAATTTAATTTTTTAAATGATTTTATCATTTATTATTTATTCCTCAATTATCCCACCTAATTTTTTTATAATTATTTTAACACTTTCTGTGCAATTTAATTTAATAATTTTTTTTGAAGATTTAATATTTCCTTTATTAATAATTTTTACATATTTAATTTTTTTACTAATTATTTTATTAGCTTTTAGAATATTTAAATTAATATAATTACTATGTATTTTTTCTAAATCTCCTAACCTAATTTCTTTAAAAAAAATATTTTTTTTTGATCTAAATCCAAATTTTGGTAATCTCCTATGTAAAGGACTTTGTCCTCCTTCAAATATTTTATTAATATTATATCCAGATCTAGATTTTTGTCCTTTATGTCCTCTACCACTTGTTTTACCTTTTCCTGAGCCAATCCCTCTACCTAATCTTTTTTTATTATTTTTTATTTTAGAAAATAAATTATTTAAATTCATGTTAATATAAAACCTTTAGCATATAAGATATTTTTTTAATCATGCCTAAAATACTAGGTGTATTTTTTTTTATAACAGTATGTCCAATATGTTTTAATCCTAAACTAATTAAAATGGCTTTATGTTTAGGTAATCTACCTATAGCACTTTTAATTTGTGTAATTTTAATATTTTTTAACACTATTCATGTTCCTTTTTATTTCTTCTATAGTTTTATTTCTTTTAGCAGCAATCATATTTAATGAATGTAGATTTGATAATCCTTTAATAGTTGCTTTAACTATATTTATAGGATTAGTAGAACCATAAGCTTTAGCTAAAACATTATATATTCCAACAACTTCTAATACAGCTCTCATAGCTCCACCTGCAATAATACCTGTACCTTCATAAGCTGGTTGTATAAATACAAAAGATCCAGTATGATGTCCTTTTATAGGATATTGAATTGTATTATTATTAAGAATAATATTAATCATTTTTTTTCTAGCTTTTTCCATTGCTTTTTGTATTGCATTAGGAACTTCTTTTGCTTTACCATATCCAAAACCAATTCGTCCTTTACCATTACCTACAACAGTTAAAGCTGTAAAGGAAAAAATTCGTCCCCCTTTAACAGTTTTAGATACTCTATTAACAGAAATTAATTTTTCTTTTAATTCATGATGTTGATTTTTATTGTCATAAATATTCATATTTTTTTCTTTTAAAATAATGTTAAAATTTTAGACCTGTTTGACGTGCTGCATTTGCTAATGCTTTAATACGTCCATGATATTTAAATCCTGAACGATCAAATGATATATTTAAAATACCGTATTTAATAGCTCTAGTTGCTATTTTTTTTCCTATAAAAATAGCAGATTTTATATTTCCAGTATATATTAATTTTTTTTTAATTTTTTTTTCTAAAGTTGAAGCAGTGATTAAAATTTTATTATTTACAGAAATTATTTGTGCATATATATGACGAGAAGTACGATGTATTGATAAACGTATCATTTTTAATTTTTGTAAATTTTTACGTAATTTAGTAGCTCGACGTATTCGAGCAATTTTTTTTATATTCATAATTTTTTAAACTTTTTTACATTTATCCTATTTTTTTTTTGTTTCTTTAATCTTAATTATTTCATTATTATAACGAATACCTTTACCTTTATATGGTTCTGGAGGACGATAAGCTCTTATATTTGCAGCCACCTGTCCTAAAAGTTGTTTATTAGCTCCTGTTAAAAGTATTTCATTTTGATTTAAACATTTTCCAATAATACCTTTAGGTAAATTAAAATTTATTGGATGAGAAAAACCTAAAATTAAATTAATTATATTATTTTTAATTGAAAATTTATAACCCACACCAAATAATATTAATTTTTTTGAAAAACCAATTGTTACCCCAATAATCATAGAATTCATCAGAGAACTAGCAGTTCCAGCTTGTGCCCAACCATTTTTACACTTTATTTTAGGTTCAAATAATAATTTATTTTTATTTAAAATTATTTTAATTGTTTTATGAAAAGTATTTTCTAATATTCCATTATTACCTTTAATAATTATATTTTGGCCATTAATAGTAATTTTAATATCATTAGGAATAAAAATAAATTTTTTAGCTATTCTAGACATTATTAATATACCTTCTTTTTAAGAAACATAACATATAATTTCTCCTCCTACTCCATAATAACGTGCAGTATAATCTGTTATTATTCCCTTAGATGTAGAAATAATAGCAATACCCAAACCGGCCATAACTTTAGGTAAAAAATTTTTTTTTTTATAAATTCTTAATCCAGGACGACTAATACAATGTATTTTTTCTATAACACCTTTTCCTTTAAAATATTTTAAAGTAATTTCTAATAAAAAATTTTTTTCTTTAATAAGATTAAAATTTTTAATATATCCTTCATTTTTTAAAATTTGAGCAATAGATTTTTTTAATTTTGAATATTGCATAAAAATTTTAGATTTATGTGATAATTGTCCATTACGTATACGTGTTAACATATCTGCAATTGGATTTTGTATACTCATATTTAAATTATCCTATATTAATTTGTAATAAAAATTACCAACTAGATTTTTTTAGTCCAGGAATATCTCCTTTCATTGCAGCTTCTCTTAATTTAATTCTACTCAATCCGAATTTTCTTAAAAAAGCATGTGGACGACCAGTTATTTTACATCTATTTCTTTGTCTTGATAAACTAGAATCTCTTGGTAAAGATTGTAATTTAAATATAGCATTCCAACGATCTTTATCAGTAGTATTTATATCTGAAATAATTTTTTTTAATTTTTTTCTTTTTAAAAAAAATTTTTTTCCTAACTTTATTCTTTTTAATTCACGTGCTTTAATAGATTCTTTAGCCATTATATAAACCTTTTTTATGATCTAAATGGAAATTTAAATTCTTTAAATAAAAAATAACTTTCTTTTTTTGATATATTATTAGTTGTTATTGTGATATTTATTCCACGAATATGATCTATTTTATCAAAATTAATTTCTGGAAAAATTATCTGTTCTTTTATTCCTATACTATAATTACCATTATTATCAAAAGATTTTTTAGATAAACCTCTAAAATCCCTAATTCTAGGTATTACTATCCATAATAAACGTTCAAAAAAATTCCACATTCTTTTTTTCCTTAAAGTAACTTTACATCCTATTGAGTATCCTTTTCTTATTTTAAAAGCAGCTATTGATTTATGTGATTTAGTTTTTATTGGTTTTTGACCACTAATAATAGTTAAATCATTTATAGCATTATCTAAATGTTTTTTATCAGATATTACTTTACCTACTCCCATATTTAAAGTAATTTTCTTTATACAAGGAACTTGCATAATAGATTTATATTTAAATTTTAACATTAATTTTTTTATTACTTTATTTTTATAAAAATTATATAATTTTGACATTAAATATTATCTCTAATTTATTTTATATTTTTATTATTAGATTTAAAAAATCTTTTTTTAATCCCTTTAAAATTTTTAATTTTAATACGATCAGCTTTACCTGTATCTTTATTAAAGATAGCAACATTAGAAATATGAATTCCTGCTTCTTTTTCTAAAATACCTCCTGTATGTGATATTGTAGGATTAGGTTTACTATGTTTTTTAATAATATTAATTCCTTTAATTATTACTAATTCTTTTTTTATGAAACATTTGATTTTTCCTTTTTTTCCTTTATCTTTACCTGTTAAAATTATTACTTCATCATTACAACGTAATTTATGTATCATATATTTCTATCTCTTTATTTAATTAAATAACTTCAGGAGCTAATGAAATAATTTTCATAAATTTTTCATGTCTTAATTCTCTAGTAATAGGACCAAAAATTCTTGTACCAATTAATTGTTCGTTAGTATCATTTAATAATACACATGAATTATGGTCAAATCTTATTAAAGAACCATCAGAACGTCTTATACCTTTTTTAGTTCTAACAATTACTGCTTTTAATACATCACCTTTTTTAACTTTTCCTCTAGGAATAGCATCTTTTACAGTAATTTTAATAATATCTCCAATATTTGCATAACGACGTCTTGATCCTCCTAAAACTTTTATACACATTACACTTCTAGCACCAGAATTATCTGCTATATTTAATATAGTATGTTCCTGTATCATATATTAATAATTATCCCTATTTTTAAAAAATAAAAATTTAAAATTTAAAATTTTATTTAAATTAATGAATATATAATTAATAATTAAATTATTGATTTTTTTATAATGTTAACTAGAATCCAAGATTTGGTTTTAGATAATGGACGACATTCTTTAATCTCAACAAAATCACCAATATTACATATATTTTTTTCGTCATGAACATGTAATTTTGTTGTACGATTAACATATTTTCCATATATAGGATGTTTTATTAATCTATTAATACTTACAATAATGGATTTTTGCATTTTATTACTTATTACTTTTCCTTTTAAAATTTTTATTTTTTTTTGCATAATTTTATAATCTTTTTTTTTCTTTCTGATAAAATTGTTTTTATTCTTGCAATATTTCTTCTAGATTTTTTAAGTAAATGAGTTTGTTTTAAATTACCTGATGTTAATTGTATTTTTAAATTAAATTGTTCTCTAGATAAACTTAATAACTCATTTTCTAAATCTTTATTATTTTTTTTTAAAATATCATGTATTTTCATATAAGATTTATTTTATTTTTTTAAAAAAACAGTTTTAATAGGTAATTTTGCAGCCCCTAATTTAAGGGCTTTACGTGCTATTATTTCAGATATTCCATTAATTTCATATAAAATTCTACCAGGTTGTACTAAAGCTACCCAATATTCTACATTACCTTTACCTTTCCCCATTCTAACTTCTAAAGGTTTTTCTGTTATAGGTTTATCTGGAAAAATTCTAATCCATATTTTTCCTTGTCTTTTCATCGAATGACTAATAGCTCTTCTTGCTGATTCTATTTGTTTAGAAGTAATTCTTCCTCTATTTATTGCCTTAATACCATAAGTTCCAAAATTAATATTCATCCCTACAATAACACCACGATTTCTTCCTTTATGCATTTTTCTAAATTTTGTACGTTTTGGTTGTAACATTGTTTCAAACCTCTTTTTTTATTTACGTCCTTTATTACGTTGTAATCTATATGATTGGGGATGATGTGTAATAGGTTTTGTAAAAATTAATTTTTTTTTAAAATTATTTTTTAAAATTTCTCCTTTAAAAATCCAAACTTTTACTCCTATTATACCATAAGTAGTATTTGCTTCTGATAAACTAAAATCAATATCTGCTCTTAAAGTATGTAATGGTACTCTACCTTCTCTATACCATTCTGTACGTGCGATTTCTGCACCACCTAAACGGCCACTTACTTCTACTTTTACTCCCTTAGCACCTAATCTCATAGCATTTTGTACTGCTCTTTTCATTGCTCTTCTAAACATTATTCTTTTTTCTAATTGTGATGATATTATATCAGCTACTAATTTTGCTTCTAATTCTGGTTTTCTAACTTCTGTTATATTTACTTGAGCAGGAACACCTGTAATCTTAGAAATTATTTTTCTAAGTTTTTCAACATCTTCTCCTTTTTTACCAATTACAATTCCAGGACGTGCAGTATGTATATTAACTCTAATACTTTTTGATGGTCTTTCTATAGTTATTTTAGATACAGAAGCTTTTATTAATTTTTTATTTAAATATTTTCTTACTTGTAAATCACTATATAAATAATTTGCATAATTTTTTGTATTTGCAAACCAAATAGAATTCCATATTTTTGTAATTCCTAGTCTTAACCCATTTGGATGTGTTTTTTGACCCATTAATCTTTTTCTCCAATTATATTATCTGATAATACAATAGTAATATGACTTGTATATTTTAATATTCTATCTGAACGACCTTTGGCACGAGGCATAATACGTTTTATATTTGTACCTATATCTATAAAAATTTTAAATATAAATAAACTATCAATATCTAATCCATAATTATGTTCAGCATTAGCTATAGCTGAATTTAATGTTTTTTTTATTAAAAAAGCTGATTTTTTATTAGAAAAATTTAAAATATCTAAAGCTTTAGAAATTTTATTACCCCTAATAATATTAGCTATTAACCTTAATTTTTGTGCAGAAGAAGGAGCATATTTATATTTTGCAATAATTTCCATTTTTTTCCCTAAGTAAATATATTTAATATATACATATATATATTTATTTTTTTAAAGTTTTTTTTATTTTTTTATCTGCTGTATGTCCTCTATATGTACGTGTGGGAGCAAATTCTCCTAACTTATGTCCAACCATTTCATCTAAAATATAGATTGGAATATGTTGTCTTCCATTATGTATAGCAATAGTTAATCCAATCATATTGGGAAAAACAGTTGAACGCCTTGACCAAGTACGTAATGGTTTTTTATCTTTATTTTTTATTGATTTTTCAACTTTTTTCAATAAATGTTGATCAATAAAAGGACCTTTTTTTAAAGAACGTGGCATATTTTATTACCTTTATTAATATTATTTTATTTATTACGATGTTTAATAATATATTTATCTGTTCTTTTATTTTTTCTTGTTTTTTTACCTTTAGTTTGTACTCCCCATGGGGTTACAGGATGTTTTCCAAAATTTTTACCTTCTCCTCCACCATGAGGATGGTCTATAGGATTCATTGCTGTTCCTCTTACTGTAGGTCTTATCCCTTTCCATCTTTTTGCTCCTGCTTTACCAAAAGATTTCAACATATGTTCATTATTTCCTATTTCTCCTAATGTAGCTCTACATTTAGATAAAATTTTACGAATTTCTCCTGATTTTAATCTTAAAGTTATATATAAATCTTCTTTTGCAACTAATTGTACATATGTACCAGCTGCTCTAGCTATTTGTCCGCCTTTACCTGGTTTCATTTCAACATTATGTAAAATAGTTCCAACAGGAATATTACTTAAAGGTAATGTGTTTCCAATTCTAATATTAACATTTATTCCTGATTCTACAATATCACCAATTTTTAAATTTTTAGGAGATAAAATATATTTTTTTACTCCATCTTTATATTTAATTAATGCAATATTAGCAGAACGATTTGGATCATATTCAATACGTTCTACTATAGCAGGAATATTATCTTTATCTCTTTTAAAATCTATAATACGATATAATTGTTTATGTCCTCCTCCAATGTGACGAGTTGTAATACGACCATTATTATTTCTCCCCCCTGATTTATTTTTTTTTTCTATTCTAGAAGAGAGAGGTTTTCCCTTATATAAATTATGATTAATAATTTTAATCATATGACGTCTACCAGGTGATGTTGGTTTATATTTTTTTATTGTCATATTTTATAAAGTTAATCCTTATAAATTTTTATTTACATTAAAATCAATTTTTTGATTTTTTTCTAAAATTATATATGCTTTTTTCCAATCACTATGTTGATAATTATATTTTTTATTTTTTTTTTTTTTACCTTTAACAATTAAAGTATTAATATTTTTAACTTTTATATTAAAAATTTTTTTTATTGCTTTTTTAATATCTATTTTTGTTGCTTTTTTTAAAACTTTTATAATTAAAGTATTTGTTTTTTCTGCAACAAAGGAAGATTTTTCAGAAATATGTGGTCCTTTTATGATTTTAAAATCATATTCTTTAAAAATCATTTTAATATCTCTTCTATATGTTTAATAGCATTAACAGTTACAATAATTATATTAGCATTTATTAAATAAATAGGATTTATATTAATAGAATTTTTAATTTTTATATTGTATAAATTCCGTGATGCTAAAAATAAATTTTGATCAATAAATGTTGTAATAATCATTATTTTTTTTGATAAATATTTTTTTAATTTTTCAATTAATATTTTAGTTTTTGGTTTACTTATAGTAAATTCTTTTACTAAAATTAATCTTTTTTCTTTAATTAATTTTGAAAAAATACTTTTTAATGCATTACGAAACATTTTTTTATTAATTTTTTTATTATATATTTTATTTTTTGATGCAAAAGTAACTCCTCCAGAACGCCAAATTGGACTTTTAAAAGAACCTGCTCTAGCTTTCCCTGTACCTTTTTGTTTCCATGGTTTTTTACCTGATCCTTTTACTTCTCCTCTTGTTTTTTGAGCTTTAGTTCCTTGTCTACCTATTGTTCTATAAGATTCTATTAATTGATGTATTAATGGTTTGTTATAATTCCTGTTAAAAATAATATCTGAAATTATAACTATATCTTTAGTGTCTTCTGTTATAATTTCCATTATAAATACCTAATTAATTAATATATTTATTTTATTGAATTAAATTTTTTACTGCTGGCTTAACAATAACATTACTTCCAGTATATCCAGGAACAGCTCCTTTTATGAGTAATAAATTTTTTATAGTATCTAATTTTATAATATGTAAATTTTGGATAGTAATTTTTTTACTACCTAATTGGCCAGCCATTTTTTTTCCTTTAAATACTTTTCCAGGAGTTTGATTCTGTCCAATAGAACCTGGAACCCTATGTGAAAGTGAATTTCCATGGCTAGCATCTTGAGTTTTAAAATTCCATCTTTTTACAGTTCCTGAAAATCCTTTTCCTTTAGATATACCTGTAATATCTACCTTTATTATTTGTTTAAAAATATTAATATCTATTTTTTGTCCTACATAAAATTTTTTAGGATTATTTTTTTTAAAACGATATTCCCATAAAATATATCCTGCTTCTGTTTTTGCTTTTGCAAAATGTCCTATTTCAGCTTTATTCATACGACTTGTTTTTTTAAATCCTGTAGTCATTTGAATTGCATTATATCCATCATTTAAAATCGTTTTAATTTGAGTAATACGAATTGTTTCAAAATGTATAACAGTTATTGGTATGGATAAACCTTCTTCAGTAAAAAATCTAGTCATACCCATCTTTTTCCCTATTAATCCAATCATATATTATATATACTCTATTTATATATTAAAAAATTACAATAAATTTTATTAACCTAAACTTATTTGTACATCTACTCCTGCTGCTAAATCTAATCTCATTAATGCATCTACAGTTTTTTCTGTTGGCTCTATAATATCAACTAAACGTTTATGAGTTCTAATTTCATATTGATCTCGTGCATCTTTATCAACATGAGGTGAAATTAATATTGTAAATTTTTCTTTGCGAGTAGGCAAAGGTATTGGTCCACGAACTTGAGCACCAGTACGTTTAGCTGTTTCAACAATTTCTGCTGTTGATTGATCAATCAAACGATGATCAAAAGCTTTTAGACGAATACGGATTCTTTGGTTCTGCATTAGACCAGCGCCTCTTGTTTAAAAATTAAAATAACTCTCTATAAAACATATATTGAGAGACCTATTTGATTTTATAAAAAATAAAAATCATATTATTATGACTTATAAAGTATAAATAAATCAATATATTTCATTTATAAAATTTAAAAAACTATATAATATTAATTATTAATATATTTTAAAATATTAGTTATTTTAAAATAACTTATATATACTTAATATGAAAAAACAAAATAATATAACATTATTAGCTTTTGATTATGGAATTAAAAATATAGGAGTTGCTGTAGGACATAGTTTAATCAGGATAGCACATAAATTAAAAGTTATTAAAAATAAAAAAATAGGAAATATTAATTGGGTTAAATTTGATAATTTAATTAATCAATGGAAACCTAAAAAAATTATAGTTGGTTTACCATTAAAAATGGATGGAAGTCAACAATATATTACTATTTTAGCTAAAAATTTTGCTTTTAATATAAAAAAAAAATTTAATATAGAAATAATTTTTCATGATGAAAGATTAAGTACAGTTGAAGCTAAATATATTTTATTTTCAAAAGGAGGTTGGAAAAAATTACAAAAAAGTGATATTAATTCTTTGTCAGCATGTATTATTTTACAAAGCTGGTTTGAAAATAATTAATTAAAATTATTTTTATAAAAAGTATTGTATGTAATTTGAGGTTATTATGATAACAATAATATGTCTTTACAAACATCTAATAGAAATTATTATTTCTATATTTTCATTAAGATTATGGATATATTTTTCAATTAATAATTATTATAATTTTTTTGTAAAATATATTATTTTATTAACAAATATTATTTTAAAATATTTTAAAAATTTTTTTTTTCAAAAAAATAAAGATGAATTTTTATCATTAATAATAATATTATTATTAATATTTCTAAAATATCCAATATTAATTTTAATACAAGATAAATATTTATTTTTGTATAATTTACATATTTATTTATTTGTTAGTATTTTAACTTTATTAAAATTTTTAGGATATTTATTTTTTTGGTTAATTACAATATATTTAATTTCTAATATTCTTAATATAAGAAATAATGATTTTAATGATCTTTTAGAAGTATTTATAAATCAAATATATAATTTTAAAAAAAATAATTTTTTTAATATTTATAATATAAATATAATTTTATTAATTACTAATATAGTTTTATTTTTTTTAAATAATTTATTTATGGATTTATTTCCTCAATTTTGGTTTTTAATATAAATATAATAATATGATTAATTTTAATAAATATTACAGTTTATATATTCATATTCCTTGGTGTTTAAAAAAATGTCCTTATTGTGATTTTTATTCAACTATTTTTATAAAAAAAAATATAAAAATACAAGAACTATATATAAATAGTTTATTATTAGATTTAGAAAAAACTTTATTTTTTATTAAAAAAAAAATTTATATTAAAAGTATTTTTTTAGGAGGAGGTACTCCAAGTTTATTAAACGAAAAATTAATATCATTACTTTTAAATAAAATAAAAAAAAAAATATATGTATTAAAATCAGTAGAAATTACAATTGAAATAAATCCATCTTCTATTTCTGAAAAAAAAATTAAAAGTTATATAAATAGTGGTATTAATCGTTTTTCTATTGGAGTTCAAAGTTTTAATAATCAAAGTTTAAAAATATTAGGAAGATTACATAATGCTGAAGAAGCTATTAATGCTATTAATATTTTAGTTAAAAATAATATATCAAATTTTAATTTAGATATAATCTATGGCATACCTGGACAATCATTAAAAAATTCTTATGATGATTTATATAAAGCAATTTTATTTAAACCTAGTCATATTTCATGGTATCAGTTAACTATTGAAAAAAATACAATTTTTGAAAAATTTAAACCTAAAAATTTATTAAATGATAATTTATTATGGAAAATGTTTTTACAAGGAAAAAAAATATTTTTTAAACATCAATATCTACAATATGAAATTTCTTCTTTTGTAAAAGAAAAAAAATTTATGTGTAAACATAATTTAAATTATTGGTATTTTGGTAATTATTTAGGTATTGGTTGTAACTCTCATAGTAAAATTACATTTAATAATAAAATTATTAGAATTATTAAAAATAAAAATATTAAAAAATATATAAATGGTGATTTTTTTTATTCTATAAAAACAATTTTGCATAAAGAAATAATATTTGAATTTTTTTTAAATCGGTTAAGACTATATAAAAAAATTAGTAAAAAAGAATTTCTAAAAATGACTGGAATAAAAACAGTAATAATTATTCCTTTAATAAAAAAAGCACTAAAATTAGATTATTTAAAAGAAAATAATGATTATTGGTTTATAACTAATAAAGGACATTTATATTTAAATAATTTATTAGAAATTTTTATTTAAGAAATAAAATTTTTTTATATTCTATATAATATATATTTTTTTTTTGTTTTTTTGCTTGGTCAAAAAATTTAGTTTTTAATAAATATAAATTTAAATTTTTATAAATATTTTTATATTGATTAGATTTTAAAATAATAAATTTATTATTATTAATATTAATATTTTTAATATTTGATATAATATTATTTTTATAATCTAAACAATCAGTTATTATATATAATATTCCATTATTTTGTAATTTTAAAAAAATAATTTTTAAAAAATCTATTTTTAATAATCTTCTTTTTTTATGTTTTATCTTTGGCCAAGGATCAGGAAAATATAATTGAATTAATTTTATTGAATAATTAGGTATCATATTTTTAAACACAAAAAAAGCATCATAATAAATTAATTTTAAATTTTTAATTTTATTTTTTTTTATTTTTTTTATACAATTTATAATTCCTGGTAAATAAACTTCTATTCCAATAAAATTATAATATATATAATTCATAGCAAAATTTATAATAT
This sequence comes from Enterobacteriaceae endosymbiont of Donacia fulgens, assembly GCF_012567545.1. NCBI lineage: Bacteria > Pseudomonadati > Pseudomonadota > Gammaproteobacteria > Enterobacterales > Enterobacteriaceae > Enterobacteriaceae endosymbiont of Donacia fulgens. The sequence continues at coordinate 280,575 of NZ_CP046182.1, forward strand.
TATCATCTATACCAAAACCAATATCGATTATAATAGGTAATTTATTATTAAAAATACTTGTAAAATTTAATTCTTTTTTTTTATAAGAAATATTAAAAAGATGGAAATATTTTTTAAAAAATATTTTCTTCGATTTTTTTAATTTTCTATAACGACAAACAAAACTTTTTATATTATTCATATTTTTAAAATAAGTAAATAATTTTGAAAAAAAATAAATTATACATTATATTATTATAATAAAATATAGAAGAAAATTATGTCAAAAAAAATTTTTTGTGTATATTTTCAATGTAAAATGAAAAAATTAAATTATAAAGTATATCCAGGTAATATAGGAGAAATAATTTATAATCATATTTCTAAAAATGCATGGATTAAATGGTTATTATATCAAACTAAACTAATCAATGAAAAAAAATTAAACATGACAAAAGAAAAAGATATTTCTTTTTTAGAAAAAGAAATGATAAATTTTTTATTTAAAAATAATAATTTCTAATTTTATTAGATATATAATGGAGCTAAGCGGGATCGAACCGCTGACCCTCTGCGTGCAAAGCAGATGCTCTACCAAACTGAGCTATAGCCCCCAAATTCTATAGGCTTGAGTGGATTTGAACCACCGACCTCACCCTTATCAGGGGTGTGCTCTAACCATCTGAGCTACAAGCCTGTTTTATGTATAATAAATACATATTAATTAATTCATATTTTTAAATAAATGTCAACTATAAAATATTATTTATTTTAAATAAATAAACTTTATTTTTTTTTAAAAAAATAATAATAATAATATTTTTTATATAAGGTTATAAAATTAATGTATTTTTATAAAAATTTTATTTATTTTTTTGTACAATTTTTATTAATTATTATTATATTTTTTTATTTAAAAAAAAAAAAACGAATTTCTAAAAATTATTTAATAAAAAAAATAAAAGAAAATAGAAAATTAGAAATTCAATTAATTAAAAAAATGGAAAAAATAGAATTTTTACAAAAAATAAAAATAGAAAATAAATCTTTAAATAATATGATATCTAATCAGATTGAAATTATTCTAAATTTAAAAATAAAAATTAAAGAACTTGAAACAAAATTAAATGATACTATTATTTTTTTTAATAAAAAAGAAAAATTAATCATTAATAATAATCATCATTTAAATATAGAATTTCAAAATTTAGCTAATAAAATTTTAAAAAAAAGTGAAAAAAGAATAAATAAATATAGTACTCAAAATATGAAAAATATTATTTATCCTTTAAATATACAATTAGAGTTTTTAACAAAACAATTACAAAAAAATTTAAATCAAGAATCATTAGAAAGAAATATATTAACTAATGAAATTAAAAATTTAAAAAAATTAAATATACATATTTCTCAAGAAGCTATTAATCTTACTAATGCTTTAAAAGGTAATAATAAAGTTCAAGGTATTTGGGGGGAATTAGTATTAAATAAAATTTTAGAATCTTCTGGGTTAAGAAATGGATATGAATATGAAACACAAAAAAAAATAAAATTAGAAAATAATGAAATAATACAACCAGATGTAATTATAAATTTACCTTATAATAAAAAGATAATTATAGATTCAAAAATGACTTTAATATCATATGAACGTTATTTTAATACTAATGATAAAAATAAACAAAAAAAAGCATTAAATGAGCATATATTAGCTATTCGTAATCATTTACACTTACTAAGTAATAAAAAATATCAATGTTTATTAAAACTAAAATTATTAGATTATATTATAATGTTTATCCCAATAGAATCTGCATTTTCATTAGCAATTAATTTTAAACCTGCTTTATTATATGAAGCTTTAAAATTAAATATTATGTTAGTTAGTCCTACAACTTTAATGATTTCTTTAAGAACAATAGAAAATTTATGGCGTTTTGATAAACAAAATAAAAATTCTTTAATTATTGCAAGTAAAGCAACAAAATTATATGATAAAATTAGATTATTTGTAGATGACATACATCTTTTAGAAAAAAGTATTAATAAATTACAAATAAATTATAATTTAGCTATTAAAAAATTATTTAAAGGTAAAGGTAATATAATTTCTAAAGCAGAAAATTTTCGTAATTTAGGAATAAAAGTAATAAATAAAATTAATAAAGATTTTAAAGAAAAAAAAATAAAATAATTTTTAAAAAAATATATAAAGAGTATATATGTTTGATATAAGTGTTAATTTAACAAATAAACAATTTCAAAAAGATATCGATAGTGTTATAAATAGAGCCATTAAAAAAAAAGTAAATGGTATGCTAATTATAGGATGTTCTATAAAAGATAGTGTAAGTGCTCATAATATAACTAAAAAATATAAAAATTATTGTTGGTCTACAGTAGGTATACATCCTCATTATGCTAATTTATGGAAAAATAATATTATTAATAAAATAGAAAAATTGTTAAAATATAAAAATATTGTAGCAGTAGGAGAATGTGGATTAGATTTTTATAGAAATTATTCATCTCAAAAAAAACAACTATTAGCTTTTAATACACAACTTGAAATAGCTGCATCTTATTCTATGCCTATATATTTACATTGTCGTAATGCTTTTAATATTTTTTTTAATGTACTAAAATTTTGGATTCATAAAATTTCTAAAATTATAATACATTGTTTTTCTGGTAATAAATATGAATTAGAAAAATGTTTGGATATGAATATGTCAATAGGTTTAAGTGAATTATTTTTTAATAAAAAATATAGAATAGGATCTATACAAGATATTAAATTAATTCCTAAAGAAAAATTATTAATTGGAACTGATTCTCCATTTTTATTATTTAAAAAAATGTATTATAAAATATATAAAAAATTAAAAGGAAGAAATGAACCTTCACTATTACCTAATCTTTTAAAAAAAATTGTTTTTTTAAGAAAAGAAAAATATTCAATTTTAGATACTCAAACAGAAAAAAATGCATTTAATATTTTAAATTTAAGTATAAATAATTGAAATTATAATTTTTATAAACTTAAATTTATTTTGTAATAAAAAATAATATTAATTTTAAAATTTAGAATTCTAATTAAGAGAAAATAATAATGTATTTAATTTCTAGTATATCTCAATTAATAACTGGAAAAATAAAAATTAATAGTAAAATATTTATAGGAGGTTGGGTTCGTAATAGAAGACATTCTAAATTAGGTATTTCTTTTATTAATTTATATGATGGATCTTGTATACAAGATATACAAATTATTGCTAATAATAAATTAAATAATTATGAAAAAGAAATTTTAAATATTACTAGTGGATGTTCTTTAAAAGTAAAAGGAATATTTAAATATTCTCCTAAAAATTTACAAAAATATGAAATACATGCATTACAAATAAAAATTTTAGGTTGGGTATATAATCCTGGGGAATATCCCATTTCTCCTAAAAAACATAGTTTAAAATATTTAAGAGAAGTATCTCATTTAAGATCTAGAACAAAAATAATTAGTTGTATTACAAGAATAAAACATAATATTGCTTTATATATACATAATTTTTTAAATAAAAAAAATTTTTTTTGGGTTAATACTCCTTTAATTACTACATTAGATACTGAAGGATCAGGCAAAATGTTTAGAGTATCTACTCTAGATTTATCAAATATTAAATATATAAAAAATAATAATATTTTTAAAAAAGATTTTTTTGGTAAAGAAGTATTTTTAACCGTTTCAGGACAATTAAATTTAGAAACATATGCTTGTTCTATGTCTAAAGTTTATACATTTGGACCTACTTTTAGAGCGGAAAACTCAAATACTAAACGTCATCTAGCAGAATTTTGGATGTTAGAAATAGAAATAGCATTTTCTAATTTAGAATATATTATCTATTTTATAGAAAAAATGTTAAAAAGTATTTTTAAATACTTTTTAAATTTTCATGAAAGTGAGATTTCTTTTTTATCTCAAAGAAATAATAATAATTTGTTTAATAAAATTAATAAAGTTTTATTAAATAAATTTAATATTATTGAATATAATGAAGCTATAAATATTTTAAAAAATTGTAAAGAAAAATTTTCCCATATAATTACATGGGGTGAAGATCTTTTAATAGAACACGAAAAATATTTAACAAATAAATATTTTAATAATATAGTAATAATATATAATTATCCTAAAAATATTAAAGCATTTTATATGTATTTAAATAATGATAAAAAAACTGTAGCATCTATAGATGTTTTATTTCCTGATATTGGAGAAATTATAGGAGGTTCTCAACGAGAGAGTAGAATAGATATTCTAGATAAAAGATTAAAGGAATTAAAACTTAATAAAAATAATTATTGGTGGTATCGTGATTTAAGAAAATATGGTACCATCCCTCATTCTGGATTTGGTTTAGGTTTTGAAAGATTAATATCATATATTACTGGGATATATAACATTAAAGATATAATACCATTTCCAAGAACTCCTTATAATGCAAGATTTTAAAAAATTTTTAAAAATATAAAAAAAATTATTTTTTTATAAATCTTATTTTAAATTTAATATAATTAATTATTATTAATAAGGATAAAAATTATGAAATGTAATATATTAAAATTTTTAATACCTTTTTTATTAACAATTAGCAGTATTACTACTGTTAATGCAAGTGAAATTTATAATAAAAATGGACAAAAATTAGATTTATATGGATTTTTAGATATTAAAAAAACTTATTCTAATCAAGACAGAGAAGATATACCCAAAAAATATGAAAATATTATTTCAAATATGATTTTTGGTTTCAAAGGTAATACAAATATTTTTAATAATATTTATGGTTATGCTCAATTTGAATATAGTTTACCAATAAATCAAACTGAAATAGATAAAAATGTTTTTCCTTCAATACGTTTAGGTTTTATTGGTTTAAATTTTAATAATGGTAATAATTCTATAGATTTTGGAAGAAACTACGGAATTTTATATGATTCAACTTCTTTTATTAAAAAAGAATCTTCTTTTTTTATAGATGATTTAATGTATAATCATAATGATAAATTTATGTTTGGAAGAACAAATAATCTTCTAACATATAGAAATAAAAATTTTTTTGGTTTAATTAAAGGACTAGATTTTGCTTTACAATATAAAAGTCCTTTTTTTTCTGAAAATGATGTTTTTTATAATAAAAATATTAATAAAGATCATGATATTTTTATAGAAAAAGAAAAAAATAAAAAAGGATGGGGAGCTTCAATCAAATATAAAATAGGAAATTCAGGTGTAAGTATTACAGGATCTTATTTTAATTCTTCTAAAATAATTGATAAAAATGATGAATTAAAAAAAATCTTTTTTATAAAAGATAAAAATAACAAAAATAATGATATAAATGCTTTTTCAATTGGAGCAAAATACGAAAAAAATAATATTTATTTAGCTACTGTTTTTAGTAAAACAAAAAATTCATTAACATATTTAGATCGAAATAATTATTATTTCGCTAATAAAATTAAAAATTTAGAAATTATTGGACAATATAAATTTAATAATAATTTAAAAGCTACTATTTCTTATGTCCAATCTGAAGGTAACAATATCCCTGCAGGATACCATTATCCTGGAGGTAATATAAGTTTTTTAAAATATGTAACAATTAATACAATTTATAAATTTAATAAAAATTTATCTGCTTATTTTGATTATCGTATTAATTTATTAAATAAAAATGATAGATATGTAAGATCAAATCATATTTTTACAGATAATCTTTTTGGTATAGGTATAGTTTATAACTTTTAAATAAATAATAAAATATTTATTCATTACTAGCTATTTCTTAAATTTAATAATTTTATAAAAAATAAATTTTAGAAGTAGTTAGTTTATATTTTTTAACCAATAATTATTTATTAATTCATAATTAATATTAGTTTTTTCCCCATGTCCAGGTAAAATTATTGTTTTCATACCTAATGAAATAATTTTATTTTTTATAGAATTAATTAAAATATTAAAATTACTTTTTGGTAAATCTGTTCGTCCTATACTATTTTTAAAAATAGTATCTCCAGATATTAAAATATTATTTAATTTATTAAAATAAATAACATGACCTGGAGTATGACCAGGACAATGATATGTTTGTAAAACAATATTACCTATATAAATTTTTTGCTTATTTTTTAACCATATATTTTTTGTAAAAATACAATATGGAAGTTTAAAAAGTTTACTTTGTAATTCTATATTTTTTATCCAAAAAATATCTTTTTTATGTGGTCCTAATATAGGGATATTTAAAATTTTTGATAAAATATAAGCTGCACCAATATGATCTAAATGACAATGAGTTATTAAAATTTTAACTATATTTAATTTATATTTATTTAAAATTTTTAAAATTTTTAAATAATCACCCCCTGGATCAATAAGAACTGCACTGAATGTTTTTTTACACCATATTATATAACAATTTTGATTAAAATTTGTAACAGGGATAACTATATAATTCATAATTATAATATTAAATTTATATATTTTAAATTTTTTTATTATTAATAATTATTAATCTAATAAATAATATTATTATTCATATTTTTTCGCAGCTTTAAATGCTTCTGTCATTACATTAGAAAAATTATTTTTTTTATTTTTTTTAATAATTTTATTTTCTATATTTTTTAAATTAATAATTATATTAACAATTCTAGTTTTACGATCAATACTACTTATTCTACCTTCTATATTTTGACCAACTTTAAAATATTTTAAAATATTTTCAATTTTATTATTTTTATATTCAGATAATTTAACATTACCTATTATTTCATCATTAAATTTTAATTTAATATTTTTATTATCTATATTAAATATAATACCTACTACTTTATTATTTTTTTTTTGTTCTATAAAATATTTATTTAAAGGATCTTCTTTTAATTGTTTAATTCCTAAAGAAATTCTCTCTCTTTCTGGATCTACTTGTAAAACTATAGTTGTAATATCACTACCTTTTTTATATTTATGTACTTCGTCTTCACCATTATTTATCCATGATAAATCAGATAAATGAACTAATCCGTCTATACCCCCATTTAAACCAATAAAAATACCAAAATCTGTTATTGATTTTATTTTACCTTTAACATGATCACCTTTTTTATAACTTTTAGAAAATTCTAACCAGGGATTAATTGTACATTGTTTAATTCCTAAAGAAATTCTTCTTCTTTCTTCATCAATATCTAATACCATAACTTCAACTTTATCATTAACATTTACTATTTTAGTAGGATGTATATTTTTATTTGTCCAATCCATTTCCGATATATGAACTAATCCTTCTACCCCTTCTTGAATTTCTACAAAACATCCATAATCTGTTAAATTTGTAACACGTCCTAATAACTTACTATTTTCAGGATAACGTTTAGAAATAGATTTCCATGGGTCTTCTCCTAACTGTTTTAATCCTAATGAAACACGAGTTTTATCTTTATCGAATTTTAGTATTTTAATTTTAATTTCTTCACCAATATTAACAATTTCACTTGGATGTTTTACTCTTTTCCATGCCATATCTGTTATATGTAATAATCCATCAACTCCTCCTAAATCAACAAATGCTCCATAATCAGTAAGATTTTTTACTAAACCTTTAATTTCCATACCTTCATATATAGTGTTTAGTAAATGATTTCTTTCTGCACTATTTTCGAATTCTATAACTGCTTTTCTAGATACAACTACATTATTTCTTTTTTGATCTAATTTAATAACTTTAAAATCTAATTCTTTACCTTCTAAATGAGAAGTATCTCTAATTGGTCTAATATCTACTAAAGAACCAGGTAAAAAAGCTCTAATACTATTAAGTTCAACAGTAAAACCTCCTTTTACTTTACCAGTAATTATACCTTTTATATTACTATTATCTATATTAGCTTTTTCTAAAATTAACCAAGATTCATGTCTTTTAGCTTTTTCTCTGGATAAAATAGTTTCACCAAAACCATCTTCTATTGTATCTAATGATACATCTACAATATCTCCTATTTTAATTTCAAGTTTTCCTTGGGAATTTTTAAATTGTGAAATAGGGATACAGGATTCTGATTTTAATCCAGCATCTACTAAAACAATATCTTTTTCAATAGAAATAATAGTTCCAGAAATTATTGATCCTAAGTTAATAATTTTGTTTTTTAATGATTTTTCAAATAATTCTGCAAAACATTCATTCATATTAGTAACTTTTAAATATTTATAATAAAATATCCACTTAAATCATATTAAGTCTTATTTTTTAAAAAACTCATATATTCCTTTTATGAGAAGTAGTTAAATATAATTTAATACTATATATTATATATAAATTATATTTTATATATATTTATACAAAAATAACATTAAATTTTTTTTTCTGCAACTATATATCTTTATATTAATATACTATTCTAAAAATTTTAAATGTTATAGATTTTAATTAATTAAATATTTATAATTTAATTATAAAAACTTATTTTTTTAAATTCTTTAAAAAAATTAGGATATGTTTTACTAGTACAATTAGGGTTAATAATACTTACCGAATTATTAGATAATGATAATAATGAAAAACACATAGCTATACGATGATCATTATATGTTTCAATAATAACTTTATTTATATATTTAGGAGGAAAAATAATAATATAATCATTACCTGTAATGATTTTTGCACCAGTTTTTTTCAATTCATTAGACATTGCTTGTAAACGATCAGTTTCTTTAACTCGCCAATTATATATATTTTTTATAGTAGTAATTCCTTTAGCAAATAAACTAGTAACAGCTAAAGTCATAGCTACATCTGGAATATCATTTAAATCCATATTTATAGATTTTAGAGTATTTTTTGTACAACTAATATAATTTTTACCATAATTTATTATGGCTCCCATACTTTTTAAAATATTAATATATTTAATATCTCCTTGAATACTATTTTTATTTATATTTTCTAATCTTACAGTTCCTCCTTTAATAGCTGCAGCAGATAAAAAATAGGAAGCAGAAGAAGCATCTCCTTCTATAATATATTCTCCAGGAGAGATATAATTCTGTTGTCCATAAATTTTAAATTGTTTATAATTATTATTTTCTACATATATACCAAAAACTTTCATTAATTTGATAGTTATATCAATATATGGTTTAGATACTAAATTATTATAAATATTAATTACAGTATTACCCTTTATTAAAGGACTAATCATTAGTAATGATGTTAAAAATTGACTAGAAATAGAACCATTTATTTTAATAAACTTATTACCCTTAAATCCACCTTTTATATGTATAGGTGGATAATTTTTTTTTTCTAAATATTCAATAACAGCTCCACCATTTTTTAAAGAATCTACAAGATGTTTTATAGGTCTTTCCTTCATTCTTGGTTCTCCAGTTAAAATAATATCACATTTTTCATTTAATGATAATAAAGCTGTTAATGGTCTAATAACAGTTCCGGCATTTCCAAGAAATAATTTTATTTTTTTTTTAGGTTTAAAAATCCCATCATTACCCATAATTAAACATTCTTTTTTATTATGAGATAAAACAAAATTAATACCTAATTTTTTTAATGCATTTAACATATGATTAATATCATCACTATTAAGTAAATTTATTAATTTAGTAGAACCTTTAGCTAAAGCTGATAATAACAAAACTCTATTAGAAATACTTTTAGAACCAGGTAAAAAAATAGAACCTTGAATTTTATTAATAGGTTGGAGTGTTAAAATATTTTTCATATTATATATATAATTTATATTAAATTTTAAAATAATCATATCATTTATATATACTTTTTTTCAAAATCATTCATAAAATTTATTAATTTTTTAATCCCTTCTATAGGCATGGCATTATATATTGAAGCTCTTATTCCTCCTATTTTTTTATGTCCTTTAAGATAATATAATCCATTTTCTTGTGATTTTTTCAAAAATAAATTTTCTTTTTCAGGATTTTTAAAATGAAACACAATATTTGTTATTGATCTATTACTATTTTTAATTTTATTTATATAAAATTTACTTTTATCTATAGTTGAATAAAGTAATTTGGCTTTTTTTTTATTTATTTTACTAATATATTTTATACCCCCCTTTTTTTTTAACCATTTTAAAACTAACCCTGATAAATATAAAGAAAATGTAGCAGGTGTATTAAACATTGAATTATGTTTAGATATAATTTCATAGTCTAAGACTGAAGGTAATTCTTTTCTTTTTTTATTATTATTTAAAATTAAATTTTTTTTTATAATTAAAATAGTTAAACCAGCAGGACCAATATTTTTTTGTGCACTTGCATAGATCATACCATAATTTTTTATATCAATTTCTTTAGCAAGAATAACAGATGATAAATCTGCTATAATAGTTTTGTTTTTAAATTTTGGTTCTTCATTAATTGCAATTCCTTCTATTGTTTCATTAGGACAATAATGTATATATTTTGAATTATGATTAAAATTCCAATATTTCATTTTTTCAATATAGTATAGTCCATTTTTTTTTTTTAATGGATTAATAATATGTGGATTACAATATTTTTTAGCTTCTTTTATTGCTTCATTTGACCAATGTCCAATATTTGCATAATCAGCTGTTTCAGTATAATCTAATAAATTCATTGGTATAGCTGAAAATTGTGTTCTGGCTCCTCCTTGACAAAATAATATTTCATATTGTAATGGAATATTAATTAGTTCTCTTAAATCTTTTTTTATATCCTTAATTAAATTCATAAAATGATTAGTACGATGACTAATCTCCATAACAGAAACATTTAAATTATTCCAATTTATTAATTCATTTTGTGCTTTTTTTAAAACTTCATAAGGTAATAAAGCTGGTCCAGGACTAAAGTTAAATATTTTTTGCATGAAAATAACCCTATTAAATATATTATAAATTATAAATAATATTTTTTTTAAAAATACTAAATAATACTATTATGTGTATACATAGACATTATAATGCCAAAATTAGCCATAATTACAACAAGAGATGTACCCCCATAACTTATTAAAGGTAAAGGGATTCCTACAATAGGTAATAAACCACTTACCATACTTATATTAATAAATATACATAAAAAAAATATTAGTATTATCCCACTAATTATAATTTTATTAAAAATATCACGACATTTAAATGATAAGAATAAACTTCTTACTATTAATGATAAATATAAAATAATTAATAATAATACTCCTATAAAACCAAATTCTTCTGCAAATACAGAAAATATAAAATCAGTATGTTTTTCTGGTAAAAAATTTAATTGTGATTGTGTCCCATGATTCCAACCTTTTCCAAATAATCCTCCAGAACTAATTGCTATTTTAGATTGAAAAATATGATATCCTTTTCCTAATAAATCACAATGTGTTTTTAATAACATTAAAAATCTTTCTCTTTGATAATCATGTAATAAAAATACCCATGCAAAAGGAAGAAATATTATAAATAAAATAATACTATGTAAAATTCTTTTCCAAGATAATCCAGCTAAAAATAATATAATAGCTCCAGATAAACCAATTAATATAGCAGTACCTAAATCTGGTTGTTTAGCAACTAATATGGTCGGGATTAATATTAAAATTATTATTTTAAAAAATGTTTTTTTATTAATATAATAATTATATTTATTAATAATATAAGATACAATTAAAGGAACTGATATTTTAGCTATTTCAGATGGTTGAAATGTAATAAAATTAATATGTAACCATCTTTGTGCGCCTTTTATAGTACAACCAACAAATTTTACTGCAATTAATAAACATATAGTAAAACAATAAAATAAAAAAGAATATTTTTTATAAATATTTGGAGGAATTTGTGCTGCTACTAACATAGTTATAAAACCTATACAAATTTGAATTATTTTATGTTTTAAAAAAATATGATTTTTAATACCTGTTGAACTCCATGTTATAAACAAACTAATTATTAAAATTATTATTATTAATAATAATAATATTATATCTATATGTAATACAGAATGTATAAATTTACTAAAGTTTTTTTTTTTCATGATAAAATCACATAATTAAATATTTTATATTAAAAAGTTTTTTTTATTTTTAAAAATATAATCTAAAATTTTTCTTGCAATATCACCAATAAATATATTTTTATTACTATTTTCTATAATAATAGTCATAGCTATTCTAGGATTTTTAAAAGGGGCAAAAGCTATTATAAGTTTATGATCTCTTAATTTTTCTTCTACTGTATTAATATTATATTTTTTTTTATTTTTTAAATTAAAAACTTGTGCAGTTCCTGTTTTTGCAGCTACACTATAATTTTTTACATTAACAAAATACTTATATAAAGTACCATTTTTTTTATTTACTACATTAAACATTCCTTTTTTTACTATATTCCAATATTGTATAGAAAAATTTACTACTTTTTTATATTTTTTATGAATATAATAAGTAAAAATATTATTTAATTTTTCTTTTTTATAAAGATGGAGAGGTTTACTAATACCATTATTAACTAAAATAGTTAATGCATTATGTATTTGTATAGGAGTTGCATTCCAATAACTTTGTCCTATTCCTACAGAAATAGTATCTCCAATATACCAAGGGTTGTCTATATTTTGTAATTTCCATTGTTTTGTTGGCATATTACCTATCTGTTCATTAAAAAGATCAATATTTGTTAATTTACCATAACCAAATTTATTCATCCATTTATAGATTTTATTAATACCTATATTATAGGCTAATCTATAAAAAAAAGAATCAGATGATTCTTGTATTGCTTTGTTAATATTTAAATAACCATGACCATTTTTTTTCCAATCTTTATATATTTTATTCAATTTAGGAATTCTCCACCATCCTGGATCAAATAATATTGTATGTTCATTTATTAAATTTAAATTTAAAGCTAATAAAGCAATATATGGTTTTATAGTAGAAGCAGGAGGATAAATTCCTTGAATAGCGCGATTAATTAAAGGATTATTAGTAATAATATTATTTTTAAATAAAAAATGTAAATTATTTTTTTCTCTATTATTAAGAAATAAATTAGGATCAAAACTAGGAGTAGATATCATAGCTAAAATTTCACCATTTTTTGTATCGCTAATAATTACAGCTCCTTTTTTATCTTTCATTAATGAATAAATATATTTTTGTAAATTATAATCAATAGTTAAATAAATATCACTTCCTGTATATGCTTCTTTTTTACATATGTTATATTTATAAAATCCTTTGTTATTGATAGCAATTTTTTGATAACCATTATTTCCATAAATTTTTTTTTGATAATATTTTTCAATACCATTTATTCCTACTGAAGAGTTATCAGTATAATTTTTTATTTTTTCTTTTTTTTTAAATATAATTTTTTTTTTATGTTTACTATAATTTATATAACCTATTACATGTGCAAATATTTCTTTTTGAGGATAAAAACGTTTTTGATAAATTTTAAGAGACATTCTGGGAAATTGATATTTGTTTACTAAAAATTTTGATACTTGAGTATTATTTAAATTTATTTTTAGAGTTATTTCTTTTGATGGATTTTGTTTTATTTTAAATTTTATTAAATTTATAATATCAAATTTGTTAATTTTTAATTTTAAAAATTTTTGTAAAAATATAACATTTTGTAAAAAATCATGAGTATTATCAGGTTTTATTTTTATTTGATAAAAACTTTTATTTTTAGCTAAAACTATTCCATTTCTATCATAAATTAATCCTCTATTAGGTTTTAAAAAAAAAAAACCAACATAATTTTGTTCAGCTTGTAATTTATATTTTTTATAAGATTTTATTTGTAAATAATATAAATTATATATTAAAATACATGATAATATTAAAAATATTTTAATTAAAAATTTTGTTCTTTGTAAAAATTTTTTTGATTTTATTTTATAATTTTGTAAAAAAGTATATTTTATATACATAATTATTTTTATACCTATATTATTTAATATATTTTATGAAATAAATAGAATTAATCTTTCTACATCGATCCAAAAATATTTTTCTGTATAGTTATTTATTATAAAACTTTTGATATTTATTTCAATTTCTAGTAATAGTTTAATTATTAAATATATTTTTTTATTATTAATTCTTTTTAAAATTTTTACAAAATAATTTTGTTTTTCTGGTAATATTAAAAATTTTTTAAAAATTATATTTAAAGGATATTTTTTTAAACTCCTATATAATTTTAAAATTAAAAAAATATTTTTTTGTAATTTATTAAAAATAATAAAAATATTTTGTTTGTTTTTTTTCATTTGTTTAATTATTATTAAACTATTTTTGATATTACCTGATAAAATAGATGTAATTAAATTATTATTTTTTTTTAAAATAAAATTATTTAAATAACCATGATTTTTTTTTTGTATATAAATACTTTCTATAACTTGATTTAATAACATTAAATTTTTTGAATAAAAATTATGTAAGGAAATACAAATATTTTTATTTACAAATAAATTTAATTGTTTAAAACGAAAATAAATCCAATTAATAATTTGTAGTTTATTTAATTTATTAAATTTATAAATTATTATATGTTGATTATTTATAATATTTTTGAAATTTTTTTCAATATATAAATTTATATAATCATGAATTTCTAAAACTAGAATATTGCTCTTATTTATATACTTAATTAAAGTATTAATATTTTTTTTAAATTTTAAAAAAAATTTTTTATTTAAAAAAATTAAATGTATTATTTGTTTTTTACAAAAAAAATCTATAATTATAAATTTAGAAAAAATTTGATCCCAAATAGTATTATCATCTATAATAATTATATTATTTTTAATATAATTTAATTTTAATAATTTTTTTAATAATAAAGTTATATTTTTTTTAATAAAAAATAATTCATTTCCAGTTATAATATAACAATAATATTTTTTATTATATATATCTTCATAAAAATTTTTTAAAAATATCTGATTCATTTTTTATTAAAATTTATATTATTAATTAGTATTTAAGTTTATTAAAACTACTATTTTTTTTTTGTTACTATATTTAATATTTTTTGTGGTATATATATTATTTTTATAATTTTAATATTTATTAAAAATTTAGATATATTATTATGTGATAATACATAATTTTTGATATCGTTTTGTTTATTTTTAAATTTTTCTGGAATAGAAAGATTATATTTTTTTTTTCCATTTATCTGAATTATAATATTAAATTTATTTTTTATTTTTTTAGTATCAATTTTTGTAATTACAGGCCATGATACATGATCAATATCATTTTTATTACCCATATGTTTCCATAATATAAAACAAAAATGGGGAGTAAAAGGGTAAAGCATTTTTAGTATAATTAATAAACTATTAAAAATAATAATATAATCAATATTATTATATATTTTATATTTTTTAATTTTATTAAATAAAATCATAATTGAAGAAATTGCTGTATTAAAAGATTGATTTTTTTCAAAATTATTTGTTACCTGAATAATAGTTTTATTTGTATCATCTTGTATTATAAGTTGTTCTTCATTATATGAATGGAATAGTTTATCTTTTTTTATTTTTTCATAAAAAAAAGATAATTTTTTATATTCATAAATAAACTTCCATATTTTTTTTAAAAATTTATACATCCCTTTTATACCATTTTCTTGCCATTCTAAATCCATATTAGGAGGAGCGGCAAACATAATAAAAAGACGTAAAGAATCTGCTCCATATTTTTTAATAATATTCTGAGGATCAACTCCATTATTTTTAGATTTAGACATCTTAATCATCCCATTATTAATTAATTTTCTTCCTTTATTGTCTAATAAAATATTATTTTTTTTATCAAAAAAAATATTTTTTTCTTTTATCCAATGATATTTTTTTTCTTTATCAAGATAATAATAAGAATTTGCTAATACCATACCTTGACATAATAATTTTTTTACTGGTTCATCAGTATTTAATAAACCAATATCTCTCATTAATTTATGAAAAAAACGGAAATATATTAAATGCATTGTTGCATGTTCTATTCCCCCAATATATTGATCTACAGGTAACCAATAATTAGCATGTTTTTTATTTATCATATTATTATTTTCATTAATAGAAGTATATCTTGCATAATACCATGAAGATTCAATAAAAGTATCAAATGTATCTGTTTCTAATTGACCTGTTATACCATTATGATTATATTTAAACCAATCTAAATTATTTTTAATTTTTTTACTATAATTTTCTTTTATATTTTTACTAAAAATTTTTTTTGGAAAAATAAAAGGTAATTCATTTTTTTGTAATGGTATGTATTTATTATTTTTTTGTATAATAATTGGGATTGGGGTCCCCCATATTCTTTGTCTGGAAATACTCCAATCTTTTAAATGATAATATTTTGTATAAAATGCTTTTTTTTTTAAAATTAATTTTTTAATAAGTAAACTATTATTATTTTTAATATTTTTATTTAAATTAGATATTTTATTTTGTGATATAAATAATTTTTTATAATTTTGTATAAAAATAAAATCTTTAGTATCACATTGTGATAGTATACCAATAGTTGCATTAATTTTATTATAATTAGATAAATAATTTACAATTATTATTTGTATTTTTTTTTTTAAAAAAATATTATTTTGTGCAAATAACTCACTATTAATATAATCTATTTTATTAGATGAAAATTTATTTATTCCTAAAGAAGATAAAGATGAATATTTTTTAATAAAATTTTTAATTTTTTTATTTTTTATAAATTTTTTACATATTGGATGATTATATAAAATTTTAATAAAAGTAATATTTTTAAGAATAAAAAAATATTTTTTTTCAATAAAAACATTAAATTTATAATTAGTATTATAAATTTGGAAAATAATTTCTATTCCTTCTATTTTTCCAATCCAATTTTTTTGCATATTTTTTACTTTTTGAGGCCAATTATTTAATTTTTTTAAATTATTAAGTAATTCATCAGCATAATTAGTAATTTTTAAAAACCATTGCTTAACTAATTTTTTTTTTACAAGACTATTACATCTCCAACAACATTTATTAATAACCTGTTCATTAGCTAATATAGTTTTATCTATAGGACACCAGTTAACTATATCTTTTTTTTTATATGCTAAACCTAAATTATATAATTTTAAAAAAAACCATTGTTCCCAACGATAATAATTAGGATCACATGTTGTTATCTCTCTATCCCAATCAAAACTAAATCCTAATAATTTTAATTGTTTTTTCATATATTTAATATTATTTTTAGTCCATATATTTGGAGCAATATTATGATTATGAGCTGCAATTTCTGCAGGTAAACCAAAAGCATCCCATCCAATTGGATGTAAAACATTTTTTCCTAACATTCGTTGATATCTTGCAATAACATCTCCTATAGTATAGTTACGTACATGTCCCATATGTAATTTACCTGATGGATAAGGTAACATTGAAAGACAATAAAATTTTTTTTTATTATAATCTTCAGTTACTTTAAAAGTTTTTTTAAATTCCCATTCTTTTTGTACATAAAATTCTATGTCTTTAGGAGAATATTCTTTTTTCATATAAAAACAATTCCTGAATATATTATTTTTATTTATTTAATAAAATAAATTATTTTACAACAATAACTTTTTTATATACTATTAAAAATTTTATTTTAAATATGGATTTTTATATCCAAGTAAATTAAGTATTTTAATTTCTTTTAATTGCATTAAACATGTTTCTTTAATATTTTTATGATTATATTTTAATAAATGTAAACATGAATGTATAATAATATGTGCCCAATGGGATTTTAAAAGTTTTTTTTGGGAAAAAGCTTCATTTTCAATAATTTCTTTACATAAAACAAGATCACCTAATAATTTTTTTTTAAAAAAATTTTTTTCTAATAAAAAAGATAGTACATTAGTTGGTTTAGAAATTTTTAAATATTTTTTATTAAGTTTTAAAATAAAATCTTTTTCTACTATAGAAATAGTAAGCTCAATTTTTTTTATTTTTTTTTTTGAAAAAATTTTGTATAACCAATACAAAATATCGCCTTTTAAAGGAAGATTATCATTATTTTTACAAAAATTGTAATAATTTAAAATAATATCTAATTTCATATAATCCTAAAATAAAAGTTAATTTTTATAAGTAGATACAAATTCTCCATATAAAGAATATATATAAGTATCAAGAATTTTTACATAAATAAATTTACCAATATAATTTTTTTCACTTATAAAAAAAACTATTCTATTATTTTCAGTTTTACCAAAATATTTATTATTTTGGATAGATATACCTTCTACTAAAATAATTTGTATTGTATTTAACATTTTTAAACTAAATTTTTTAGTTTGTTCTTTAATATAATATTGCAATAGATATAATCTTTTTTTTTTTTCTAATATACTTACATTATCTTTCATTTTACTTGCTGGAGTTCCTGGTCTAGGAGAGTAAATAAAACTAAAACTCATATCTAAATCTAAATCTAAAATTAAAGAAATAGTATCGTCAAAATCTTTTTTAGTTTCTCCAGGAAAACCAACTATAAAATCTGAACCAATTTGAATATTAGGTCTAATACTTCTAATTTTATTAATAATGTTAATATATTCAGATATATTATATCTTCTTTTCATTAAAGATAAAATCTTATCAGAACCACTTTGTACCGGTAGGTGTAAAAAATTTACTAATTTAGGAAGTTTTTTATAGATATTAATTAATTCATCAGAAAAATCTTTAGGATGACTTGTAGTAAATCTAATTCTTTTTATATTTTCTATTTTTGAAATTAGTACTAATAATTTTGAAAAAGTATAATATTTTTTATTTTGATTATCAATATAATTATAAGCATTAACATTTTGACCTAATAAATGTATTTCTTTTACTCCTTGAATAGACAAATGTTTAATTTCTAAAAGTATATCTTTATAAGGTCTGCTTATTTCTTTACCTCTAGTATGAGGTACTATACAATAAGTACAATATTTATTACAACCTTCTATTATTGAAACAAAAGCACTTACATTTTTTTTTTTTGTTATAGGAAAAAATTTAAATTTTTCAATTTTAGGAAAACTAATATCTATTAAATATTTTTTAAATTTACGTACTTTATATATCATTTGGGGTAATCTATGAAAAGTCTGAGGACCAAAAATAATATCAACATAATATGCTCTATTTAATATTTTTTTCCCTTCCTGTGAAGCTACACAACCTCCAACTCCTATAATAATTTCAGGATTTTGTTTTTTTAAAATTTTCCATCTTCCTAATTGATGAAATAATTTTTCTTGTGCTTTTTCTCTAATAGAACATGTATTTAATATTAAAATATTTGCATTTTTAACAGATTCAGTAATCTTACAATTTAACTTATTTTCCATAATATCTGCTATCTTAGAAGAATCATATTCATTCATTTGACAGCCCCAAGTTTTAATATATAATTTATCATTTGGCATAATTAATAATTAAAAATTTATTTTTTGTTAAATTTTATAAAAGAATTAATAACTCTGGGGTACCTGGATTTGAACCAGGGATGCCGGTATCAAAAACCGGTGCCTTAACCACTTGGCTATACCCCAAAATATTATTATTTATTTGCGGGAGACGAGAGTTGAACTCGTATTATATTAAAAATTAATAACCAGAACCTAAATCTGGTGCGTCTACCAAATTCCGCCACTCCCGCAAATTATTTTTTTATTTAGCTACGATGGGAGTTGAACCCATGACCTCAGCGTTATGAATGCTGTGCTCTAACCAACTAAGCTACGTAGCCAATAATTATTGTATATTATGTAAATAATAAATTATAACGTCAACTAATTTATTTATTTAAATTTAAATTTACATTAAATTTGTGAAAAGAGTAAAAAAATATGTATAAATATAATAATTTTTATAAAA
Organism: Enterobacteriaceae endosymbiont of Donacia fulgens; assembly: GCF_012567545.1. Lineage (NCBI taxonomy): Bacteria > Pseudomonadati > Pseudomonadota > Gammaproteobacteria > Enterobacterales > Enterobacteriaceae > Enterobacteriaceae endosymbiont of Donacia fulgens. Next base: position 300,568 of record NZ_CP046182.1, read on the forward strand.
AAAATTTTATTTTTAAAATTATTGAAAATGATATAAAAAATAAAAAATATCGTTTAATACGTACTAGATTCCCACCTGAACCTAATGGTTATTTACATATAGGTCATATAAAATCTATTTGTTTGAATTTTACAATAGCTAAATTTTATAAAGGTAAATTTTTTTTAAGAATTGATGATACTAATCCTTCAACTGAAAATATAAAATATATTGAATATATAAAAAAAGATTTAATATGGTTAGGATTTAAATGGGATGAAAATATTAAATACACATCAAATTATTTTAATTTGATGTATGAATATGCTATAGAATTAATTAATAAAAATTTAGCTTATGTTGATGAATTAGATATAGAAAATATTAGAAATTATAGAGGTACATTATCAATACCTGGTAAAAATAGTCCTTATAGAAATCGTTCAATAAAAGATAATTTAGAACTATTTGAAAATATGCGTTTAGGTAAATTTTCTGAAGGTAGTTTATCTTTACGTGCTAAAATAGATATGCAATCTAAGATTATTGTTATGAGAGATCCTGTATTATATAGAATTAAGTTTCAAAAACATCATCAAACTAATAAAAAATGGTTTATATACCCAACTTATGATTTTAGTCATTGTATATCTGATTCAATTGAAGGAATTACTCATTCTTTATGTACATTAGAATTTCAAGATAATAAAGTATTATATAATTGGATTCTTAATAATATTAGTATAAAAAATCATCCTAAACAATATGAATTTTCAAAATTAAATATAGAATATGGAATAACTTCAAAAAGAAATATAAATATTTTAATAAAAAATAAAATAGTTAGTGGATGGGATGACCCTCGTTTATTAACTATTTCTGGATTACGTAGAAAAGGATATACATCTTCTTCTTTAAAAAATTTTTGTTATAGTATAGGAGTAACTAAACAAAATAATATTATAGAAATGTCTTTTTTAGAATCTTGTATAAAATCAGAATTAAATAAATCAGCTCCTAGAACAATGGCAATATTAAGACCTTTAAAAATTATTATTGATAATTTTCCTTTTAAAAAAAAAATAAAATTATTAATTCCTAATCATCCTAATAATAAAAATATGGGATATAAAAATATTTATTTTACTAAAGAAATATATATAGATATTTTAGATTTTTCTGAAATAGAGAAAGAAAATTATAAAAGACTTATTTTAGGATTTAAAGTTAAATTAAGATATTCTTTTGTTATTAAAGCAAAAAAAATTATAAAAGATAAAAATAATAATATTATTTGTATTCATTGTATATATTATAAAGATTCTTTAGGAATAAAAATAAATAAAAAAAAAGAAATAAAAGGTATAATTCATTGGATATCTTGTTTATATTCTGAACCAGCTAATTTTTATCTATATGATAATTTATTTATAAAAAAAAATATTAATTATGATGATAATATTTTAAAATTTTTAAATAAAAAATCATTATTAATATATAAGGGTTTTATAGAAAAAAATCTATTAAAAAATAACAAAAATAAACATTTTCAATTTGAAAGAGAAGGTTATTTTTATTTTGATAAAAAATACTCAAATAAAAATAAAATAGTTTTTAACAGAATCTTATCATTAAAAAAAAATGATAAATAAAATTCATAAAATCAATTATATTAAATATAATTGATTTTATAATTATTAAATTTTTATCTCTTTAGATATTTGTTGTACCCATGTTTTAATACGTAAATTAGTTAATTCTGATTGTCGATCTTCGTCTATAGTTAATCCTAAAAAATAATTTTTATTTTTTAAACTTTTAGTATCATTAAAATGATAACCTTTAGTAGGCCAATAACCAATAATATTAGCTTTATTTTTTTTTACTATATCATAAATAATTTTTATGGCATCACAAAAATATTCTCCATAATCTTCTTGATCACCACAACCAAATAATCCTATATATTTATTTTTAAAATTTATTTTTTGTAAAGTAGGTAAAAAATCTTCCCAATCACATTGAACTTCTCCATAATACCATGTAGGTATACCTAATAAAAGAATATTATATTTTTCAATATCTTTTTGACCTATTTTAGAAATATTAAATACTGAAGAATTTTTTTTATTTAATTGTTTTTGTATCTTAAAAGCAACATTTTCAGTATTACCGGTATCACTACCGAAAAAAATACCAATTTTAGACATTTTATATTATTTTTTATTTAAAAATATTATTTATAACATAATTTTAATATTAAATTAAATACTAATTTTGTATTTTCAATATGTAATAAATGTCCAGAATTGGGAATATTATATATTTTCGCATTAGGAAATTGAAAAAAAATATCTTTATAGTAAATTTTATTTATATAATTTGATTGTTCTCCTTTTAAAAAAAAAATTTTACCTTCCCACTTAGGAACTAAATTCCAATCTAATATTTTTTTATATTGATTTTTTAAAATTGGAAAATTAAATTCCCATTTACCATCTATAAATGTTTTTAATAATGTATTTATTATAAATTTATTTTTAATAAATAATTTCATTATATTAAATACATCTTTTCTTATTAAATTTTTTGTTTTATATACTTGTTCTAATGCAAAAAGTATATTTTTATTATAGTATTGATATTTTACAGGAGCTATATCTAAAATAATAATAGTTTTAATATTGTCAAATAACATAAATTGACTAATATTCATTGCTATTTTACCTCCCATAGAATGTCCAATAATAATAATATTTTTTTTTATATTTAAAAAATTTAATGTATCTAATACATCTTTAGATAAATATCTATAATTCATTTTTTTATGGTAGGGAGATAAACCATGGTTTCTAATATCTATTAATATAATTCTATATTTTAAATTTTTATTTAAAAATTTTCCCATTACATATAAACTTTTTTTATTACCAAATAATCCATGTAATATAACAATTGTATATTTTTTTTTAATAAAAAAATTATTATTTGGAATAATTAAATAATTAAGAATCATATAAAAAATATATTTATTTAAATATAATATTTTATCATATTAAAATAAAAAAATTGAATTTTTAATAAATTTAAAATTTATGATATAATTAGTTTAATTATAAATAATATTTTTTTTAAATAATTTTTTAAAAATATAAAATAATAATATTATATGAAAAATATTGATCCTACAAAAACTTCTTCTTGGAAATATTTAAAAAAACATTTTCAAGAAATGAATAAAATAACTATTAATGATTTATTTATAAAAGATCCAAATAGATTTAAAAACTTTTCTATTAATTTTGAAAATAAAATTCTTTTTGATTATTCAAAAAATATTATTAATCAAAAAACTTTAAATTATCTGTTAAATTTAGCAAAAGAAACTAAATGTTTTGATGCTATTTATTCAATGTTTTATGGTAAAAAAATTAATGTTACTGAACAACAATCTGTTCTACATACATCATTAAGATATGATCATAATATTTTTTTTTTAAAAAATAAAAAAATTTATAATAATATAGATAAAATTTTAAAAAAAATTAAAGATATTTCTAATGAAATAATATTAGGAAAATGGAAAGGTTATACAAATAAAAAAATAAAAAATATAATAAATATAGGAATAGGGGGTTCTCAATTAGGTCCTTTAATGGTTACAGAAACATTAAAAGAATATAAAAATAAATTAAATTTATTTTTTTTATCTAATATTGATTCTAATCAAATTAGAAATATAATTAATAAAATTAAACCAGAAGAAAGTATTTTTATTATTGCTTCAAAAACCTTTAATACACAAGAAACAATAACTAATGCTTTAAGTATAAAAAAATGGTTTAGAAGAAATATAAATAAAGATCTAAATAAAGATATTTTTTCTAAACATTTTATTGCAGTTACTAATAATATTAATGCAGCAATAGATTTTGGAATAGATAAAAAAAATATTTTACCATTATTATCTGAAATAGGAGGACGTTTTTCTTTATGGTCTTCTATTGGATTATTGATATCATTATCTATTGGTTTTAATAATTTTAAAAAATTATTACAAGGAGCAAATAAAATGGATCATCATTTTTTTTACACTCCATTAGATAAAAATATTCCTATTATTATGGCTTTAATTAGTATTTGGTATAATAATTTTTGGAACACAGAAACAGAAGCCATAATTCCTTATTGTGATAATATGCGTTTTTTACCATCATATTTACAGCAATTAAATATGGAATCTAATGGTAAATCAATAGATAGGAATGGTAATAAAATATCATATCAAACTAGTTCTATTATATGGGGTGATGTAGGTACAAATGGACAACATTCTTTTTTTCAAATGTTACATCAAGGTACTAAATTAATCCCATGTGATTTTATAGCAGCTGCTATTCCTTATAATAATAAATATAAAGATCATCATATTAAACTTATTGCAAATTATATTGCTCAAACAAGGGCATTAGCTTTTGGTAATATTAATAATACATATAAAAAAGAAAATATATATAAATATTGTTTTGGAAATAAACCTAGTAATTCTATTTTTTTAAAAAAAATTACTCCTTATAATTTAGGATTATTAATTTCATATTATGAACATAAAGTTTTTATACAAGGTGTAGTTTTAAATATATTTTCTTTTGATCAATGGGGAGTTGAATTAGGAAAAAAAATAACTAATTTTTTAGTTGAAAATATAAATAAAAATATTCAAGAGAAAATAATCCAATATGATTGTTCTTCTAAAGGAATAATTAATTTTTATAAAAATTTTAATTAAAATTTATTCAAAAAAATTAATAATTAAATATTAAAATATTTTATTATTTAATATATTTTTTTTTAAATTTTGAACGTAATTTTCTTTTATAAAATTTTTTTAAAACTAATTCAAAATTAATACTTTTGTTTAAAATTTTAATATTTTGAGAATATTTTAAAATATTTTTTTTAATTATCGGAGTTAATTCAATAGTAGAATAATTATTAAATAATTTTATATTACCTAAATCATTACTATTTATTTTTAATTCATTAATAATTGCTCCTACAATATGACGTACTTCTACTTTATCTTTTTTACCTATATTAATACGATATATATCCATATATTTTTTTATTTTTTTATTAAATTTTGATTTTCTATTAAATATTTTTTTAGAAATAATAGGATCAGGAGGTAAAATTAAAGGTCTTTTGTTTTGAGATAATTTTAATAAAATTGTAATTAATATTTCTTCATTTATATTATTTTTAATAATTAAATTTGATATAATTTCTTTATATTTAATTAAATCTACATTATTTATATAATTTGATTCTTCTTTTATTTTTTTTATGAGATTTTCTAATCTTTTTTGATATAAAATTTTATTATTAGGTAATAATACTTCATTAATATTACATTTTATTTTATATTCAATATTTTTAAGTAATCTTTTTTCTTTATATTCAATAAATGATAAAGATTTACCTTGTCTCCCAGCTCTACCAGTTCTTCCAATACGATGAATATATGATTCAATATCCATGGGAATATCATAATTTATAACTAAATCAATTCTATTTACATCTAATCCTCTTGCTGCAATATCAGTAGCAATTAAAATATCTAATTTCCCGTTTCTAAATTTTTCTAATGTTTTTTCTCTATTATTTTGATTCATATCTCCATTTAATGCAGCACTATTGTAATTAAATTGTTTTAGTTTATCAGCAATTTCTATTGTAGATGTTTTTGTTTTAACAAAAATTAAAGCTGCAGTAAAATTTTCAGTTTCTAAAAATTTCATTAAAGCATCTATTTTTTTACTATTTATTAACCAATAAGTTTGTTTAATATCTGGGATTGTTTTAATATCACTTTTTATAAAAATTTCATATGGATTAACCATAAATTTTTTAGTTATATGTTTAATTCTTTTTGGCATAGTTGCAGAAAATAATGATGTTTGATGTTTTTTTGGTATTGTAGATAATATTTTTTCTACATCTTCAATAAATCCCATTCTTAACATTTCATCTGCTTCATCTATTACTAAACTAGTTAATTTAAATAAATTAACAGTTTTTCTTTTAACATGATCTAATAAACGTCCTGGAGTAGCGATAATAATTTGAACACCTAATTTTAAACGTTTAAATTGTACTTGATATGATTGTCCTCCATATAATGCTAAAATACTAATTCCTTTTAAATATTTTGCAAATAATGAAGTGGCTTTAGTTACTTGTATTGCTAATTCTCTAGTAGGTGTTAAAATTAATATTTGAGTTTTTTTTATAGATAAATCTAAATTATTTAATAATGGTAGTATAAATGCAGCAGTTTTACCACTACCTGTTTGAGCTATTCCTAATACATCTTTTGATGATAATAAATATGGAATACACTTTTTTTGTATAGGAGATGGTTCTACATATCCTATGTCATTTAATGCTTTTAAAATAAATTTATTTAAACCAAATTTAGTAAAATTAGTAATATTTATCATATAATATATATGCCTATTTAAAATAAATAATTAAAAAATTAATATAAGTAATAATCTAATAATTATTAGATGGGATTATAATAAAAAATATAATTACAAATATTAAAAATTATTTTATATAAATAAAAATTTTACAATTAATTTTCATTAATTAATATTTTACTAAATATTTATATATTAAAAAATATTATTTATAAAAATAATTTATATAATTATTTGTATAACTTTTTTTATAAAAAAAAATAAAAATTAAAATCTCTCAATAGCAGCAGCTTTAATACTTAATCTAATTCTTCCTTGTTTATCAATTTCTATAACTTTAACAAACACATTTTGTAATATTTGTAAATAATCACTTACTTTATTCACATGTTTATTTGTTATTTGAGAAATATGTACTAATCCTTCTTTACCATTTCCTATTGAAATAAAAGCACCAAAATCAACAATACGTACTACTTTACCATTATATATTTTTCCAACAATTATATCTGCTGTAATCTCTTTTATACGTTTAATTGCAAATTTAATTTTTTCATTATTTTTAGCTGCAATTTTGACTATTCCACTATCTTCTATTTCAATAATTGTATCAGTTTCTTCTGTTAAAGCTCTAATAACAGATCCTCCTTTACCTATCATATCTTTAATTTTTTCTGGATTAATTTTTAATGTATGAATTCTTGGTGCAAATTCTGAAATATTTTTTCTAGGGGAAGAAATAGCTTTTTTCATTATTTTTAAAATATGTAATCTAGCTAATTTTGCTTGAAATAAAGCTAATTTTATTATTTTATAATTAATACCTTCTATTTTCATATCCATTTGTAAAGCAGTAATTCCGTTTTTAGTACCTGCTACTTTAAAATCCATATCACCTAAATGATCTTCATCTCCTAAAATATCTGATAATACGATAAAATTATTATTTTCTTTTATTAATCCCATAGCAATACCTGCTACAGCATTATTAATTGGAATTCCAGCATCCATCATGGCTAATGATGCTCCACATACTGAAGCCATAGAAGATGAACCATTAGATTCTGTTATTTCAGATACAATCCTTATTGTATAAGGAAAAATATCTATATTAGGCATAACTGGGATTAAAGATTTTTTAGCTAGATTTCCATGACCAATTTCTCGTCTTTTGGGTGAACTCATCATTCCAACTTCACCTACAGAATAGGGTGGAAAATTATAATGGAATAAAAAATTATCTGTTTTATTATTTAATAAATCATCTAATGTTTGAGCATCTCTATTAGTTCCTAATGTGGCTGTAACTAAAGATTGTGTTTCTCCTCTTGTAAATAATGCTGAACCATGTGTTCTTGGAAGAACACCGATTCGTACATCTAAATTGCGTATCATGTCATGTTCACGACCATCAATTCTTAAATTTTTATTTATAATATTTTTTCGAACTATTTTTTTTTCTAATTCATAAAAAATTTCATTTAAACAATAAATAGAAGTATTTTCATACTCTTTTTCTTTTTTAATTAATTCAATGATTTTGTGTTTTATCGAATCAATTTCATTCATTCTATATTTTTTTTCTTGAATATTATATGCTTTTACTAATTCTTTATAAGATAAAGAATAAATTTTTTCTTTAAGTTTCTCATTTAAAGGATATAAAATCCATGTATGATTTTTTTTTTTTACTTTATTAGATAATTTAATAATATTATTAATTAAAATTTGTTGTTCATTATGTCCATATATTATTGCATTTAAAATTTGATCTTCAGTTAATAAATGAGATTTAGCTTCCACCATTAAAATAGCTTTTTTAGTACTAGTAACAATTAAATCTAATGTACTATTTTTCATTTCTTTAATATTAGGATTTAATACGTATTTATTATCAATATAACCAACACGTGCTGTACCAAATGGCCCGTTAAACGGAATACCAGCTAAATTAAGTACAGTAGACGCACCAATAATAGCAACAATATCTGGATTAATCTCCGGATTTATAGACATCACAGTTGCAATAATTTGAGTTTCATTTAAAAAACCTTTTTTAAATAAAGGTCTTATAGGACGATCAATTAATCTAGAGATTAAAATTTCATTTTCACTAGGACGTCCTTCTCTGCGAAAGAAATTACCAGGAATACGACCAGCAGCATATAACTTTTCTTGGTAATGTACAGATAAAGGAAAAAAATTTTGCTCTAATTTTACTTCATTATCTACAACTAAAGTAACAAAAACAGCAGTATCATCAATACTAACCATGACAGATGATGTTGCTTGTCTGGCTATCATTCCTGTTTCAATGGTTACAGTATTATTACCATAACGAAATCTATGAATAATCGGGCTTAACAAAATAAATATCCTTTAATAAAATTTTTTTATATTAAAAAAAATAAATTAATTTTTAAAATTTCTAATTAATACATATTAATATTAAAATATTTTTATCTTCTTAACCCTAAACTTTCAATTAATATATTATAATCATATAAATTTTTTTTTTTAAAATAATTTAATAATTTTCTACGTTGTGATATCATATTTAAAAGCCCTCTGCGGCTATGATGATCTTTTTTATGAATAACAAAATGTTTTTGTAGATAATTAATTTTAAATGTTAATAAAGCTATTTGTACTTTGGTTGATCCTTTATCTTTATTATGTTTTTCATATTTTTTTATGATTTTTGTTTTTTGTATTGTATTAAAACACATAACTTAACCCCATTAAATTATTAATAAATTAATAATTTACATCTTTTATGTATATATTTATTATTAAATTTAATAAATAATAACAAAATTATATAATTTTTTCAAAAATACAGAATATTTTTAATTTATAATAATAAATATTAATTTTATTTTTTATAACTTATAATAAAAATAAAAAATAAAATTTAGATATATTACTTATTTTATTAAAAAATATTTAATTTATAAATTTTGATATTTTATAATCAGTTTTTTTGATTATTTAATATTTAAAATATATTTATTTATAAAATATAAATATATATATTTTTTTAAAAAAAAAATTTAATTTAAAAAATTTATTTTGTAAAATTATTAAATAATTTTATTTTTTTATAAAAAAATACTCTTTTATATTAATTTAACATATATAAAATAATTTTATTTAATTTTTCTTTTAAAAAAATTCATTATTATTAATAAAATATTTTATAGAGATATTAACATTTTTTCTTTTAATAAGAAAATTATATTTATTTTAGTATTTTTTATATAAATTAATTAAATATTTATAAAATATATTATGCTATCAAAAAAATATTAGTAATAAATTATTACATTTAATAATATTAAATATCTAATGAAATATAATATTTTTATATATATTATTTTTTTTATATTTATAAAATTTAAATATATTAAATAATTCTAATAAATACTTTAAATTTTATAAATTTATTAATAAAATATTTTTTTTATTTTTTATTATTTTTTTAAAATTTTATATTTAAAATTTAATTATGGTTATAATTATCCTTTTTTAATTTTTAAATTATTTAAAATACTACTAATATATTTACCTTTCTTGAAAGAAGAATCTAAAAAAAATTTTATTTTTGGTATTTTACGTAATTTTATTTTTTTTTTAAGAATATATCTAATATATTCTGTAGTTTTATTTAAATAAAAAAATGAATTTTTTTTATTTTGTAATTTTTCTTCTTTATATGATAATATTATAAAAATTTTTGCATATGAAAAATCTTTTGATACTACTATATCAGTAACAGTACTAAATTTATTTATTCTAATATCATTAATATTATTTTGTAATATTTTTGCTATTTGTTTTTTTAATTCATATGCAATACGTTGATTACGATACAATAATAAACTCCCTTATTTATATATATTTTTTATTAAAATATTAAAAAAAATATTATTTTTTTGTAAGTTCAATTTTTTCAAAAATTTCTATTTTATCTCCGATATTAATATCATTGAAATTTTTAATACCTATCCCACATTCCATTCCATTACGTACTTCATTAACACTTTCTTTAAATCTTCTTAAAGAATCTATAATTCCTTTATAAATAATTTTATTATCTCTAATTAATTTAATTAAATTATTACGTTTTATTATTCCAAATGTTACTAGACATCCTGCGATGATACCAATTTTAGGAATTGTAAAAATACTTCTAACTTTTGCTAATCCTAATATTGATTCTTTGTATTCAGGAATTAAAATTTTTTGTATATATTTTTTCATATATTTAATTAAATCATAAATAATAGTAAAAAATATTACTTGTATATTTTCTACTTTTATTATATTTTTTACAGTATTATTTGCTTTAACATTAAAACCAATAATAATTAAATGTTTTTCTGAATTAGCGATTGCCATTGAAATATCTGTTTCAGTAATTTCACCAACACCAGAATAAATAATTTTTATATGTATTTTATCATTAGATAAATTTATTAATGTATTTTTTATAACTTCAATAGAACCTTGTACATCTGTTTTTACTAAAAGATTTATTTCATGAATATTTTTATTATCTAAATTTGAAAATACTTTTTTTAATTTTTTTTGTTTGTTAGCTAATGTTATTTCTCGATATTTATTTTTTCTATATAATGCTATTTCTTTAGCTTGTTTTTCATATTTTACTACTATTAAACTATCTCCAGCATATGGTACTTCTGATAAACCTATAATTTTAATAGGAGTTGAAGGTCCTGCTTGTAAGATATCTAACCCTTTACTATTAATTAATTTTTTTATTTTTCCAAAAGTATAACCACAAAGTACTATATCACCTTTTTTTAAAACTCCTTCTTTAATTATAACACTAGCTATAGGACCTTTACCTTTATCTAAATAAGATTCAATAACAATACCTTTTGCAATACCTTCATTAAAAGATTTTAATTCTAAAATTTCTGCTTGTAATAAAATAGCATTTAATAATTTATTTATGCCTTCTCCAGTTTTAGCAGAAACTTTAATAAATATATTTTCTCCTCCCCATTCTTCCGAAATAATATTATATCTACTTAATTCATTTTTGATTTTTTCAAAATTTGAAATTTTTTTATCAATTTTGTTAATTGCTACAATTATTGATACTTTTGTTTTTTTTGCATGTTTTATAGCTTCTATAGTTTGTGGCATTACTCCATCATCAATTGCAATAACTAATACTATGATATCAGTAATTTGACTACCTCTGTATCTCATAGAAGTAAAAGATTCATGTCCTGGAGTATCAATAAATGTTATTTTCTTGTTATTAAATTTTATTTCATATGTATTTATATATTGAGTAATACCTCCTGATTCTTTTGAAGTTATATTACTTGATAAAATATAATCTAATAATGAAGTTTTACCATGATCTACATGTCCCATAATTGTAACTATTGGGGGTCTTATTACAGGTATTCGATTAATATAATCTTCCTTATTAATTAATAATTTTTCTATATCATTTTCATTTTTTAATATAACTTTATGACCCATTTCTTCTGCTATTAATTGGGCTGTATCTTGATCTAATTTTTGATTAATATTAGAAAATTTTTCTCCCATATTAATCATAATTTTTATTAATTCTGTATTTTTAACAGCCATTTTATTAGATAATTCAGTAATACTAATAGTATCATTAATAATGATATTACGATTAATATTTTTAATTGGTTTACTAAAATTCTGATATAATTTAGAAAATTTTTTTTTATATTTATTATTAATAAATTTTTTTTTATTTTCTTTATTATTTTTATACTTTTTTTTATTATTTAAATTTTTATGAAAAATATCAGTATTTATTTTTTTTTTATAATATTTTTTATTTTTAAATATTTTTTTTTTATTTAATTCTAAATTTTTTTTATAATCTATATTATAAATTTTTTTATCATTATTTTTAATAAATAATTTATTTTTTTTCAATTTTTTTTTTTTTAATAAAATTTGATTATTAATTTTACTAGTTTTTTTTAATAAATTTTTTTTATCTTGAGATAAAATTTTTTTTTTATTATTTAAAATATTATTTATTTTTTTTTTTATATTTAATAACTTTAATTTTTTTATTTTTTTATTTTTTAAATATATTAAAAATTTTTTTTTTTCTTCTTTATTAACTATATCATTTTCTAATTTAGAAATACCTATATCAGAAAAATATTTAATTATATTTTTTATTGAAATTTTCATTTCACTAGCTAATAATTTTATATTTATAACAGCATCTATCATGCTGTTTACTCCTCTTATCAAAATTAATTACGGATTATTTTTTTTATTAAACCAACAAAAATTACGTGCAGACATAATTATTTCACCTGCTTTTATTTGATCTAGATTATCTATATCAGATATATCTTCAATACTTTGTTCAGCTAATTTTTCAATTGTTGAAATACCTTTCTTTATTAAATATTCAGATAACTGATTATTAATTCCTTTTAATTTTAAAAATTTTTTTTTTAATTGATTATTAATATTTTTTTTCTTAGTTAAATAAAAATTAATATTAATATTTTCTACTAATTTTTTTATTTTTTTCAAATCATTAATTTTTAAACTAAAAGAATTAATTATTTTATATAATTTTTTACTTGGGGTTGATATTAATTCTTTAAAAGAAGAAATATTTCCATCTTCAATTATTTTTTTTGATAGTTCATAATTAATATTTAAGTGTTTCATAAACATATTTATAATATTATTTTTTTCTTTTTTATATTTATGATATAAATCATGTTTAGTCATTACATTTAATTCCCAACCAATTAATTGTGATGCTAAACGAATATTTTGTCCATTTCTTCCAATAGCTTGTGCTAAATTATTTTCTTCTACAATTATATCTATAATATGAATTTTTTCATTTATAATTATTGATGATATATCAGCTGGGGACATAGCATTAATAACAAATTTTTCAGTATTATCATCCCATGAGATAATATCAATACGTTCTCCATTTAATTCATTAGATATTGCTTGTACTCTAGCACCTCTCATCCCAACACAAGCACCAACTGGATCGATCCTTTTATCATTTGTTTTCACAGCAATTTTTGCTCTAGATCCTGGATCTCGTGCAGTTGCTTTAATTTCAATTAATCCCTCTCCTATTTCGGGTACTTCAATATGAAATAATTCAGTTATCATTTGTATTCTAGATCTACTTAGAAATAATTGTGTTTCTTTTATATCTTCTTTAATGTAAAATAATACACCTCTTATTCTATCTCCTAGTCTAAAATTTTCTCTAGGTAACATATCAGAACGTAAAATAACAGCATTTACACCATGACCTAAATCTAAATTTAGGTGTCCTCTATTTACTTTTTTTACTATACCACTTAAAATTTTTCCTTCTTGTTTTTTAAATTGAGCTATAGTAATAGCTTTTTCTGCTTCTCTAACTTTATGAACAATAACTTGTTTAGCAGTTTGTGTAGTTATGCGATCAAAATTAATAGATTTTATTTGATCATAAATATAATCTCCTAAATTAAGACTATTATCTTCAATACGAGCTGCATCTAATGTAATTTCTTTAGTAGGAAAATGTACTTTTTTAACAATTAACCATCTTCTGAAAGTATTAAAATTACCATTTTTACGATCAATATTTACTAATACTTCTATATCTTGTTCATATTTTTTTTTTGTAGCACTAGCTAAAGCACTTTCCATAGCTTCAAATATTTTTTCACGAGGTAAAGATTTTTCATTAGAAACTGCTTCAATAACAGCTAACATTTCTTTATTCATCCTAGTTATCCTCAAATATTTAATTCTTAAAATTAGAAAACTAGATAATATTAAAATATTAATATAAATATTGTAAAATAAATTTTTTTTAAAAAAATTTATTTTAAATAAATATAAAAATAATTATTTTAATAAAATTAATTTATCAATATTTTGATTTAATTTATAAATATATAAAAAAATATTTTAGATATTAAAGTCAGATTAATTTATTTTTATATAAAATATAATTTAGGATTAAATACAATGTGGTATTTGGTTGCGGGAGTTGGATTTGAACCAACGACCTTCGGGTTATGAGCCCGACGAGCTACCAAACTGCTCCACCCCGCGTCTACTTTAATGATAATATATAATATGCTAAAAAAATAAATAATGCAAGTATAATTTTGATAATACCGAAGACGGGATTTGAACCCGTAAACCCAAAAATAGGGCACTACCACCTCAAGGTAGCGTGTTTACCAATTTCACCACCTCGGTAAATTTTATTATACCTAAACTTTATTTTTTAAAATATTATGAAATTTAATATTTTTCATATATTTTTTTACATTAATATTACTTAATAATAAACTAATTATAAAAAATAAAGATGCAAGCAGAATAATACTTTTAGTTAAAATTTTATTAGACATATTTGTATTAAAAGGTGATTGTGTATTACTTGATGAAGCACTAATGTCTATATCATCATTATTTTGAAACATAATAATACTAATTAAAAAAAATGAAACAATAATAAATAAAATTAATAATAATTTATACATGAAAGCTAATAAAACATCTTTTTAATTATTAATTATTTTAATTATATATTAATTAATAATAATTGCAATATAATTTTAAATTTTATAAAAAAAATTATTTTTTATATATTTTTTTATTTTATGAGCTATTATATTAATTTTATTTTTATTTTTTTCTTAAATTAAAATTCTAATTAAAGGTTAAGTACCTAATTTTCTTAAAAAAAAATTTTCATTTTTATTTAAATTATTTTTTAATTTTTTTAAAAAAACATTATTTTTTTTTTTTTAAAAAATTATTTTTTTTTAAAAGAAAATTAATAATTTTTTGAGTAAATAAATACATTTTATAATGTAAATTATACAAATTTTTATTTGTATTTATTATAATATTTATTATTTCTATACTCGCTAGAATTATATCTCCAGTTGTATTTTTATTTAATAAAATTATATATCCTGAAAATTCAGCACTAAACTTCCATTGTTGTTTTATTAATATAGTATAAATAAATTTATCTCCAATATTAGTACATATAAATGAAATATCTATATTTTTTAATGATAGTTATAAACCTAAATTACTAATTTCAGTACCAACAACAAATATCTTCTTTTAATAAATTTTTATTATCTTTTAAATAATATTTAACAATTATATAGATTAATTAATCACAATTTACTATATTTTCCTAAATAATCTAACATAATTAATTTATCACCATCACCGTCATAAGAAATTACTAAATCTAATTTATATTTGATAATTTTTTTTTTCAAAATTTTTAAATCAGTAGCACCACATTTATCATTTATATTAATTACATTTGGATTAATTTCTAAAAATATAATTGAATTATTAAATTTTTTAAAAATTTTAGGAACTATATTAAAAATTGCTCTATTTACACAATTTATAATAATTTTTAATATATTTAAAGAATTTGGTAAATATTGTGTACAATATTTAATATATTTTTTTTCAGTTTTATAAAAAATATAAAAATTATTTTTTTTAGATATTAAAAATTGTGATATTGAAAAAATATTACTTATTTTATCTGCTATAATTTTTTCTATCTGATTGTTAATTTTAATACTATTAATAAATATTTTAAAACCATTATAATAAAAAGGATTATGTGATAATGATATGATAATTCCTAAATGTATTTTAGATATTTTTATTAAATAAGCTAATACAATAGTAGGTATTTTACCTAAAATAATTGGATTTAAACCAGAAATATTTAAACAACCTTGTGAGATATAATATTAGTTATCATATTTCTTGAAATTTTTATATATTGAATAATAATATTATGATATTTCTTTTTTAAAAATATTTTTCCAATAACTATAACTAACTTAATAATAAAATTATAAGTTATTGGAAATTTACTTAAAGTACCTCTAATTACATCTGTTCCAAAATATTTATGATATTTAATATTTATGATGTACTTTTTTCTTTTTTTATAAAAAATCATAAAATTATTTATTTTTTTAAAATTTCTTCTTTTTTTTCATAATCAGGCGGTCTAACTTCTTTTCTAGCCATTAAATCATCAATTTGTATTGAACTAATTGTTTCATATTTAATAAGTGTATTTTTCATTTCATGTAAAATATCAATATTATCTTTTAAAATTTTAAATGCTCTATTATAATTTTCTTCTATTAAATATTTTACTTCCTGATCAATAATTTTAGCTGTTTCATCAGACATATGTTTAGCTTTAGCAACTGATCTTCCTAGAAAAATTTCTCCTTCTTCTTCTGTATATAATAAAGGTCCTAACTTTTTAGAAAAACCCCATTGTGTAACCATATTTCTTGCAATATTAGTAGCTACTTTAATATCATTAGATGATCCTGTTGATACATATTTTTCTCCATAAATTATTTCCTCAGCAATTCTACCTCCATATAAAGTAGATATTTTACTTTCTAATTTTTGTCTACTCATACTAATAATATCAATTTCAGGTAAAAAAAATGTTACTCCTAATGCTCTTCCTCTTGGAATAATTGTTACTTTATGTACTGGATCATGATCTGGAACTAATCTACCTATAATAGCATGACCTGCTTCATGATAAGCTGTTGCTTCTTTTTGTTTTTCAGTCATTACTAAAGAACGTCTTTCTGCACCCATCATAATTTTATCTTTTGCTTTTTCTAATTCTAACATAGAAACATAATTATAATTATGACGTGCTGCTAATAAAGCGGCTTCATTTATTAAGTTAGCTAAATCAGCTCCTGAAAAACCAGGAGTACCTCTAGCTAAAATTTTTAAATCAACTTCTTTTGAAATAGGTACATTTTTTATATGTATTTTTAATACCTGTTCTCTACCTCTTATATCTGGTAACCCAACAATAACTTGTCGATCAAAACGTCCAGGTCTTAAAAGAGCGGGATCTAATACATCAGGACGATTAGTTGCAGCAATTACAATAATACTTTCATTATTATTAAATCCATCCATTTCTACTAACATTTGATTTAATGTTTGTTCTCTTTCATCATGCCCCCCACCTAATCCTGCTCCTCTTTGTCTTCCTACAGCATCTATTTCATCAATAAAAATAATACATGGAGCTAATTTTTTAGCTTTATTAAACATATCTCTTACTCTTGAGGCACCTACACCTACAAACATTTCTACAAAATCAGAACCTGAAATAATAAAAAATGGTACTTTAGCTTCTCCAGCAATAGCTTTTGCTAATAAAGTTTTTCCTGTTCCAGGAGGGCCTACCATTAAAATACCTTTAGGAATTTTTCCTCCTAATTTTTGAAACTTTTTAGGTTCTTTTAAATAATCTACTAATTCTCTAACTTCTTCTTTCGCTTCATCACATCCTGCAACATCATTAAATGTAATTTTTATTTGATCTGCTGTAAGCATTTGTGCTTTACTTTTACCAAAAGATAAAGCTCCTTTACTACTATTTTGTAATTGACGAATAAAAAAAATCCATATTCCAATTAATAAAAACATTGGAAACCATGAAATAAAAATAGATAATAATATGCTAGGTTTTTGTAGAGGTTCTCCTAAAATTTTAATTTTTTTTAAAAATAGTATTTTTAGTAAATTTGGATCATGCATTGGTAAATAAGTAATATAATTACTATTATTTTTTCTAAATACACGAATTCTTCTACCATTAATACTTGTTTTAACAATTTTATTTTGATTAATTTCAGATAGAAAAGTTGAATATGAAATTTGTTTTTTTTTATTAAATTTATTTAGATTAAAACTCTGGAAAACAGATATTAATATGACTGTAATTGCTAACCAGAGAATTAGATTTTTTGCCATATCTTTCAAAAAGTAACCCCTTGTAACTTTATAGTATATTTTATATTAATTTTTATATCTTTTTGCAACAATATAAATTTCATTTGATTGAGATCTTGAAGCATTAGGTTTTCTAATTTTAACTATTTCAAATATAGAACTAATTTTTTTATAAAATTGTGTTAATCCTTTACCTTGAAAAGTTTTTACTAGAAAAATTCCATTGTGTCTTAATTTAGAATAGCATAATTTTAATGTTAATTCATTCAAATAAATAATCCGAGGTATATCTATTTCTTTAATACCAGAAATATTTGGAGACATATCGGACATTATCATATGAACTTTTATTTTATTAAGTTTTTTTATAATTTTATTAAAAAATATAGGATTACATATATTACCTTTGTAAAAATTAACGTTTTGAATATAATCCATTGGTAATATATCACATGCTATAATTCTTCCTTTATTACCAATTTTTAATGATGCAAAACTAGACCATCCTCCAGGAGAGGATCCTAAATCAATTATTATCATATTTTTTTTAAAAATTTTATCTATTTTTTCTATTTCTGCTAATTTAAACCAAGATCTTGATCTATATCTATTAATATTTTTTTGAACTTTTTTTATATAAAAATCTTTAAAATTATTTTTTAACCATATTTTAGATTTTTTTTTTTTTTATAATTCATAAAATTATTTATTAAATAAATAACAATTTATTTTAATAGTAAAAATACTATGTTTAAATATATCAAAAAAAGATATTAAAAAAAAGTTTAATATATTTTATTTATATAAATAAATAAAAAATATAAAAATTTTTAAAATATATATTTTTTAATTAGCATTTAATAATTCAGTTAAATTAGCAGCAGCAGAATCTGCTGAAGAAATATTATTATTTTTTTTATCAATCTTTTTTTTATTAATACGATTTGTATGATAAGAATATCCAGTTCCTGCAGGGATTAATCTACCTACAATTACATTTTCTTTTAATCCTTTTAATTCATCACTTTTCCCTGCAACAGAAGATTCTGTTAAAACTCTGGTTGTTTCTTGAAAAGAAGCCGCTGAAATAAAAGAAGAAGTTGCTAAAGATGCTTTAGTAATTCCTAATAGATCACGATTATATCGTGCAATATTTTTCCCCTGATCATTTAATTTTTTATTCTCTCTATCAATTATAGAAACTTCTAATTGCTCTCCCTCTAAAAAATTAGAATCTCCCATTTTAGTTATAGTAGCTTTACGTAACATTTGACGTATAATAACTTCTATATGTTTATCATTAATTTTTACTCCTTGTAATCGGTAAACATCTTGTACTTCATTAATTATATAATTAGTAACAGCATTTACCCCTCTTAATCTTAAGATATCATGTGGAGATTCCGGCCCATCTGAAATAATATCACCTTTATTAATTAGTTCTCCTTCAAAAATATTTAATTGTCTCCATTTTGGAATCATTTCTTCATATGGATCTATATCTAAATTAATAGGAGTAATGATTATTCTTCTTTTTCCTTTTGTTTCTTTTCCAAAAGAGATAATACCACTAATTTCTGCTAATATAGCAGCATCTTTAGGCTTACGTGCTTCGAATAAATCTGCTACTCTTGGAAGTCCTCCAGTAATATCTTTAGTACCTCCTGATTCTTGTGGTACTTTTGCTAAAATATCTCCTATACTAATCATACTTTCATCTTTTAAATGAATAATAGATTTATTAGGTAGAAAATAATGTGCTGGCATATCTGTACCAGGTATAATTATATCTTCATTATTTTCATTTAAAATTTTAATCATAGGTCTAAAATCTCGACCTATAGAAGGTCTTTCCGAGGTATCTAAGACAACAAAAGATACTAATCCTGTTAAATCATCTGTTTGTTTTATAACTGTTTGTCCTTCTAACATATCAACAAATTTTATTTTCCCACTAACTTCAGTAATAATTGGCATAGAATGAGGATCCCAGTAAGACACTATTTCTCCAGCAATAATATTAGATCCATTTTTTTTTGTTATAATAGCTCCATATGGTATTTTATAACTTTCTATAATTTTATTTAAATTATCAACTACTTTTAATTCAGCATTTCTTGAAATAACTACTAATTTATTAGTATTATTTATAACTGATTTTGTATTTACTAATTTAATAATTCCATTATCTTTTACTTGTATACTAGATTCTGCTGCAGATCTTGAAGCAGCTCCTCCAATATGAAAAGTTCTCATGGTTAATTGAGTACCAGGTTCCCCTATAGATTGAGCTGCAATAACACCTATAGCTTCTCCTTTATTTATAATATGTCCTCTAGCTAAATCACGACCATAACAATATGCACAAACACCAAAAGAAGTTTCACAACTAACAACAGACCTTACTTTAATATTATCAATGGCGTATTGTTCTAATATATTACAATATTTTTCATTTAATAAAGTATTTTTATAAATTAGAACTGTTTTCCCGTCTGTTTTTAAAACATCTTCAGCTGTAACTCTACCTAAAACTCTTTCTCGTAATGATTCTTTTATATCTCTTCCTGTTATAATTGAAGAAATTCTTATTCCCCCTAAAGTAGAACAATCATCTTCAGTTATAACTAAATCTTGTGCTACATCTACTAATCTTCTAGTTAAATATCCAGAATTAGCTGTTTTTAGAGCAGTATCAGCTAATCCTTTTCTAGCACCATGAGTAGAAATAAAATATTGTAAAACATTTAAACCTTCTCTAAAATTAGCAATAATTGGAGTTTCAATAATAGAACCATCTGGTTTCGCCATTAATCCTCTCATTCCAGCTAACTGTCTAATTTGTGCTGCAGAACCTCTAGCTCCAGAATCTGCCATCATAAAAATATTATTAAAAGAACTTTGTTTAACTATATATCCTTTTTGATTAGTTATATTATCAACTGATAAATTTTTCATCATAGCTTTAGCTACTTTTTCATTAGCAGAAGCCCAAATATCAATAACTTTATTATATCTTTCTCCTGCAGTAACAAGACCTGATTGAAATTGTTCTTGAATTTCATTAACTTCTAATTTTGCTTCATTAATAATTTCAGTTTTATTTTTAGGTATAATAATATCATCTATACCAACAGATGTTCCTGATTTTGTTGCATAATGAAATCCAGTATACATAATTTGATCCGCAAAAATAACTGTAGATTTTAATCCTAAAATTCTATAACATATATTAAGAATATTAGAAATATCTTTTTTACCTAGAGTTTTGTTTATCAGATAATATGGAATTCCCTTTGGGACTTGATTCCAAAAAATAGCTCTGCCAATTGTAGTATTAACAATAATAATATTTTTGATCCATTTATTTGTTAATAAATTTTTTGTATATTCTTTAATTCTAACTTTAACATGAGCATGTAAATCTACCTGTCCTACATTATAAGCACGTTCTGCTTCTTTAGGACCTGTTAATATCATTCCCGCTCCATAAGCATTAATTTTATCTTTAGTCATATAATATATACCTAAAACTACATCTTGTGATGGCACAATAATTGGTTCTCCATTTGCTGGAGATAAAATATTATTAGTAGACATCATTAAAATTCTTGCTTCTAATTGAGCTTCCAATGTTAGAGGAATATGAACAGCCATTTGATCTCCATCAAAATCAGCATTATAAGCTGCACATACTAAAGGATGTAATTGTATTGCTTTTCCTTCAACTAAAATAGGTTCAAAAGCTTGTATACCTAATCTATGTAAAGTAGGTGCTCTATTTAATAATATAGGATGTTCTTTAATTACCTCATCAAGTATATCCCATACTATTGATTCTTCTTTTTCCACCATTTTTTTTGCAGCTTTAATAGTTGTTGCAAATCCCTTAATTTCTAGTTTACCATATATAAATGGTTTAAATAGTTCTAATGCCATTTTCTTAGGTAAACCACATTGGTGTAACCGTAAATAAGGTCCTACCGTAATAACAGATCTTCCTGAATAATCAACCCTTTTTCCTAATAAATTTTGTCGAAATCTTCCTTGTTTACCTTTAATCATATCAGCTAGTGATTTTAAAGGTCGTTTATTAGAACCAGTAATAGCTTTTCCTCTTCTTCCATTATCTAATAACGCATCAACAGCTTCTTGTAACATTCTTTTTTCATTTTTTACTATAATATCAGGTGCAGATAATTCTAATAAACGTTTTAATCTATTATTACGATTAATAACTCTACGATATAAATCATTTAAATCTGATGTTGCAAATCTACCCCCATCTAAAGGTACTAAAGGTCTTAAATCAGGTGGTAAAACAGGTAATATATTCATTATCATCCATTCTGGTTTATTACCAGAATATATAAAAGATTCTAATAATTTTATTCTTTTAGCTATTTTTTTTCTTTTAGTTTCTGAATTTGTATTATTTAATTCATTACGTAATATTTTACATTCTTGTTTTAAATTAATATTTTTTAATAAATATTGTATAGCTTCAGCACCTATTTTAGCTTCAAATTCATCTCCAAATTCTTCTAATAAATCCATATATTGTTCTTCAGATAAAATTTGTTTTTTTTCTAATCTAGAAATACCTTCTTTTACAACTACATATGATTCAAAATATAAAATTTTCTCTATATCTCTTAAAGGCATATTTAATAATAAGCCTATTCTAGAAGGTAAAGATTTTAAAAACCATATATGAGCTATTGGTGAAGCAAGTTCAATATGTCCCATCCTATCTCTTCTAACTTTAGTTTGTGTAACTTCAACACCGCATTTTTCACAAATAACACCTCGATGTTTTAAACGTTTATATTTGCCACATAAACATTCATAATCTTTAATAGGACCAAAAATACGAGCACAAAATAAACCATCTCTTTCTGGTTTAAAAGTACGATAATTAATTGTTTCAGGTTTTTTTACTTCTCCAAAAGACCAGGATTTTATCATATCAGAAGAAGCTAGAGAAAGTTTTATTGTATCAAATTCTTCTATTTTTTTTTGTGATTTTAAAAAATTAAATAAATCTTTCACAAATTTATTACCTCAATTATATTATAAACCAGTAAAATTTTAATATAAAATTATTATTTATTTTCTAAATTTATATTTATACCTAATGAACGTATTTCTTTAAGTAAAACATTAAAGGATTCTGGAATATTAGCATCCATCTGATGATTGCCATCAACAATGTTTTTATACATTTTTGTTCTACCATTAACATCGTCAGATTTAATTGTTAACATTTCCTGTAAAGTATATGCAGCTCCATATGCTTCTAAAGCCCAAACCTCCATTTCTCCAAATCTTTGTCCTCCAAATTGAGCTTTTCCACCTAATGGTTGTTGTGTTACAAGACTATATGATCCTGTTGATCTAGCATGCATTTTGTCATCTACTAAATGGTTTAATTTTAACATATACATATATCCTACAGTAACTGGTTTTTCAAAAGCTTCTCCTGTACGTCCATCATATAGTTTTATTTGACCAGAAACTGGTAAATTAGATAATGTTAATAAATCTTTAATTTCTTTTTCTTGTGCACCATCAAAAACTGGAGTAGCAATAGGCATTCCTTTTTTTAAATTATTTGCTAATAAAAATATTTCGTTATCAGTAAATTTATTTAAATTTATATTTTGACGTGTATTATTTCCAATATTATATACTTTATGCAAAAAATTACGTATTTTTTCTATATTTTTTTGTTTTTTCAATAAAATATTAATTTTATTACCAATACCTTTTGCAGCTAATCCTAAATGTGTTTCTAATATTTGTCCTATATTCATTCTAGATGGAACTCCTAAAGGATTTAAAATAATATCAACAGGTGTACCATTTTCATCATAAGGCATATCTTCTATAGGACAAATTTTAGAAATTACTCCTTTATTTCCATGTCTTCCTGCCATTTTATCACCTGATTGTACTTGTCTTTTTACAGCTAAATTTACTTTAATAATTTTTAAAATACCAGGTGCTAAATCATTTCCTTGTGTAATTTTCATTTTTTGTAGTTTTATTTTTTTTTGAAAAATATTTTTTATTTCTCTATATTCTTTAATAAAATTATCTAGTTGTTTCTGTTTTGATTTTTCTTGTAAAGATAAAGAAATAACGAAATTTATATCAAAATTTTTTATATTTTCTTCTTTTAAAAAATTATTTTTTAATAAAAATTTTTGTATATTAAATAATATATTTTGTTCAAAAATTTTTTGTTCAACAAATAAATCTTCTTTAATTTGTTGTAACTGCATTTCTTCAATTTCTATAGTTCTTTTATCTTTTTTTACACCTTCTCTTGTAAAAATTTGTACATCAATAATAGTTCCATATACTCCATTTGGAACACGTAAAGAAGTATCTTTTACATCAGATGCTTTTTCACCAAAAATAGCACGTAATAATTTTTCTTCTGGTGATAATTGTGTTTCTCCTTTAGGAGTTACTTTACCTACAAGAATATCTCCATTTTTTACTTCAGCTCCTATATATACAATTCCACATTCATCTAATTTAGATAAAGAAGATTCACTTACATTTGGTATATCAGATGTAATCTCTTCTGGACCTAATTTAGTATCACGTGAAATACAAGATAATTCTTGTATATGTATAGTAGTAAATTTATCTTCTTGAACTACTTTTTCAGATAATAAAATAGAATCTTCAAAATTATAACCATTCCATGGCATAAAAGCTACTCTCATATTTTGTCCTAATGCTAACTCTCCTAAATCTGTTGCAGGCCCATCTGCTAATACATCTCCTTTATGAATTAATTCACCTAAATTTACACATGGAATTTGATTAATACATGTATTTTGATTAGATCTTATATATTTTTCTAGATGATATATATCAATATTATCTTGATTATTAAAAATACTATTTTCTCTTTTAATAATAATACGTGAAGCATCTACATAATGTACAATCCCAGAATTTTTAGCAATAATAGTAACACCTGAATCTATTGCAACAATTCTTTCCATCCCAGTTCCTACTAAAGGTTTTTCTGTTTTTAATGTAGGTACAGCTTGTCTCTGCATATTTGCACCCATTAAAGCACGATTAGCATCATCATGTTCTAAAAATGGTATTAAAGAAGCTCCGATAGAAACAATCTGTTGTGTAGAAACATCCATATATTGGACTTGTTCTTTTTGAAATAAACTTGATTCATTTTTATAACGACATATAATAAATTGATCTTTAATATATTTATTTTCATTAATATTAGTATTAGCTTGAGCAATAATAAAATTACTTTCTTCTATTGAAGATAAATAATGAATCTTATCAGTAATAAATCCATTTTTTACCAAAATATATGGAGATTCTAAAAATCCATATTGATTTGTTCTTGCATATACTGATAATGAATTTATTAAACCTATATTAGGTCCTTCCGGGGTTTCAATTGGACATATTCGTCCATAATGTGTCGGATGAACATCTCTAACTTCAAACCCAGCTCTTTCTCTCGTTAACCCACCTGGACCTAAAGCAGATATACGACGTTTATGTGTAATTTCTGATAATGGATTATTTTGATCCATAAATTGTGATAATTGACTAGAACAAAAAAATTCTTTTAAAGCTGCAGAAATAGGTTTAGCATTTATCATATCTTGAGGCATTAAATTTTCTATATCTCCTAAAGATAATCTTTCTTTTACAGCTCTTTCTACACGAATTAAACCTATACGAAATTGATTTTCAGCCATTTCTCCAATAGAACGAATTCTTCTATTTCCTAAATGATCAATATCATCAATATTACCATGACCATTACGGATATTAATTAATTTTTTGATAACATCAATAATATCTTTTTTACTTAAAATACTAGCTCCAAAAATAGATTCACGAGATAATGAAAGATTAAATTTCATTCTACCTACAGGAGATAAATCATAACGATCTTCTACAAAAAATAATTTTTTAAATAATATTTCTGCAGCTTCTTTTGTAGGAGGTTCTCCTGGTCTCATCATTCTATAAATTTCTACTAAAGCATCTAAACGATTATTTGTATTATCTAATTTTAATGTTTCTGAAATATAATTACCATGATCTAAATCATTAGTAAAAATAGTTTCAATTATATGATTATTTTTAAAAATTCTATTAATAATATCTATTGATAAAGGAGAATTGGCAGAAATAATTATCTCTCCTGTTATTTTATCAATATAATCTTTTATAACTCTTTTACCAATCATATACTCTATAGGAATATTTATAGATCTAACATTATCTTTTTTTAATTTATTAATATGACGTATAGTAACTCTTTTTCCTTTTTCTATATAAATAATATCATTTTTTTTAATATTAAAAGATGCTGTTTCTCCTCTTAATCTATCTGGTATTAATACCATTTTTATTTTATTATTTTTTATCTTATAAATATTTTTTTCAAAAAAAATATCTAATATTTCTTCTATATCATAATCTAAAGCACGTAAGATAACTGTAACCGGTAATTTTCTTCTTCTATCTATACGTACAAAAATATTATCTTTAGGATCAAATTCAAAATCTAACCAAGATCCTCTATAAGGAATAATACGAGCATTATATAATATTTTCCCTGATGAATGTGTTTTACCTTTATCACTATCAAAAAAAACACCTGGACTTCTATGTAATTGTGAAACAACAACACGTTCAATACCATTAACTATAAAAGTACCATTTTTTGTCATTAATGGTATTTCTCCCATGTATACTTCTTGTTCTCTTATATTTTTAATTGATAATTCAGGTTTTTCTTTATCATAAACAATTAATCTTAATATTACTTTTATAGGAGCAGAATAAGTCATTCCTCTTGTATGACATTCTTTTACATTAAAAAGTGATTTTCCTAAATGATAATTTATATATTCTAATTTAGCATGACCACTATAACTAGATATAGGGAAAATACTTTTAAATGCAGCTTCTAAACCATATTCCCCTTTAAGATCTCTTTTTATAAATTTTTTAAATGAATCAATCTGAATAGATAGTAAATATGGAATATTTAAAACTTGAGGTCTTTTTCCAAAATCTTTGCGAATACGTTTTTTTTCAGTTTGAGAATAAACCATATGGTTCCTCAGTTATCTGACAAATTAAACAATTTAATTAAATTAATATTTATTTTCATAAATAATATTTATATAAATAAATTCTTTATTAAAATTTTTATAAAATTATTTAATTTCTATTTCTGCTCCAGAATTTTTTAACTTAGCTTCTAAATCTAATGCTTCTTCTTTATTAATAGATTCTTTTAATATTACAGGAGCTGATTCCACTAAATCTTTAGCTTCTTTTAATCCTAAATTCATTATACTTCTTACGGTTTTTATAACAGAAATTTTATTTTTTCCTATATTTTTTAAATATATATTAAATTCTGTTTTTTCTTCTTTTTCTTTTTTCTTTTTATTATCAATCTTTTCATTTGTTTTAATACTAGAAACACCAAATTTTTTTTCTATAGACTTTATTAATTCCATTATATCCATAATAGACATAGATTCTATAGCTTTTATAATTTGTTCTTTAGTTATTGACATAATACTCTTTCCTAAAATAATAATATTTATTTAAATAAATTAAATTTATTTTATATTTTTAATTTCAAGTAAAATTCTAAGAAATTTTCCAATAGAAATATCTTTTATAATTATTAAAAAACGTGTTATAGCTTCTTTATATGTAGGTAAATTAGCTAAAATATTAATATCTTCACTATTTATAATTTTGTTTTCAAAAGCGGCTGCCTTAATTTTAAAATTTTCATCAATTTTATTAAATTTTTTGAATAAACGAGCAGCATCCCCAGGATGTTTAAGTGAATAGGCTATTAATATAGGTCCATGAATTAATGGATCTAAACATTGAAAATTACTACCTTTAATAATTAATTTTAATAGTTTATTTCTTATAATATTTACAATAATATCATTTTCTCTACTTTTTTTCCTTAATTTATTTAAATTATTACTGTTAACACCACAAAAATCAACAATTACAGCTGATAAGGCATTTTTATTTATTTTACTAATTTTTTTAACAATCATTTTTTTTTTTGTAATATTTAATAACATTATAATATTGATTGCACTCCTGTTTTTTATAAAAAAAAAGAATTATTATTCTAATATAGAATATTAATTCTAACAAAAAAAATGTTTTTTGTTAAAAATTATGATTTTAATATAAAAAAAAATTTTGTAAAGTAAAATATTAATTTATTAAATTTGCACAATCTTTAGTAATTTCTATAGAAATTCCCATAGTAGATGAAAGATATATTTTTTTTATATAATTATCTTTTAATTTTAAAGGTCTATATTTTTTTAAAGTTTTTAATAAAATTTGTAAATTTTCTTTAATTTTATTATTTGTAAAATTAATTTTTCCTATACTAGCATGAATAATACCACTTTTATCATTACGAAAATTTATTTGTCCATTTTGTATTTTTTTAATTGTTTCAATTATGTTATTTGTGATTGTTCCTAATTTAGGATTAGGCATTAATCCTTTAGGTCCTAAAATAGGACCTAATTTACTAACGATATCCATAGCTTCTGGAGTTGATATTACTACATTAAAATTTTTTTCACCATTAGTAATTTTTGTTGATAAATCTTCCATCCCTACTAATTTTATTCCTAATTTTTTAGCATTAATTGCTTCTTGACCGGATGCAAAAATTGCAAATTTTATATTTTTACCTGTACCATGAGGTAAACAAACATTACCTCTAATATTTTGTTCTGTTTTTTTTGGATCTATACCTAGATTAATAGAAATATCAATACTTTCAATAAATTTAACTTTACTTAAATCTTTTAAATGATTAATAGCATTTTCAATAGAAAATTGTTTTTTTAAATTTATATTTTTATACATTAAATTCATGCGTTTTGTTGATTTTACCATTATATTTTAATCCTCAATCATTAATCCCATAGAACGAGCAGTACCTTCTATAGAAGACATTACAGATTTAATATTTATTCCAGTCATATCAACATATTTAATTTCTGCAATTTTACGAATTTGATCTTTTGTAATTATACCTATTTTATCTATTTTAGGTTTGTTTGAACCTTTTTTAATACCAAGTATTTTTTTTATCATTGCAGATACTGGGGGTGTTTTTGTAATAAATGTAAAAGTTTTATCAATATAAATTGTAATAATTACCGGAATAGGAGTACCTTTTTCTAAATTACTAGTTTTAGCATTAAAATTTTTACAAAAATCCATGATATTTACACCATGTTGTCCTAATGCGGGACCAATAGGAGGACTAGGGTTGGCACTACCCGCAGGAACTTGTAATTTTACATAAGTTTTAATTTTTTTTGTCATAAATATATCTCCGTTAATATAATATATTATCCTTTTTCTACTTGACGAAAATCTAAATCAACAGGAGTTGATCTACCAAAAATTGATACAGAAACTTTTAATCTACTTTTTTCATAATCTACTTCTTCAACTATTCCGTTAAAATCAGAAAAAGGACCATCTTTTACTCTAATTATTTCTCCTGGATCAAATATTGTTTTTGGTCTAGGTTTATCTCCAATCTTTTGTAAAGTATTAATAATGGTATCTACTTCTTTATCACTAATAGGTAAAGGATTATCTGATTTACCTCCTACAAAACCTAAAACTTTAGGAACACTACGTACTAAATGCCAACTTAACTCTTTCATAATCATATGAATTAATATATATCCAGGAAAAAATTTACGATCACTTTTATATTTTTGACCTCCACGTATTTCAACTACAGCTTCAGTAGGAATTAAAATTTTACCAAAAAAATCATTCATGTTATGAATTTTGATATATTCTTTTAATGATTTAGCAACACGATGTTCAAAACCAGAACGAGCTTGAATAACATACCATTTTTTTTTTAAAAATTTATTCATTATTATAACCTTGTTCCAGTTAAAAATGATATTAAATAAATTAAAAAATTATCTAATATAAAAAAAATAAAAGAAATTATTGTAATAATTAACATTATTATTAATGTTGTATTCCAAGTATCTTTATAAGAAGGCCATATAACTTTTCTAGTTTCTATTCGTGCATCATATATAAAAGAAAAAAATTTTTTACCCTTATTAGTAGATGATATGATGAAAATAATTAAAGTAAATATAAAAAAAAATAAAAATACACGAATAGATAAATTTATCTTTTGATAATTATAATTAAATATTAAAATTATAAATAAAAGAACTAGACTAATAAACCATTTTGTAATATCTGTAATATATTTATTTATATTTTTTTTAAAATTTATAATATTCATTGTATATTAACCAATAAAAAATAATATAGAATATTATATATAAATTACATATAAATTTTGCTAATAATTTATTAAATATTTTAATATATTTTAAAAAGAATCAAAGGGAGTATTAATATTTTCCCTTATCTTCTTTTATTATTATTTATTGTAATACTTTAGTAACTACTCCTGCCCCAACAGTGCGACCTCCTTCACGAATAGCAAATCGTAAACCATTAGTCATTGCGATAGGATAAATTAATGTAACTATCATATTGATATTATCTCCAGGCATAACCATTTCAATATTAGAAGGTAATTCTATAGTTCCAGTTACATCTGTAGTTCTAAAATAGAACTGAGGACGATAACCTTTAAAAAAGGCTGTATGTCTACCACCTTCATCTTTAGATAAAATATAGACTTCAGCTTCAAATTTAGTATGTGGATTAATTGACCCTGGTTTAGCTAAAACTTGTCCTCTTTCTATATCTTCTCTTTTTATTCCTCTAAGAAGGATACCTACATTTTCACCTGCACGTCCTTCATCTAATAATTTACGAAACATTTCTACTCCAGTACAAATAGATTTTATAGTTTTTCTAATACCTATAATTTCTACTTCTTCTCCTACTTTTATTATACCTTTTTCTACTCTTCCTGTTACTACTGTTCCTCTACCTGAAATTGAAAAAACATCTTCTATCGGTAATAAAAAAGGTTTATCAATTTCTCTTATAGGATTAGGAATATAAGTATCTAAAGAGTTTGCTAATTCAATAATCTTTTCTTCCCATTTTTTATCTCCTTCAAGAGCTTTTAAAGCTGATCCTTGAATAATAGGAGTAGTATCTCCTGGAAAATTATACTGTGTTAGTAAATCACGTACTTCCATTTCTACTAATTCTAATAATTCTTCATCATCAACCATATCACATTTATTAATAAAAACTATAATGTAAGGTACTCCAACTTGTCTTGCTAATAAAATATGTTCTCTAGTTTGTGGCATAGGTCCATCTGTTGCAGCAACTACAAGTATAGCTCCATCCATTTGTGCTGCTCCTGTAATCATATTTTTTACATAATCAGCATGTCCTGGACAATCTACATGAGCATAATGACGTTTTTTAGTATCATATTCTACATGAGATGTATTTATTGTTATACCTCTTGCTTTTTCTTCTGGAGCATTATCAATTTGATCAAAAGCTTTTGGTGAACCACCATATTTTTTAGATAAAACAGTAGTTATTGCTGCTGTTAAAGTTGTTTTTCCATGATCAACATGTCCTATAGTTCCTACATTAATATGAGGTTTAGATCGTTCAAATTTTTCTTTAGACACAGATTAATATCCTTCTAATAAATTAATATATATTATTTTTATTATATAAAATTTTATGATTTAGATCTAGATTCAATAATTATTTTTGCAATATTATTAGGTGCTTTGTTATATTTTAAAAATTCCATAGTATAGGATGCTCTACCCTGACTATAAGAACGTAAATCAGTAGCATAACCAAACATTTCTGATAAAGGAACACAAGCACGTATAATTTTCCCAGTAGGAATATCATTCATACCTTCAATAATTCCTCTTCTACGATTTAAATCTCCAATTACATCTCCCATGTATTCTTGAGGTGTTTCTACTTCTACTTTCATTATAGGTTCAAGTAAAATAGGATTAGCTTTTTTAAATGCATTTTTAAAAGCAATTGCTGCTGCTAACTTAAAAGCTAATTCAGAAGAATCTACATCATGGTAAGAACCAAAATGAAGTCTTACAGCAATATTTACTACAGGATAATTTGCCATAGGACCTGATTTTAATTGTTCTTGAATACTTTTATCTATAGCTGAAATATATTCATTAGGTATTACACCACCTTTTATATCATTAGTAAATAAATAACTTATATTATTTTTTTGTGGTTTTAATGGAGAAATATCTATTACTACATGACCATATTGTCCTCTGCCTCCGGTTTGTTTAATATATTTTCCCTCTATATTATTTATACTATTTTGTATAGTTTCTCGATAAGAAACTTGTGGTTTCCCAATATTTGCAGATACATTAAACTCTCTTTTCATTCTATCAACAATTATTTCTAAATGTAATTCTCCCATTCCAGCAATAATAGTTTGATTTGTTTCTTCATCTGTCCAACTTCTTAATGAGGGATCTTCTTTAATAAGACGATTTAAAGCTAAACCCATTTTTTCTTGATCTATTTTAGTTTTAGGTTCTATTGCAATAGAAATAACAGGTTCTGGAAATTCCATTGTTTCAAGAATAATACATTTATTAACATCACATAATGTATCGCCAGTTGTTACATTTTTTAATCCAATAGCTGCTGCAATATCTCCAGCATAAACTTTTTTTATTTCTTCTCTTTTATTAGCATGCATTTGAACAATTCTACCAATACGTTCTTTTTGTTTTTTTATAGAATTATAAATAATTTCTCCACTACTAATAGTTCCGGAATATACTCTAAAAAAAGTTAAATTTCCTACAAAAGGATCATTAGCAATTTTAAAAGCCAAAGCGGAAAATAATTCATTATCATTAGTTTCACGAGTAATTATTTTTTTTTTTTTATTATCTGATATTCCTTGAATCGGAGGTATATCTTTGGGTGAAGGTAAATAATCAATTATTGCATCTAATAATGCTTGAACGCCTTTATTTTTAAAGGCTGAACCACATGTTATTAAAGTAATTTCATTATTTAAAACTCTTTTTCTTAAAGAAGATTTAATTTCTTGTATAGAAATTTCATAACCATTTAAATATTTTTCTAATAATATTTCATTAGATTCAACTGCTGTTTCTATTAATTTTTGTCGCCATAATTTAACTTCGTTTTTCATGTTTAATGGTATAGTAGTATAATTACAACTTATTCCCTGATCTTTTTCATTCCAATTTAATGCTTTCATTTGTATTAAATCAATAATACCAGTAAATTTATGTTCTGAACCTATAGGTAACTGTAATGGAACAGCTTCTGTTAATAAATTATTTTCTATTTGTTGAATTACTTTTTTAAAATTTGCCCCCATTCTATCCATTTTATTTATAAAAGCAATTCTAGGTACTTTATATTTGTTAGCTTGTCTCCATACTGTTTCTGATTGAGGTTGTACCCCCCCGACAGCACAATAAATCATAACAACTCCATCTAATACTCTCATAGAACGTTCTACTTCAATTGTAAAATCTACATGTCCTGGGGTATCAATAATATTTATTCTATGTGATTTATATTGATTAAACATTCCTTTCCAAAATGTTGTAGTAGCAGCCGAAGTAATAGTAATACCTCTTTCTTGTTCTTGTTCCATCCAATCCATTGTAGCTGCTCCATCATGTACTTCTCCAATTTTATGATTTACGCCTGTATAAAATAAAATTCTTTCTGTTGTAGTTGTTTTACCTGCATCAATATGTGCGCTAATACCAATATTACGATATCTTGTTATAGGAGTTTTACGACTCATATATTATTCCTCTATTTTATTAGATAAAAAATTTCAAAATTATATTAATAATATTTTCATAAAATATTAAATATTGATCTAGCTACGCATATTTTTTTAATTAATTGATTCATTTTTTTTAATTAATATTTTACCAACGATAATGAGCAAATGCTTTATTAGCTTCTGCCATTTTATGTATTTCTTCACGTTTTTTAACAGCATTTCCTTTATTTTCTAAAGCATCTAATATCTCATTAGTTAATTTTAAAATCATAGATTTTTCTTGTCTTTTTCTGGCAGCATTAATCAACCAACGCATTGCTAATGTATTTCTTCTTATTGGTCTTATTTCAACAGGAACTTGGTATGTTGAACCACCTACTCTTCTTGATTTTACTTCTACTACAGGTTTTACATTTTCTAAAGCATTTAAAAATATGTCTATTTCTTTTTTACCTATTTTTTTTGTTATTTTATTTAATGCAGAATAAACAATAGATTCTGCAACAGATTTTTTACCATGTACCATAAGTATATTAATAAATTTAGCTAATAAATTTGATTCAAATTGAGAATCTGGTAATATTTTTCTTTGACTAATTATACGTCTACGAGGCATAAAATTTACTCCATTATTTTAATAAAACTTAAATAAATATAAATAAAAAATAATATTTAATAATATTATTTAGGTTTTTTTGTTCCGTATTTTGATCTACCTTGTTTTCTATCTTTTACTCCAGTACAATCTAAAGAACCTCTAATAGTGTGATATCTAACTCCAGGTAAATCTTTTACTCTACCTCCTCTTATTAAAATTACAGAATGTTCTTGTAAATTATGTCCTTCTCCTGAAATATAGGAAGTAACTTCAAACCCATTTGTTAATCTTACTCTACAAACTTTACGTAATGCAGAATTTGGTTTTTTAGGAGTTGTTGTATATACTTTTGTACATACTCCTCTTTTTTGAGGAGAGGAATTTAAAGCAGGTACATTAGTTTTTATTATTTTTCTTTTTCTATTTTTTCTAACTAGTTGATTAATTGTTACCATTTTTTTATCCAAATTTAATTTTTATATTTATTTATAAATATAGTTACCATATTATTTGTTTTTTATTTTTTATAACTAAATCAACAAATTTTATATAATCTATTCGTATAATTTTTTTTGAAATATTTATATTTAAACCTCTAGCCAATATATCATCATTTATTGCAAATATTAATATTTTCATTTCTTGTTTTATTTTTATAATTTCTTTTATAAAAATACTATTTTTTAATCCAGCTATTACTCCATCTTGAATTAATAATAAATCATCATTTTTATTTAAAAGATTTAATAGTAAAGAAAAATTACAAGATGATGGAGAATTAAATAAGGTATATAACATATATATAAAAATATTTTATTTAATTAAAAATTAAGAATTATATTATAATTATTAATTTTTTTTTGCCACATTAATGGATTTATAATTTGAACAGGTAAAATCCAATTTTTTTTTTTATAATCTTTTATTCCTAATATTTCTAAAGATTTTGAACAAATAAAATAATTATTAATATTACATAATTTTAAAATACCAAAACTAATATTATAATTTTTTAATAAAAATTTTTCTGTTTTTTGTTTTTTTCGTATTTGTAAAATACCATCTCCTACAAAAAATAATGCTATATCCTCAGTAAATGAGGATATAGAAATTACAGCATCAAGTCCTTCTTTACCAATACTATTTCCATAAGGAGATTTAGAAAATATAAATGCTATTTTATTCATTAAAATTGAACTAAGCGATCACAAGTTAATATTGATTTTGTAAATGTACTTAAAGTAGTTATTTGAAAATAATTATTAATCATATTATTTTGATTATAATTAATAAAATTTTCTTTATTAAAACTATTTTTTTCTTCTAAAATTAAACCTCTTCTTTTAGCAGAAGTAATACATAAATATAAATTTATATGATATTTTATACTTAATTTTTTCCAAGAAGTAATTAAATTCAATTCATTATCATTAAATTTAATATTTTTATTAGAATTACATACTCCATCTCTATAAAAAAAAATACTTTTTATTATTTCTTTTTTCTGTATTACCGCTTTAGCGAATAAATATGCAGAATAAGAATTTTGATTATTATATGGAGCTTCTGTGATTAATATTACAAAAATCATATTATTTAAAAATCCAAAAATAAAAAACATTTTACATT
This sequence comes from Enterobacteriaceae endosymbiont of Donacia fulgens, assembly GCF_012567545.1. Lineage (NCBI taxonomy): Bacteria > Pseudomonadati > Pseudomonadota > Gammaproteobacteria > Enterobacterales > Enterobacteriaceae > Enterobacteriaceae endosymbiont of Donacia fulgens. The sequence goes on from NZ_CP046182.1 coordinate 336,983, forward strand.
AACTTTATATAATTTATTTTTTTTGCTTATATACAATTTTTTATAAATAAAAAATTTATTTTGTAGATACTGAATCTCTTATATCTACAAGTTCAATATCAAATATTAAAGTAGAATTAGGTGGTATTCCTGAAGTTATTTCTGATCCATAAGCTAATTTAGGAGGTATAACTAATGTTATTTTACCACCTTTTTTTATATATTTTAATCCTTCTTTCCACCCAGCTATTACTTGTTTTAAACTTATAAATAAAGGTTTATTTGGTTCTGTATCATCAAATTCAGTACCATCAATTAATTTTCCTGTATATTTAATAGCAATAATTTGATTATTATTAGTAATTTTTTTACCATAACCCATTTTATGTATTTGATATACTAATCCACTTTTAGTCTGCTTTACATTTTTTCTTTTTAAAAAATTTTTAATATATTTTTGTCCTTGAATTTTACTCATGTTTGCTTCATCTTGAGCTTCATCTGGAGTAAAATTTTTTACATTTTTTTCATATAATGTAAGTAATCTATCAATTTCATCATTAGAAAGTTTATGTTTACATTCTAAAGAATCAGAAACTCCTTGAAGAATAAATTTTTTCTCTAATACTATTTTTAATGTTTTTTGTATTTGATATGAATTAGTTAAATATTTTCCTATTATTATACCTAAAGCATAAGACATTTTTTCATTATCATTTTTAAATTTTTTTTCTTTTTTTTTATTTTCTATAATTTGTTTTTTTTTTTGATTTTTTATCTTTTTTTTAATAATATTTTTAGTTTTATTTTTATTCCACCATGATGTATTATTTAATTTAAATGCATTTGCAGTAGATAAATTTAAGCCAATACTTAAAATTAATATAATAAATATTGATACTTTTTTATTAAAAAATTTCATTTTTTCTCCAAAATTTTTTAGTAATATTAAAATTTTTAAAATTTTAAAATATATATTTAAAATAAGATAATTAAATTATCTTATTTTATATAAATATTACTTTTAATAAAATAAAAAAACAAGTTTAAATATTAATTTTTATAAAAATTTAAATTAACAATTTTAACATTCTTCTTAATGGTTCTGATGCACCCCAAAGTAATTGATCGCCTACTGAAAAAATTGAAAAACAATTTTTATCTATATTTAATTTTTTTATTCGTCCTACAACTATATCTAATTTTCCACTTACAAAAGATGGGGTAAGGAAATTAATAGTATCATCAAAATTATTTGGTATAATTTTTACCCATTTATTATGAGATTTAATAAGATAATGAATATTATCTATAGATAAGTTTTGTTTTAATTTTATTGTAAATGATTGACTGTGTGAACGTAAAGTTGCAATTCTAACACATATTCCATCAATTGGTATTATTTTAGTCGTATTTAAAATTTTATTAGTTTCATACTGTCCTTTCCATTCCTCTTTGGTTTGACCACTATTATTTATTTTTTTATCTATCCAGGGAATTAAATTATTAATTAAAGAAGTATGAAAAAATTTTTTGGGAAAATTAGGTGAATACATTTTTTTTGAAATTTCTTGTTCTATATTTAAAACATTATCAGATTTATAATCAATTAAATTAGGTATATTATTAGATATATATTTTATTTGTAAAATAAGTTCTTTCATAAATTTAGCACCAGCACCTGATGCTGCTTGATATGTAGAAACAGAAATCCAATCAATTAAATTATTTTTAAATAATCCTCCTAAAGCCATTAACATTAAACTAACAGTACAATTACCTCCTACAAAAGTTTTTATTCCCATATTTAATTTTTGTTGTATATCTTTTAAATTAATAGGATCTAAAACAATAACTGCATTATCTAATGTTCTTAAATTAGAAGCTGCATCTATCCAATAGCCATTCCAGCCTTTTTCACGTAATTTAAAATAAATTTCGTTTGTATATACACTTCCCTGGCATGTTATAATTATATCTAACTCTAATAATTTTTCAATATTATAAGCATTTTCTAATTTTTTATTTTTACTTTTTATATTAATATTAGGTATAGATTCCCCATATTGAGAAGTAGAAAAAAAAATAGCATTAATATTATTAAAATCTTTTTTTTCTAGCATTCTTTTTATAAGAACCGAACCTACCATTCCTCTCCAACCAATAAAACCGACATTTTTCATTATTTTACCTTATAAAACATATTTTTTCTATTTTATAAATTTTTTTAAAAAACATTAAATATTAAATTAAAATAATTATATAATAATTACAAATAATTATTTTTATAATAATAAATTTTTTAATAAAATTAAATTAATTAATATTATTAATATTCCAATTAATAGGTTTTTTTTTTTTTAAAATAAGATATTTATTTGTTTTAGAAAAATGTTTACAAGTAGAAAAACCTTTATAGAAAGATAAAGGAGATGGATGTGATGTTGTTAAGACTAAATGATTTGATGTTATAAAATTTATTTTTTTTTTAGCGTAATTTCCCCATAATAAAAAAACAATATTTTTATAATTATAATTAATTATTTTTATTATATTATTTGTAAAAATTTCCCATCCAATATCAGCATGAGATCTAGGTTTTTCTTTTTCTACAGTTAAAACAGAATTTAATAACATTACACCTTCATTAACCCAATTTATTAAATATCCATGATTAGGAATCCTAAAATTAGGAATATCTAATTTTACAGTTTTATAAATATTTTTTAGTGTAGGAGGGATATTTATATTAGGCATTACTGAAAATGCTAAACCATTAGCTTGATTAAAACCATAATAAGGATCTTGGCCAATAATTACTACTTTTAAATTATTAAAATTTATTTTTTTAAAAATATTAAAAATATATTTTTTTTTAGGATAAATAATTTTATCATTATTAATATCTACATTAATTTTTTTAATTAATTTTATAAAATATTTTTTTTTTTTTTCTTGATGAAAAAAAAATTTCCATAAAAAATCTTTATTATTCATAATAATGTATAATTTTAAAAATATAAATTTATGTAATATAAAAAAATATTATATAATAATTTTATAAAAAATAGAATGTAATGATATTTTAATTTTAATATTTGATTATAATCATAATTATAAGGTAAATAAAATGATGAAATATTATGAAATAATATTAATGATAAATCCAGATCAAAGTGATCAAATAAATAGTATTATAAAATATTATAAAAAATTTATTATTAAAAATAATGGTTTTATTTCAAGATTCGAAGATTGGGGTAGAAGACAATTAGCTTATCCTATATTAAAATTACATAAAGCACATTATATTTTAATAAATATTAATTTAAATAATACTAATATAATAAAAGATATTGAAAAAAGTTTAAGAATTAATGAACATATTATAAGATATCTTATAATTAAAACAAAAACAGAAAGAAAAAATATATCTTGTGTTTTAAAATTAAAAGATGAACGTCAAGAAAAACGTAATGATGTCATTAAAACAATATAATATAAACATAAATTTCTATAAATAAAATAAATTTATTTTATAAATATTTGGAGTATATAATGGTTCGCTATTTTCGTCGTCGTAAATTTTGTCGTTTTACAGCGGAAGGGATTAAAGAAATTGATTATAAGGATATTTATCTTTTAAAAAATTTTATTACTGAAAGTGGGAAAATTGTACCTAGTAGAATTACTGGAACTAAAGCAAAATATCAACGGCAATTAACTAAAGCTATTAAATTAGCAAGATATTTATCTTTAATATCTTATACTGATCATCATAAATAAATTAATTTATAAAATTATTATTTTTCATTTTTAACAGAATTATTAATTAATAAGAGTAATAAATAATGAAAATAATTTTATTAGATTCTATTTCAGGTTTAGGTAAAAAATCTCAGATTATAGATGTTAAACCTGGTTATGCACGTAATTTTTTAATACCTAAAAATAAAGGTATTATTGCAACAAAAAATAATATTAATTTTTTAAAAAAGAAACTTTTAGAAAAAAAATCTAAATTATTAGATATATTAAATAAAGCAAAATTAAAATTAAAAAAATTTAATCGTATAGAAAAAATTATAATTGAAGCTAAGGCAGGAAAAAATGGTAAATTGTTTGGATCAATTAGTAAAAATGATATTTTAAATAAACTCAAAGAAATAGGATTTGAAATTCTTAAAAAAGAAATAAAATTACCTAAAGGAGGATTAAAAAAAATAGGAGAATATAATATTATTTTTCAATTTCATGAAAAAATTTTTGTTGAAAAAATAATTAGTATAATAAATTCTGAATAATTAATTTCATTTTATTTAATATAAATATATTGACTAATTAATAATTTTTTATGTATAATTACTACATATGGAACATGATTATTTAAAACAATATTATTTTACAAACTCAGTCAGGTCTGGAAAGAAGCAGCTGTAGTAAATATAATATGTGTAAAAAAATAGTCATGTTCTATTTAATTAATTTTTAGAATATATTAAAAAATGAATTCTAATGTTTTAGCCATAAAATGGCGTCCTCAATCTTTTAATGATGTTGTTGGTCAAAATCATGTAATACAAGCTATTAAGTATAGTTTATTAAAAAAAAAAATTCATCCTGCTTGGATTTTATCTGGTAGTAGAGGAGTTGGTAAAACCACAATAGCACGTATTTTTGCAATGGGTTTAAGTTGTTTAAAAGGTATTACACATAATCCATGTGGATTATGTGAGAATTGTATTTCTATTAAAAATAATTCTTTTTTAGATTTAATTGAATTAGATTCTGCATCTAAAACTAAAGTAGAAGATATCAGAGAAATTTTAGAAATAATTTATTATTTTCCTGTTAAAGGGAGATATAAAATATATATTTTTGATGAATTTCATATGTTATCAAAACATAGTTTTAATGCTTTATTAAAAATAATAGAAGAGCCTCCTGAATATGTCAAATTTATATTTGCAACAACAGAATTACAAAAAATCCCGATAACTATTACATCTAGATGTATGCAATTTAATTTAAAATTAATAGAAAAAAATATAATTTTAAATCAATTAAAAAAAATTTTAAATAAAGAAAAAATTAAATATAATGAAGAAGCATTAGATATTTTATCAAATGCTGCATATGGTAGTATGCGTGATGCATTAAGTTTAACAGATCAATTAATATCTATGGGTTCATTAACTATAGAAAATGTTTATTTAATGTTAGGATTAATAGAAAAAAAATATTTATTTTTATTAATAAATAATTTTAAAACAAAAAAAAATAATTTAATTTTTAGTATAATTGATAAAATTTCTGTTTTTAATATTAATTGGGATAATATAATTACAGAATTAATGATGTTAATACATAATATTTTAAAAATTAAAATTTTATATAAAAATTCTGATTCTTTTTTTAGAAATTTAAATTTTAGAAAAGATATAATAATATTTTATCAAAAAACACTTAAAAACTTTTCAGAAAATGAATTAAAATTTTTATATAATATTTTAAATACAGGAAAAAAAAATTTACATTTAGCACCAAATCCTAGAATAGGATTTGAAATGATTATATTAGAAATATTAATATATTTTAATAATTATTAATTATATTCAAAAAATTAAATAATATTTTATTATAATTTAATTATAAATTATATTTGATAAATATATTTTAATGTCCTATATAAACAAGAGAAAAGACATTTATGGAAAAAAAAGAAACTAGAAGTTTTCAATCTGAAGTAAAACAATTATTACACTTAATGATTCATTCTCTTTATTCAAATAAAGAAATTTTTTTAAGAGAATTAATTTCTAATGCTTCTGATGCTATTGATAAATTAAAATTTAAAACGTTATCTAATCCTAATTTATATGAAAATAATTCAGTATTAAAAGTACAAATTTCTATAAATAAAGAAAAAAGATTAATTACTATTAGTGATAATGGTATTGGTATGTCTCGTGAAGAAGTTATTGAAAATTTAGGTACAATTGCAAAATCTGGTACTAAGGATTTTATAAAATCTTTAAATTTATCTTCTGATAAAAAATCAGAAATAAATTCGCAACTAATAGGACAATTTGGTGTTGGTTTTTATTCTGCTTTTATAGTTTCTGATAAAGTTTCTGTTAAAACTAGATTAGCAGGATTACCTTTAAATAAAGGAGTATTTTGGGAATCTACAGGTGAAGGTAATTATTATATAGCTAACATAAATAAAGAATTAAGAGGTACTGAAATTATATTACATATACGTCCTAAATATGATGAATTTTTAGATACATGGCGTATAAAAACAATAATTAATAAATATTCAGAACATATCGCTTTACCAATAGAGATTAAAATGTATAACGATAAGGAAAAAAAATACTATTGGGAACAAGTTAATAAAGCGCAAGCACTTTGGTTACGTAATAAAACAGAAATTAATGAAAAGGAATATAAAGAATTTTATAAACAATTAACATATGATAATCTTGATCCGATTACTTGGAGTCATAATCATGTAGAAGGCAAACAAGAATATATTAGTTTATTATATATTCCATCAAATATTCCATGGGATATACGTAATCGAGATTATAAAAATGGATTAAAATTATATGTACAAAGAGTTTTTATTATGGAAGATGCAGAACAACTTTTACCTAAATATTTAAGATTTGTAAGAGGTTTAGTTGATTCAAATGATTTACCTTTAAATATTTCAAGAGAAATTTTACAAAAAAATAGTATTATTCATAATATGAAGATAACATTAACAAAAAAAGTACTTAATATGTTAATGAATCTTAGTAAAGATAAAGATATATATAATAATTTTTGGAAAAAATTTGGTGTAATTTTTAAAGAAGGACCAGCAGAAGATATAAATAATAAAAATATTATAATAAAATTATTACGTTTTTCTTCAACATATAATAATAATTCAGAACAAAATGTATCTTTAGAAGAATATTCACAAAGAATGATAAAAGGTCAAAATAAAATATATTTTTTAACATCAGATAATTATATTTCTGCAAAAAATAGCCCACATTTAGAATTTTTTTATAAAAAAGGTATTGAAGTATTACTATTAATTGATCATATTGATGAATGGATGATGAGTTATATTACTGAATTTGAAGGAAAAAATTTTCAATCAATAAGTAAACAAGATGATTCATCTGATGAATTTATCAAAAAAAATGATAATATCATAAAAGACGAAATAAAAGAAAAATTTAAACCTTTTTTAAAAAAAATACAAAATTTATTAGGAGATAAAATAAAAAAGGTTAAATTAACAAATAGATTAATTAATACCCCTGCTATTGTAACTACAGATGTAAATGAAATGAGTACTCAAATGGCAAAATTATTTGCTGCAGCAGGTCAAGAAATTCCAGAAATAAAATATAATTTTGAATTAAATCCAAATCATATTTTAATAAAAAAAATTTTAACAATAAAAGATGAAAAATATTTTTCTGAATTTATTTTTTTATTATTAGAAGAAGCAATTTTAGCAGAAAAAGGTACTTTAGATAATCCACATGAATTTATTAATCGTGTAAATACTTTTTTATCTAACAAATAAATATATAGATAGATAAGATAATTATTTTAATGATTATCTTATCTTTTAAAATTAAATAAAAAAAGTTATTTAAAATTTATTTTTTAATAAAAATTTTTTACCTTTTTATTAATTAAAATAATTATTTTAATTTATATAATTAAAATAATAAAATTTTATTAAAAATTTAATTTATATAAAAATTAAAGTTAATTATAATAAACTATTTACTATTTTAAAAAATCATTTTATGATCTAGTTTAAAATATATATCTTATCTTTAATTTTAAAGATAAGAATTCTTTTCACAATTATAATAAAATTAATAATATAAAAAAATGGCAGAAAAAAGAAACATATTTTTAATAGGACCTATGGGAGCAGGAAAAAGTACAATTGGACGTCATCTTGCAAATTTATTAAAAATGGATTTTTTTGATTCAGATCAAGAAATTGAACGTCGTACAGGAGCTGATATTAATTGGGTATTTGATGTAGAAGGAGAAGAAGGTTTTAGAAAACGTGAAAAAAAAATTATTAATGAAATAACTCAAAAACAAGGAATTATATTAGCTACTGGGGGAGGTTCTATTCAATCAAAAGAAACAAGAAAATTTCTCTCTTCTAGAGGTATTGTTGTTTATTTAAAAACTACTATAGAAAAACAATTAAGTCGTACTAAAAGAGATAAAAAACGTCCTTTATTAAAAAATAAAAATCAATTAGCTAAAGAAATATTAGAAAAATTAGCTAAAAAAAGAAATCATTTATATAACGAAATTGCTGATATTATTATAAAAACAGATGAACAAAGTGCAAAAATTGTTGCTAATCAACTTATTAACTTATTAGAAAAAAATTAAAAGGATATACATATTATATATGGGAAAAACTATTTTAGTTTCAACAAAAAAACATAATTATCCAATTATTATTGATTTTAATTTATTTGATAAACCATTATCTTTATTTTTTTTAAAAAAAGGAGATAGTGTTATGATTGTAACTAATAAAATAATTTTTTCTTTATATTTTAAAAAAGTATTTAATCAACTTCATAATATGGGTGTTAGAATAAATTATGTTATAATCCCTGATGGTGAAAAATATAAAACATTAATTACTTTAAATATTATTTTTACAGCATTAATTAAAAATTTACATAATAGAGATACTACTCTCATTGCTTTAGGAGGGGGTGTTATAGGGGATATAACAGGATTTGCTGCTTCTATTTATTTAAGAGGTGTAAAATTTATTCAAATACCTACTACTTTATTATCACAGGTAGATTCCTCTGTAGGAGGAAAAACAGCTGTTAATCATATTTTAGGGAAAAATATGATAGGTAGTTTTTATCAACCTAATATTGTAATAATAAATTTAAATTGTTTAGATACTTTATCTAAAAGAGAGTTTTCAGCCGGGTTAGCAGAAGTTATAAAATATAGTATCATTTTTGATGAAAAATTTTTTTCTTGGTTAGAAAATAATATTAATAAATTATTCAATTTAGATAAAAAATCTATACTTTACTGTATAAGTAAATGTTGTAAATTAAAATCTAAGATAATTTATGAAGATGAATATGAAAAAAATAAAAGAGCATTATTAAATTTAGGACATACTTATGGTCATGCAATTGAAGCAGAATTAGGATATGGTAAATGGTTACACGGAGAAGCTGTATCTGCAGGTATAGTAATTGCTGCTATAACATCTAAAAAACTTAATTTAATAAATAATAAAGATATAATAAGAATTATTAATTTATTAAAAAAATGTAATTTACCAGTTAAAGGACCAAATAATATGCATATAAAACAATATTTTAAACATATTTATAGAGATAAAAAAATAAATAAAAATAAAATTCATATTATTCTTCCAATTAAAATTGGTAAAGCCATTATATATAATAATATTTCAGAAAAAATTATTTCTAATGCTATTAATGAAAATAAAAATGTAATTTTTTAATATATTTTAAAATTATTATTTATATAGTGAACTTAATAAAATGGAAAATAAACTAATTGCTGCATCTATTTTATCTGCAAATTTTGCATGTTTAGGTAAAGAAATTAATAATGTTTTAACAGCTGGGGTTGATATAATACATTTTGATGTTATGGATAATCATTATGTACCTAATTTAACTATTGGGCCATTAATTTTAAAATCTTTGAGAGAGAATAATATTAAATGTAAAATTGATATTCATTTAATGACAAAAAAAATAGATAATTTAATTATTAATTTTATAAAATTAGGAGCTAATAGTATTATTATACATCCAGAAAGTTCAAACCATTTAGATAGAAGTATTTCATTAATAAAAAATTATGGATGTAAAGCAGGATTAGCTTTAAATCCATCTACTTCTTTAAACTGTTTAGATTATCTAATTCATAAATTAGATATAATATTAGTTATGTCTGTAAATCCTGGTTTTGAAGGACAAAAATTTTTAAATCATATTTATAAAAAAATTATCCAAGTTAGAAAAATTATTAATAATAAAAGGAGAAAAATTTTATTACAAGTAGATGGTGGTATTAATATAAATAATATAAAGAAAATAGCTATTTCCGGAGCAGATGTATTTATAATAGGTTCAGCTTTATTTAAAAATAAATTATCATATAATAAAACTATAAAAGATATAAGATTAAAATTAAATACAACATTTTAAAAATATAAAATAATTATAAAAAAATTATGAAAAAAAAAATAATATTTAGTGGTATACAACCAACCGGATTATTAACTATTGGTAATTATATTGGAGCTTTAAGTCAATGGAAAAAATTACAAAAAAAATATTTTTGTATTTATTGTATAGCTGATTTACATTCTCTAACTATATATCAAAAAAAAGATATTTTAAATAAAAATATATTAGATATTTTAGCTATGCTTTTAGCATGTGGAATTGATCCTGAAAATAATATTATTTTTGTACAATCTCATGTTCCTCAACATGTACAATTAAATTGGATTTTAAATTGTTTTACTAATTTTGGGGAAATAAAAAGAATGACTCAGTTTAAACAAAAAATATCTTTTAATAAAAATATTAATATCGGATTATTTAATTATCCAATATTAATGGCAGCAGATATTTTATTATATCAAACAAATAAAGTACCGGTAGGAAAAGATCAAATTCAACATATTGAATTAACTAGAAATATTGCATATAGATTTAATAATATTTATGGAAATACATTCACTATTCCTGAAAAGATACTTAATAATAATAATGGTTCATGTATTATGTCATTAATTAATCCCCAAAAAAAAATGTCTAAATCAGATACTAATAATAATAGTATTATTAGTTTATTTGATGATGATTTTATCATTAAACAAAAAATTAAAAATGCAATTACTGATTCTGATTTTCCTCCTAATATAAAATATGATTTAAAAAATAAACCAGGTATTTCTAATTTATTAGCAATATTAGCTAATATAACTGAATGTTCTATAGAACAATTAGAACAAAATTTTAAAAATAAAAATTATAATAATTTAAAAGAATCAATTATTAATTGTTTATGTTTATTTTTAAATAAATTAAGAAAAAAATATTTTTTTTATAGAAAAAATGAAAAATATTTAAAAAATGTTATGATTAATGGAGCAAAAAAAGCAAAAAAACATGCAAATTTTACTTTAAAAAAAGTATATAATGTTATTGGATTAGATTTTTTTTAATTTTTATTTATTATAATAAAATAATATAATTTATCTAGTCCCATAAACAACGATTGTTTTACCATGAGCATAAATTAAATTACGTTTTTTTAATATTTTAAGAGTACGACCAACTGTTTCTCTAGAACAACCAACTATTTTCCCTATTTCCTGTCTAGTTATTTTTATTTGCATACCATCTGGATGAGTTATTGCTTCTGGAGATTTAGCTAAATTTAATAATGTTTTAGAAATTCGATTAGTAACATCTAAAAAAGCTAAATTATTTACTTTTTGATATGTCAAATGTAACTTATTAGAAAGTTGTTCAGAAATTTTCATAATAATATTATTATTAATTTTAATTAAATTATGAAAATTTGTATATGAAATTTTTGCTAATTCACATTCTGTTTTTAATTTTACTAATGTAATTTCTTTATAATGATTATTAAAAATCCCCATTTCACCTATAAAATTACCTGTACTTAAATAACTAAGTATAATTTCTTTACCATTTTTATTTTTAATTGAAACAACAACAACTCCTTTTAATATAAAAAAAAGATTTTTAGAAATATTTTCTTGTTTAATTAAAATCATTTTTGCTGGATATTTATTAATATGACAATAAGAAAGAAACCATTCTAAAGTAGAATCTTTTTGTAACTTAAGAAACATTAGTAATTATCCTTTTATTACTTTTTTTTAATAAAATACTATAAATAGTAATATGCTTTGCTGATACCCAGAATTGAACTGGGGACCTCATCCATACCAAGGATGTGCTCTAACCATCTAAGCTATATCAGCTTAATTATATAAATTATTTTTATTGATGAATGTTATAATATAACATAATTTATAAAATTTATTTTAGCAGACAACGGGAATCGAACCCGTATTATTAGCTTGGAAGGCTAAAGTAATACCATTATACGATGTCTGCCATAAGTTTATTTTTAATAAAACTTTGGTGGGAGAAGGATTCGAACCTTCGAAGTCTATGACGACAGATTTACAGTCTGCTCCCGTTAACCACTTGGGTATCCCACCATATTTATTATCAAAATATTAAAAAAAATAAAACACATGCCGGCTACCGGAGTTGAACTGGTGACCTACTGATTACAAGTCAGTTGCTCTACCAACTGAGCTAAGCCGGCATATTATTATGATTTATAAATAAAATATAAAATTTTAAAAAAAAACATTCCTGGTATTTACCTACTCTTACATGAGGTAAACCTCATACTACCATCGGCACAACAACGTTTCACTTCTGAGTTCGGAATGGATTCAGGTGGTACCATTGCGTTATTTATACCAGGAATTTATTAAACTATAAAATAATTAATTAATAATTAAATCTAAACGATTCTGGTGTTGTAAGGTTAAGACTCACGGGTGTTTATTAGTACTGGTTAGCTTAACATATTACTATGCTTACACATCCAGCCTATCAACGTCATAGTCTTTAACGTCCCTTAAGGAATTATTGTAAATAATTAACAAAAATTCAGGGAAGATTAATCTTAAGATAAGCTTCGCGCTTATATGCTTTCAGCGCTTATCTTTTCCGTATTTAGCTACCGGGCAATGCTATTGGCATAACAACCCGAACACCAGAGATACGTTCACTCCGGTCCTCTCGTACTAGGAGCAAATTCTTTCAATCTTCCAACGCCCACGGCAGATAGGGACCGAACTGTCTCACGACGTTCTAAACCCAGCTCGCGTACCACTTTAAATGGCGAACAGCCATACCCTTGGGACCTACTACAGCCCCAGGATGTGATGAGCCGACATCGAGGTGCCAAACACCGCCGTCGATATGAACTCTTGGGCGGTATTAGCCTGTTATCCCCGGAGTACCTTTTATCCGTTGAGCGATGGCCTTATCATACAGAACCACCGGATCACTAAGACCTGCTTTCGCATCTGTTCGAATTGTCATTCTTACAGTTAAGCCAGCTTTTGCCTTTGTACTAACCTCACGATTTCCGACCGTGATTAGCTGACCTTAGTACTCCTCCGTTACTCTTTAGGAGGAGACCGCCCCAGTCAAACTACCTACCAGACACTGTCTCTAACCCGGATAACGGGTTTAGGTTAGAATAATAAACATTAAAGGGTGGTATTTCAAGGGTGGCTCCATACCAACTAGCGCTGATATTTCATTGCCTCCCACCTATCCTACACATCAATATCTACTAATCAATATCAAGCTATAGTAAAGGTTCACGGGGTCTTTCCGTCTTGCCGCGGGTACACTGCATCTTCACAGCAATTTCAATTTCACTGAGTCTCAGGTGGAGACAGTCTGGCCATCATTACGCCATTCGTGCAGGTCGGAACTTACCCGACAAGGAATTTCGCTACCTTAGGACCGTTATAGTTACGGCCGCCGTTTACCGGGGCTTCGATCAAGAGCTTCTTATTAAAATAATAACCCTATCAATTAACCTTCCGGCACCGGGCAGGCGTCACACCGTATACGTCCACTTACGTGTTTGCACAGTGCTGTGTTTTTAATAAACAGTTGCAGCCAGCTATTATCTTAGACTGATTTCAGCTTCAAAAGTAAATTTTTTCACTTACAATCAGCGTGCCTTCTCCCGAAGTTACGGCACTATTTTGCCTAGTTCCTTCACCTGAGTTCTCTCAAGCGCCTTAGTATTCTCTACCTGACCACCTGTGTCGGTTTAGAGTACGATTCAATATTATTTAGAGCTTAGAGGATTTTCTTGTAAGTATGGTATTAATTACTTAAATACAATAAAGTATTTCGTCATAACGCCTTAATGTTATAATTATCCGGATTTTCCTAAATAATTCATCTAAACGCTTAAACCAAGACTACCATCACCTGGCTAATTTAACCTTCTTCGTCCCCCCTTCGCGATAATAATGAGTACAGGAATATTAACCTGTTGTCCATCGATTACGCTTTTCAGCCTCATCTTAGGTGTCGACTTACCCTACCCCGATTACCGTTGGATAGGAACCCTTAGTCTTTCGGCGAATAGGTTTTTCACCTATTTTATCGTTACTCATGTCAGCATTCGCACTTCTGATATTTCCAACAAACTTCACAATTTATCTTCAACAATTTACAGAACGCTCCCCTACCCAATAAAAAAATTATTTATTGTCGCAGCTTCGGTGTATAATTTAGCCCCGTTAAATCTTCCGCGCAGGACGACTAGACCAGTGAGCTATTACGCTTTCTTTAAATGATGGCTGCTTCTAAGCCAACATCCTGGCTGTTTATGCCTTCCCACTTCGTTTCCCACTTAATTATAACTTAGGGACCTTAGCTAGCGATCTGGGTTGTTTCCCT